>JAMQPI010000402.1 GCA_023717565.1 Pyrinomonadaceae bacterium | reverse complement strand
GTACCAACCGCATCGCCGTACGAGGATTTGTACAGCCGCTCCACCAGGTATCCAGTCTGCTGAAACTCGATTGACAGGAAAAAGGCCGCCGAGACATTGATGCGCTTAGTCTCAGTGCATTGCGGTTTGGGCGTGCAGTTTTCAATTTCACCGGTCCAGAAGCTGAAGCCGGCCGGGTCAGGTTCGCGATTAAGAAAATCGATGTAGTGCTGGCGCACGAAAAAGCCGGACGCGTCGATCGGATTCACGCCGTTGATCGTCTCGTTATCAGCAATGGTGATTGTCGCGCTAACTGGCGAACCCAGCGTCGCTCCAGTCGGGTTGCTGACTGTAAACGTGAAGCTCTCGCTGCCTTCGGCAAAGGAGTCGTCGATGATCGGAATCGTGATTGACTTAGACATCTCACTAGCAAGAAAGTGCAGAGTCCCGATGGTAGTGAGGTAGTCGCAGCGGGAAGACGCCGCACCGTTGTTGAAGTTGCAGTTGTTAGCGCCAGACGTGTCGGTGGTTGCGTAGTTAACAGATGACGCGCCCGACGTGTCGCCGGTGCGGGTGACTACGACGCTAACTCCCGCAGTGCCTTCCGTCGCTGGATAAGCCGAGGCGCTAAGCTGTACTGCCGGCGGTGGCACGTCGAGTGACTGCCAGTCAGGCATTAAGTTATAGAAATGATTGTTGGTGAGTGCCATCGGAGCCGAACCGTCAGCGTTTGCTACGTAGAGCTCATTAAGAACGATGAAGGAGATCTTTGAGCCATCGGGCGACCAGGTTGGCTGCATTGACTGATGCAGAGTTACAAGTGGAGCCAGACCAGTGCCATCCGGATTGATGACGTAAACGTGCTTCTGGTTGCTGGCTTCAGCGCTGAATATGAGTTTCGTCCCATTCGGCGACCAGCGAGGAAGTAAGTTCCTCGCCAACTCGAGCCCAATCATGGTTCGTCCCTGCGTCAAATTCATTTGCCCGCTTCCGTCCACGTTCATGACGAAGACATCAACGTTATTTGAATAAGCGAACATTGATCCGTCTGGAGACCAAGAAAGGTCATTAATGGACGCCGGGCTGACCGGGAGTTTTGTCAGTCCCGTTCCATCCGCATTCACGATATGAACAAGCCCGCCGGTCCCAATAAAAGCCAGCTTTGCGCCGTTTGGCGACCAGGCGATTCGGCTGTTCCGATTGAAGGCATTTCCGGCGATCATTAAGGAACCAGTGCCGTCAGCATTGGCAACATAAATCTCATCTTCAAACGGAGGGGGTCCACCAATTCTGCCATAGGCGATCTTAGTGCCATCCGGTGACCACGACGGAGGAGAGGCAATCGGCCTGGTATTGCCGATGAGCAGAGCTTCAGATGTTCCGTCGGGATTTATTCCGTAGATCCCACTCGGCTGTGTGCTACCCGTAAATTGCCGATCAGATTTAGTTGCAATTCTTCCGTTTGCTCGTGACGGAAACTGCGTTGACCTGACAGTCACCGTCGCTGTGGATGCGTTATTGGCTGAATGTGGATCAGGAGTCGATGCGCCGACGGTCGCGGTGTTGCTGATCACTGTATCTACGGCTGCCGAATTATCTACCGTGGCGCTCAGAACTGCCGTCGCCGACGCGCCAGCGGCCAGCGAGGGAAAAGTGATCGTCCGGTTGTTTCCCGACCCGCCACACACTCCATCCGCTGCACCACAGGAAGAGAAAGTAAGACCTGCCGGAAGATTGTCCGTGACCGTGATAGAACTAGCCGTGGTACCGTTATTGTTTGTGACAGTGATTAGATAAACGACCTTAGAGCCCGGAACGACCCGATTATTGGCCGCGATGGTAGAGACTGCCAGATCGGCTAGAGGCGGTCCCTCCAACGTCAGGGAAAACTGACCTTGGATAACTGGACTAATGGAATTTGCCAGGATGATGTAGGTTCCATCCGCCGGTAAAGTCAACCGCCCGCTTCCTGGGGGAATCCGAGAGTTTAAGCCCCCGCCACCATCATCATCTGTAGCAAGGATGAAACCATCCGGGCCTACTAAAAAGAGAAAGGCGTCGAAGTCATTTGAAGTCATCAGGATCGATATCTGTTGACCAGCCAAACCGCTGAACCTGAAAGGCTGATAGGTGGTACCGTCGCCGAGCGGGCAACTTCCCCCGTTCAGCGAGCCATTAACGGTCTGGCCGACAATGATCGGACTAGGCACGCAACCACCGCCCGGAGCCTGGGTAACGTTGAAGACCCTCTGGCCGATCACAATCGATCCGGAACGCTGTTCACCGTTATTGGCCGCGACAGAAAAGTTTACGGTCCCACCGCCGTTACCGCTCGCGCCCGAGGTAATGGTTATGAAGCTGGCCGTGCTGCTCGCCGTCCAGTTGCATCCGCCCGGCGCGATGACGTTCAGAGTTCCCGACTGAGAGAAGTTTGAGAAGCTTTGATTGGTCGGACTGATCGAGGAAACGCAATCAGTTCCGTTAAGGAAAGAAGAGATACTCGGGTAGGTCACACTAAAGCTGCCGTAATCATCGGTACCTGAGGGGGGCGTACAAGAGGCAGCACCGCCGGTGAGCGTTCCGACTAACTGCGCACTGGCAGCAGGTCCGATCCATAGTCCCGAGCCGGACGAACCTGCCTCGGTGGTGCCGGAACTCCACCCGACGTGGGTAAAGTTCGCACACGGACCGGGAAGGCCACCAGCACAGTTTGAGTTAGTCGATCCAAAAGAGATGCGCTTGTGCGATCCTTCAGGATGATGGATGCCACTAACCGAGGTGGATAACGGAACAGGGTTGGCGCTCCATCCGGAAAAGACAAGCCCTCCAGGGAGGGCACCTGTCAGCCGCATGAAAGTAAAATCGCTCGCGGTACCGGTAACGAGAAGGTTGGCGCCGTCCGTGAACGGGGTCCCGGGAGGTGGGTCGTCGCCGCTATCGTAAAACCAATGGACCCGCGCCGATTGGGCCTCGGTCTGTGTGCCGATACAGTGATTAGCCGAGAGGAAGTATGGGATCTCACCACCAGGGATCTCGTCGTTGAGCAGAGTACCGGTGCAAAGACCCTCGAAGATGCCACTAACGAACTGAACCCGGCCCACAGATTTTGCAACGGTGGCCCATTCGGCAGGCACTTCGAGATTGCACAGACCCGCGGCTTCTATGTCCACTGCATCCTTAAAGACATGGCTGACGTCTGAGACGTTGAAAGGAACCTCCGCAGTGGTGGTTGGCGAGTTCGGAGTGAAGTACTCGACGACTACTCCATCGCCTTTCATGGGAGGGGTCCAGAATGTCCCATCCTCCGAATCACCATGCCCTTCATACGGACCGTAGAAGTCGTCGGGATTCTTCATTGAATAGACGAAGACCCTGGCTCCGGCGGGCAGCGACATTCCGGTGAAACGCACGCGAGTATAGAGCGCTCCTTCCGAAACGACTCCCATAACACGCACCTCACCCTCGACTAGCCTGTAGAATGGTCCGTCGGTCATCGGATTAAGTGGACGACCAAGAGACCTGACAACTCCGATCCGCAGAATCTTTCGCGACATCTCTTTCCGCAGCTCGCGGGCACCCAGAGCCGGAAGACGTCTGATTTTTGATGGGTCAACTCCGAGGTGACTGTACAGGTTGCTCAAAGGAGCCTCGCCGCGCGCAGCTTTGGCTTGGACGGATACCTCCGCTGACTTGGGCTTTTCAGGTGCCTGGAAGCCCGGAACAGCCTGCGCATAAACAGAGGGCGCAATCAGGAGCAGGTACAAGCCGAGCACTGCCAGCGTGCTCGTTACATATCTGGCCTCGCACGATGCGGAAACGCGGGGAAAACAAAGCATTTCAAGTTCTCCTGAGAATCACGGACATGACCTACCCAATAGTCTCCAAAATGGATAACCGAAGGACTGCATCAACCCAAAGGTGACGGGTGATCTTATGGCAATCACACCCGAGCACACTCTAGTCTTGTGACACTTCGTGTTCTGTCCAAAGGTCGCACACTGTTTCTTCGACTGAAGGCAATCGTCAGTTGCTCATGGGCCGAAGCGTTGACGGTACTCGCCTGAGATAATGAACGCCTTCACCATTTCGGCGTTGATAAAGTTGCCGCCAAACTGGTTCAGCTTGGCCAGCCAGAAATCATAGCCGTCGAAATTCAATCCAGGCTCCGGCGCGTCGTTTGGATTGCGACGCAGGTAACCGAAGTACTGCATCAATACAAACGCTTTATTGAACTCCTGCTGGGCCAACGTTGAGTTTTCCGCTACTCGCCGCAACGCTCGGCCCCGCGCGGCCAGGTCAGCCGTGTTCCCGACACCGCCAAACTCATCGATAGCTACTTGCCGGTCAGTCGCTGATGGCGTCGCGCCGGCGTTCGCAAAGAGCGCATCAACAAACTCCGCCGGCGCCAGCGTCGTCGGATAGGCACTGGTAAAACGGGAGCGGGAAACGAAATCCAGAGCAAACGCGACCTTGTTGTTTTCTAATCGCTGAACCGATCCCGGCTCACCAAAGATCACGCCTTTCCCGATCTGCTGCGTGTCCGGCAGGAACTCAGCTAACCTTAACGGTACTTGTGTTCCCGTTATGTTTCCATAGCTTGCCTTGTACGTGCGGTAAACAAAGTAGCCTGTTTCCTGAAATTCGATCGACAGAAAGAAAGCGGCGGAGACGTTGATGCGTCGCACCTCGGCATTGCAGGTCGCGCCTGGTTGCTGGCATTCGGTGATCTGATTCGTCCAGAACTCGAGGCCCGCCAGATCCGGCTCCCGATTCAGAAAATCATGGTAGTGCTGACGGACGAAAGCATTGGCGGTATCAATTGGATTCGTCGAGGGCTCGGTTGGGTCATCTGTAATCGTCAGGATAGCAAATGAGGGGGCGGCAAAGGCCGCGCCGCCCGTCAGATTCGAGAGCGTCAGCGCCAGGGCTTCGGGACCCTCGAGGTAATTGTCCTGCGAGATCAACACCACGAAAGTCTGCGAACTCTCGCCTGCTGCAAATCGCAGCGTGCCAAACGCAGCCGTGAAATCACAGCGAGGTGAGGCGACGCTGTTCGCGTTTGAGCAAGGCCCTGGGCCACTGTCATCCGACGTTGCGTAATCAACAGTGGCTGGGCCCGAGAGGTCGTTGCTGCGATTGACTGTGATGGTGGTGAAGCCGGCGCTTTCACCGACCATGTAGTTTGTCTGGCTGAGACTGATGAAGCCACCTTGTGCGTCGTCGTTGGAAATTGTTCCCACTCCTTGCGGGTCCCTGATGATCGCATTAACCGGATTCGAGAGATTCACCAGGAAAGTTTCATTCGACTCAAAACTAATATCGCCGTTGACGGTGACACTGATTGGCTGCGTGGTCTGACCCGGGTTAAAGATCAGCGTCCCTGACGTTAATTGATAGTCCGAGCCCGCAGCAGCCGTGCCATTCGCCATCGCGAGGTCTACCTTCACCTGAACATTGCTCCCCGCGGTAAGCGTGACCATAAAGTCCGCCGTCCTGGTACCGCTGTCGCCTTCCGTAATGGTGACATCGTTGATGGCCAACTCAACGTTCACCACTTGCGGGGACGGCAGCGTGCCTGTGCTCGCAGTGAAATTTGCGTCGCCGCTGTAGTCGGCACTGATGACGTGTGACCCCACGGCCAGGGATGGAGTGTTGAACGTCATGACCCCGGTTGGATCTAAAGGCACGGGCCCACCCAGGCCCATTCCGTCGACTTTGAATTGAAGCGTTCCGGTCGGAAGGTTGCCGCCGAGGGGGACGGTAGTGGTTGGCGTGACTGCTACTGTAAACATCACGCTATCACCAAACGCCGACGGGTTCAGCGACGACGTGACGGCGGTTGATGTTCCCGCCTTCAGATTAGTCAGACTGAACGCAACGTTTGGCAGAACGCTGAAACTGAAACCGGCAGTTACATTGTAAGGACCTCCTGCCGTACCGTTAGCTTTGAACCCCGCGGCTTCCACTCCGTTAATGTCCGTCGTCACGAGTGGAGAGGTTGTGAACTCGCCGCTCGCCCCTGTCGGCGGGTTCCTAAACATTACTAAAAGGCCGCTTCTGAGATTGCCAGACTCGGTAACAGTAACCTTAAAGGGCATGGCGAAAGCTGTGTTGATGGTGGCACTTTGACCCGAGCCCGCGGTTGCTGTAATCGAGTAGTTCGTTTCAACCGCACCGATGTCAAACCGGGTATTGATTACGCGCGGGAATCCACGCTGGTCAATCGGCAGTGGCTCAGTAATATTGCCGTCGCCGTCTACGTCGGTGGTGTCCGCCGCAAGATTTGAAACATCGCCCGCGTCTATTGCCGGACTATTTGGCAGCAGAATCATTGTCTTTGTAAGACCGCCGTATTCACCAAGCGCGGCAAGCTGTGGTTCTCGGCCCAATTGGTTGTGAGTTGTCGTTCCGGTGAAGGTGTAGCCAAAGGTGTTTTGAATGAAGTTGTAGTCTTGCGAATCGAAATCGCCGGAGAGATCGGGAGCGTTAGCGCTGGCGCTCGCGATGTTCTTGGCGACGATCGTGTTGCGGAGAGAAAAAGTAGTGATGCTATCCGGCGTGATCGAGGTACTGATGCCGCCGCCTTTGCCACTGGTGCTACCGGCATTATTACCCGCAATAGTACTGTTGGTTACCGTGGCCAGCGCCGTACTGCCGCTGCCGTTACTAAAGTGCAGGATACCGCCACCGTCCCCGTTGCAGGTATTGCCGGTGATGGTGGTGTTGGTGACCGTGAGGGTGGTCAGGGCGTTTCCGAAGACAGCTGCGCTATAAATTCCACCGCCCTGGCCGGCGGTGGCGTGGTTGCCGGAAATAGTACTGTTGTTTATGGTGAGCGCCGCCCTGCTGGTGAAGCTGCCGGCGCCATTAAGAATTCCGCCACCGCCAGCTACACTGTCGGTAGTGTTTCCCGATATCGTACTGTTGTTAATCGTGAGGTTGGCCGTTCCATTTAGACCATTGTTGTAGATTCCGCTGCTGATTGTGTTTCCGGAGACCAGACTGTGGTTGATCGTCGCTGTGGTCGTGCCGCCAAAAAGGCTATTGGCTATGCCACCTCCGGAATTGCCGGAAATTACGCTGTCACTGACTATTAACGTATCGAGATTGTGGATGCCCGCGCCCCCGCCGGCGCTTGCAGAATTACCGGATACGGTACACAAGTTGACGGTTAGAGTTCCGGAATTCAGGATGCCACCCCCTGAATTCGCAGGGAAAGTCATTCCAGCGACGTGACCGTTGGAGATGGTCAAGCCGGTGATCGTTACCGCTATACCTGGGTTGATCGTGAAGATTCGGAAATCAGGCGTGCCGACCGCAGTGCTGCGCTGAACCGTTAGCAAACTCGAGCCATTTCCCGAGAAGTTCAGGTTGCCGGCAATGTCGGGCAGTGAACTGTTCAGGGTAATGATGCTGCCATTGAGAGTAATGTCAAAGGTGATCGTGTCATCGCCGGCAATGGTGTTCGCTTCTTGCATTGCCGCGCGCAACGTGCAGGCTCCAGTGCCGTCGTTACATAGGCCGTCAGTCAGGTTGCTGTCCGGTCCATCACCCGTTGAGTTAACACTGAAAAAGGTCGCCGCGCCGACGGTTGGTCGCACATGATTCCAGAGAGAGCTCCGCCCGCCGGGCAAACTCATCAGCAGCAACAGCAGTACGAGACTCAGCAAGGGCGTGACGTAGATCGGGTGACGGAGCGTGCGGGGCATGGCTTACCTTTCGTCTACTGTTAGACAGGGCGAAGACTGCGGCGGGCTTCGAACGGAGAACCCGCGCCAAAGGAAATTCATTTCAAGTTCGGCGGGATGCTCTCGATAGGCCCCCAGGTACAGACCAAAAGCCGCGACTTTTCTCAAGGACCAAAACGCTGTCGGTACTCACCGGAGATGATGAACGCCTTGACCATCTCGGCGTTGACGAAGTTGCCGCCGAACTGATTCAACTTCGTCAGCCAGAACTCATAGCCGCTGTGATCTGAGTCTGGTGCGCTGTTGGGGCTCCGGCGCATGTACCCAAAGTACTGCATCAACACAAACGCTTTGTTGCTCTCCTGCTGTGCAAAGGTTCCGTTCTCCGCCACTCGCCGCAGAGCGCGCGCACGGGCTGCATTGTCAGCGCTGGTACCTGCTCCACCAAACTCATTGATAGCCACCGTTCGCTCTGATGCTGACGGCGTCACGCCGGTATTCGTGAACAGGGTGTCAACAAACTGCTCCGGCGTCAGCGTCGTGGCATAGGCTGTCGTAAACCGTGAGCGTTGCACAAAACCGGCGATGAAGGCTTGCTTGTTGTTCTCCAGCACCTGGTCTGCGCCGGGAGCCCCAACTACAAAGCCCCGTCCGATCTCTTGCGTGTCCGGCAGAAACTCTGTGAACTGGACGATTGGAACCGGAAGCTGATGAACCCCACCAATAGTTGAGGTACCAACCGCATCGCCGTACGAGGATTTGTACAGCCGCTCCACCAGGTATCCAGTCTGCTGAAACTCGATCGAGAGGAAGAAGGCTGCCGACACGTTGATGCGACGGATCTCAATGCATTGAGCATCTGAGCCGCAGGACGTGATCTGATCGGTCCAGAACGCGAATCCGTCTGGATCCGGATCGCGATTGAGAAAGTCGCGATAGTGCTGCCGCACGAAGAATGACGCAGTGTCTAGCGGGTTTGGTCCCGGCGTCAGGTCATCGCTAGTGATAGTAATGACTGACGTTCCTAGTGAGCCGATAGTGCACCCGGCGGCGTCGCTTAGTGTGATGCTGAAGGTCTCCGGATTTTCGACCAGAGCATCATCGGTAATGAAGACTGTGACAGTCTTGCTGGTCTCATTTGGTTCGAATCGCAAGGTGCCGACCGCCAGGTTGTAGTCTGTTCTATCAGAAGCCGTACCCGCGCTCGTCGAGTAACTGACGGTAGAGGTCCCTGAAAGCAGCCCTATCCGCGTCACTGTCACCTGGATGATTCCAGCCGATTCGTTCACAGCGATGGTATCTGCGCCGAACTGCACGGAAGTATCGTCGTTGATAATGGTCCCAATACCCTGCCCATCTGCCACGGTAACGTTAACCGGACTGGTGATATTGACAAAAAATCTTTCCGCGGCCTCCACGATGTTATCGCCCACTAAGAGCACGCTGGCTGTTTGTGAAGTTTGGCCGGGGTTGAAGCTGACGGTGGCACTAACGGGCTGGTAGTCCGCACCGGCGTTAGCCGAATCGTCCGCGGTAGAGACCAAAAGACTAATAGGTTTACCGCTGGGAACCGATAGGGAAACGGTAAAGATCGCGGCCGTAGTTCCAGCGTTCCCTTCGGTGAGCGTCACGTCATTGATTGAGACTGTCGGCGGCGGATCGTTGTCGAGAATCGTTCCTTGGGCTCGCGCCTGGCTGATGTTTGCGTTGAGCGGGTAATCAAGCGACACGCTGAATTGCTCGTCAAACTCGTCGAGGGTATCTCCAGTGACCGGGACATTGATCGTTTGGCTGGTCGTACCCGGCGTGAATGTCACTCGTCCCTGAGTGGTTTGATAATCAACGTCCTTTTGGGCGTCCAGCGCGACAGAGTGGAAGCTAACTGAAACAGGTTTGTTAGCGGGAGCCGATAGATTGATGGTGAATGTTGCATTGGCTGCGCCCGTATCACCCTCAGTCACCATAACATCAGAGACGGACAACGCAGGGACTGGCAAAGGCGTAACGGAGCAAGTATTCAAAATGATGCCAACTGTTCCTGTCTGGCTAGCCGTCGCCAGGTCTGGCCGACCGTCGGAATTGAAGTCGCCGTTAGTAATCGATCTGTTGTTGACTCCGCCGTCCAGGTATGTTACGGCCATTCCGAAACCTCCCGCGCCAGTGCCGAGCAGCACCGAAGCAGTGCCGGGGCTGTTGCCCGTGGCCACGTCGGATTCTCCGTCACCGTTGAAGTCCGCAACTGTGGCGGAGCTCGGCCCGCCACCCGTTCTAAAGTCTGCGGGTGGGCCAAAACCTCCCAGCCCATCTCCAATATAAACCCGCACGCTATTTGTGTTTGCAATGGAAGTGGCGATGTCGGCCTTGCCATCACGGTTAAAGTCACCGACCCCAACAGATCTGGCGCTCGCAGGGGTCGGAAGGGTGTTGGTAGGTCCAAACCCACCGCCTCCGTTGCCCAATAAAAAGGCCACGCCGCTGATCGTTGCTGCCACAAGGTCGGCTTTGCCGTCTCCATTGAGGTCGTGAATGGCAAGTTGCTGACCACCCGAGGGAAGCGGAAAATTTGTGGGAGAGCCGAATCCACCCACCCCGTTATTCAGCAAAATGGAAACAATGTTGGCGCTCAAATAGGCCACGGCTAGATCAGGCAGTGAGTCGTTATTAAAGTCGGCAATGGCAGCGTAGTGTGGGTTAAAACCGGGTACTTCCAAGTTGTTTGGTGCGCTGAAACCTCCCAAGCCGTCGCCCAACAAAATGGTTATGGTTCGGTCGTTGAAGTTGGCCGTGACCAGATCGAGTTTCTGATCATTGTTCAAATCGCCGAGGGTAACTGATCGCGGCTGATTTCCAACGGGGAAATTTGTGGGCGAGCTGAAGCCGCCGGCCCCGTCGCCGATTAAAATGGAAACGTTGTTGTGGCTGATATTGGCTACGGCGAGATCAGCCTTACCGTCGGCGTTTACGTCACCGCTGGCAATCGCAAAGGGACTCATCCCCAGATTCAGAACATTTGCATAGCGCAACTTCCCCAGGCCATCACCGAAGAGGATGGTTACGGCATTTGGGCAGCTGGGACAGCTGGCTGCGCCTACATCGAGTCTGCTGTCACCATTGAGATCTGCTACGACTACGTTACTGGGCGCCTCACTCGTCGCATATTGAGTTAGAGAGCCGAATCCGCCGCTGCCATTGCCGACAAGGATTGCGATGCGATTGGAACCGCTAGTCGCCACGTCCAGTTTGCCATCTCCATTAAAATCGCCCACCCCGATGCCGGTGGTCTGGAAGCCCGTGATGATATTTGTAAAGGGCCCGAAACCTCCTACCCCATCACCCAACGAGATCGCGATGCCGTCGGTTTGGCCTGCCGTTACCAGGTCAACCTTGCCGTCGCTATTGAAGTCGCCAGCGGCAATGCTGCCAAATAATGTGGAACCAATAGGAAAGTTTGTGCCCATGCCGAAGTGACCCGTTCCATCGCCCAGGGCGATTGAGACAAAGCTGGAACCGTCACCGATTGTTGCCAAATCCAGTTTCCCGTCATTGTTAAAGTCCGCCGCCACTATCTTGGTGGGGTTGCCATTTAGAAAGACAGTGAAGGGTGCAGCGAAGCCGCCGCTCCCGTTACCGAGAAAGACCTGTGAAGAGCCGGTGCTCGTGCTGCTCAAAAACACATCGGGATTGCTATCGTTGTTGAGATCGGCTACCAGCAGCGGTTTCTGAAGTGTTGCCGGGAAGTCGGTAGGCGCGCCGAAACCACCCGCGCCGTCGCCTAAGAGGACCGCTAGAAATATACTTGAAGATGCGGAGTGGCTGACCGCGAGATCATTCTTTCCGTCATGATTGAAGTCGCCAATACCAACGGTCGATGGTGCTTGTACCGAGGTTATCAACACGACCGTGGGGGCCCCGGTTGGGTTACCAAGCATTACCGAGATTGTGTTGGTCACGAAGCGTGGGACAACGATGTCGGTTATGCCGTCGCCGTTCAGGTCGCCTGACGCAATTTCTCCCTGAGGTCCGGCCCCACCGGCTTCGACAACAATTCCAGCATCGAAACTTGGTGTGAGGCATTGGCCGACTGTTGATGATGCAGCCAGGGTTAGAGTTGCTGCCAGTAAGGACCCGTGAAGAATCTTGTTAAGCATCAAATTGTCTTTCCTTCTACCCTCGAACGTAACTCGCCAGGCGGGGCGACTGAAGGGGGAGTCGACTTAGACTGTTCGAGGTGCGAGGTGGTGCTAACCTGGGAGACAGCGCACCGGACCACCACATTAAGATCGATCGCCAGTACAACGATAGACACCGGTTGCTTGCTAGGGTCCGAAGCGTTGTCGGTACTCACCGGAGATGATGAATGCCTTGACCATCTCGGCGTTGACGAAGTTGCCGTTGAACTGGTTCAGCTTGTTCAGCCAGAACTCATAGCCGCTGTGGTCTGAGTCTGGTGTGTTGTTGGGACTCCGGCGCAGGTACCCAAAGTACTGCATCAACACAAACGCTTTGTTGCTCTCCTGCTGCGCAAAGCCTGAGTTCTCCGCCACTCGCCGCAGCGCACGCGCACGCGCTGCATTGTCGGCGCTGGTACCCGCTCCTCCAAACTCATCGATGGCTGCCGTTCGATCTGGCGCCGACGGCGTCACCCCGGTATTCGTGAAGAGGGCGTCAACGAACTGCGCCGGCGTCAACGTTGATGCATAGGCAGTCGTAAACCGCGAGCGTTGCACAAAAGCGGCGATGAAGGCTTGCTTGTTGTTCTCCAGCACCTGATCCGCACCCGGCTGCCCAACTACAAAGCCCCGTCCGATCTCTTGCGTGTCCGGCAGAAACTCGATGAACTGGACGATTGGGACCGGAAGCTGATGAGTTCCACCAATGGTTGACGTCCCAATCGCATCGCCATACGAGGATTTGTACAGCCGCTCGACCAGATAACCTGTCTGCTGAAACTCGATCGAGAGGAAGAAGGCTGCTGAGACATTTATGCGCCTCAGCTCAATGCACGCAGTGTCTGTTCCGCACGACGTAATCTGATCGGTCCAGAAGGCGAGACCTGCAGCATCAGGTTCGCGATTGAGGAAGTCATGGTAATGCTGCCGCACGAAACTGTCCGCAACGTCGATTGGGTTGATTGCCGGCTCCGTCGCGTCATCCGTAATCGTGAGCGTCGCCGTCGATGGGGTGGCCAAGAGCGCGCCGCCCGTCAGGTTTGACAGAGTCAGCGTCAGCCCCTCTGGCCCTTCCACGTAGTTATCCTGCGAGATCAAGACCTCGAACGTTTTCGAACTTTCACCAGCAGCAAATTGCAGCCTGCCCAAGGCAGTCGTAAAGTCACAACGAGATGAGGCGATGCCGTTGACGGTTGCGCAAGGAACCACCGTCGCGGACCCGCTATCGTCCGAGGTAGCGTAGTCAACGGTCGCCGCGCCCGAGAGATCGTTGCTGCGATTGACCGTGATCGTAATCTTGCCGCCGCTTTCACCAACCGTGTAGTTTGCCTGACTAAAGCTGATGAACCCGCCCTGGGCATCGTCGTTGAGTATTGTCCCCAACCCCTGACTGTCGCTGATTGTGGCATTGACCGGATTCGAGAGATTCACGAAGAACGTCTCATTCGCCTCAAAGCTGACATCGCTATTTACGATGACCGTAACGGCCTTCGTGGTTTCCAGCGGTGTAAACGTAACTGTCCCGGTGCTGGTTTGGTAATCACTGCCTGCGGTCGCGGTGCCACTCGCAGTCGCAAAGTTCACGGTCACTGTCTGACTGCTGAAGGTCGACATAGAGACGGTGAATGTGGCACTAACAGTGCCGCTGTCGCCTTCCGTTATTGAGGTGTCGCTGATCGCGATGCTGGGCGGCGGATCGTTGTCAGTGATGGTCAATACCGCGTTGACAGTCACACCCAAAGTGCCGCTCCCCGCAGGACTCGTTAGCGTTAGGTTAACGGTTTCATCAATCTCATCCGGCGCATCGTCGGTGATCGGCACATTAAAGTTCTGGGTAGTTACGCCGTCTGCAAAGATCAAAGTACCAGACGCGGCAGTGTAATCCCGAAGTGCAATTGCAGTTCCGTTGCTGGTTGCATAGTTGACGCGCGCTTCTCCAGCCGTGCCACCCGTGCGGGTAACAGTGATGATGGCGTTCGGCGTCCCTTCGCCGACTGAGAACGTCGCCGAACCGAATTGCAGGGTGCCGCCCTCTCTCACACTGATGCTGAAGGTTTGGGTAGGCGAGGTGTCGGCGCCTCCGCTGGCGGTGCCGCCATTGTCCATCAGAGCAGTGGTGATTGTTGCCGTACCACTGACGCCAGTCGCAGGCGAGTAAGTCAGTGTCCCTGACGAACTAATCGCCGGAGCGACAGAAAACAGAGATGGGTTGGTGTTATTCGTAACAATGAAGGTAAGAGTCTGGCCTGATTCACCCGCTCCCGGCGAAATGTTGGTAGCCCAGTTGTTGACCGTTTGGGCTCCGTCGTTTTCGTTAACTGTAAGATCCGGCCCTTTAGTGAAAGAGGGTGCATCGTTCACCGGATTAACCGTCAACACAAACGTGTCAGACATCGTCTGTGCGTTGCTGCCGTTGACAGTCACCGTGATAGTGGAAGTACCAAAAGCGTTTGCCGCGGGATTGATGAGCAACGTCCGAGTCGCACCGCTGCCTGAGATCGAGATGTTGGCTGGATTGTTCGGCACCAGGGTCGTATTGCTCGAGGTGGCTGTCACGCTCGTGATGGAAGCTCCGCCTCCCACATTGAAGGGGAGCAAAAGGGAGCTGTCTTCGTTGATTGTCTGGTCAGAGATGTCTGCAACCGAGACCTGTGCTTCGAAGGCCCCAATGTCTACTGTATCTGTTGTGTCAGCATCTGGCCCATCAACTTTGCGCGCGAAGCCCACGCCGCGCTGGTCGGTGGTTAATGAGAACCCGTAAGGAGGCACGCAGGTGTTGTCAAAGACGCAGTTGTCACCGGCATCCAGAGCCGGAGAGCCGGCCAGGAGTGCCAGCGTCTGCGTGAGTCCGCCGTTGTTTTGAAGCGGGCCAAGCAGCGGGTCAAGACCTGTGATGTTGTGGGTAACCGTGCCCGTGAAAGTTGCGCCCGAGGTGTTCTCGATCAAATTGTGGTCCTGGGAGTTGAACGCTCCGTTCAAATCAGGGCCAGTGCCCGCGCCCACCGTATTGTTTGCGACGATTGTGTTCCTGAGGTTGACCGTTCCGCCGGAATTAAAGATACCACCGCCGTCGGAGCTGGCGGTGTTGCCACTCACTGTGCTGTTCGTCAGGGTCAGCGTCCCGCCTAAGTTGAAGATGCCGCCGCTGTGGCCGGCGCTGGCGGTGTTGCCGCTCACCGTGCTGTTCGTGAGCGTGAGCGTCCCGTTTTGGTTGAAGATGCCGCCGGCGAAGCTGGCGCCGTTCCCGGTCACCGTGCTGTTGATCAGAGTAAGCGTGCCGCCGAAGCTAAAGATGCCGCCGCTGCTGGAGCCACTGCCGCCAGCGGCGATGTTGTTGCTCACGGCGCTGTTTGTCAGAGTGAGCGTGCCGCCGTTGCTATAGATGCCTGCGCCTGAGCCGTCAGGGGCAAAGTTATTGATGAGAGTGCTCCTGGTGACGTTGACTGTCCCGGTGCTGAAATTAAAAATCCCGCCGCCGAAGCCGCCGGCACTAGAGTTGTTAGTGAGTATGCTGTCGGTGACGTTGACTGTCCCGGTGCTACCGTTATCGATGCCGCCACCGCTGATAGCAGAGTTATTAGTAAGCGCGCTATTGATGACATCGACTGTCCCGGTGCTGGCGTTGAGAATACCGCCGCCGCCACCGCTATTCCCATTCGAGATCGTCAACCCTGAGATGGTCACAGCTCCCGGACTCGCGACCGTCACGTTGAAGATGCGAAAGGGAGGGACCATTGCGTTACTGCGTTGCACGGTTAGCAAACTCGCGCCTGGCCCATTGATGGTCATCGAAGTCGAAAGATCTGGTAGCGCAGTTGAGAGAGTAATTGTGCCAGTCAGCCCCGCCTGGAAGTTGATGGCATCGCTGCTGGCGTTTGAGTTGGCGTCCGTAATCGCTTGTCGCAGGGTACCTGCACCGCTGTCAGCTGTACTCGTGACCAGGATGCTCTGAAGTTCGTAAGCTCCAATGTCCACTGTAGCGGCGCCGTCACCGTTCGCATCCATAGAGCGGTTGAAGCCCGTGGAGCGCTGGTCGAAGGGTATCGCTTCAGAACTGTTGCCATCTCCGTCCAGATCCACCGTGTCTGGGGGCAGGTTGCCGTTACTGCCTGCATCGAGGGCCGGACTACCCAGCAGCAGCGCGTGGGTCAGGGTCGGACCGCCGTAGTTGGCGAGCGTGGCTAGCTTTGGATTGTCTACGCCAACCTGATTGTTATTCGTGCCGTTAGATAGACCACCTGAGCCACCCGTACCGATTAGGTTGAATGAGCTGGCGGCAGCGTTCACTGTCCCCGAGATGTCGTCTGGTGTCGTGCCGGGGCTGATACCAAAAAAGTTGCCTGCTACCAGACTGTTGCGCAGAGTCACAGGGCCCGTCGAAGTTGACAGACCTCCTCCAGGAAAACTGTGGCTTCGATTATTTGTAATAGTGACATTGATCAAAGTGGAGGGCGTAAGAGCGGTATTAATACCGCCTCCGGTGCCGCTCGCCTCGTTTCCACTAATGGTTGTGTTCGTGACTGTCAAATTACCGATGCTCCAGATACCGCCGCCACCGCCGAACTGGCTGGTACCCGTCCGATTACCGCTAATCGTGCTGTTAGCTACCGTCAGCGACGTACTACTGGCGATACCCCCGCCTGAACCAGCCGCGAGGATTCCGTTGCCCGTGATGTTGTTGCTAGTCGTGCTGCCAGTAATCGTCATCGTACCGGAGTTAAGAATCCCACCACCCTGACCGCCGATCCCACTGTTACCAGTGCCATCGCCGGTCCGGTTACCGCTGATAACGCTATTGCTCAGCGTCAAGATTCCTTCGTTCCAAATGCCTCCGCCATAACCTCCCAAACCGCTGGGGCCACCCAAAGAGTCTGCGTCTCCAGTAGTGTTACCGCTAATAGTGACGTTCGCCAGGTTCACCGTTTCATTGAAACCGTTGAAGATTCCACCGCCATGATCGCCCTGTCCATTGGTAGGGACGGTGCCGTCTGCGGTGTGTCCATTTGAAATCGTCAAACCGGAGATGCTCACGGTGATCCCGCCGCCCAAAATCGTAAAAATGCGGAACCTTGGGGTTCCGACGGCGTTGCTCCGCTGTACGGTTAACGAGCTTGCTCCCGGACCGCCAATAGTCATGTCGCCGGACAGGTTGGGGAGTGCCGTCAAGAGCTCGATCGTCGCTGGCCCGCCAGCAGTTAAGGCCGGCGCGAATGTGATTAGCTCCGACCCGGGCTCCGCGTTGGCAGCGGTGATAGCCTCGCGCAAGGTACAGCCGTTTCCGGTGCCGACCGGAGTACATGGTCCATCACTTGTATCGGCAGTCGAATTCACTTGCAGCGTGTGAGCCTCATAGGCTCCGATGTCGCTGGCGTTTCCCCCGGCGGCGTTCGGCGCAGCAGTGTCATCAACCGGACGCGGCTCTCCACGCTGATCGCTTATCAACGCAGTGTTGGCTGCATCGATGGCCGGACTGCCGAATAAAAGTGCGTGCGTAAAGGTTGGACCGCCATTCGCCGTTAGTGGGCCAAGCAGCGCGTTGACGTTGGTTATGTTGTGAGTAGTGATCCCGACAATTAGGGCGCCACTTGTGTTTCCGATGAGGTTGTAATCCTGAGAGACAAAGTTTGCTCCGGCACCATCCGGCCCTGAAGGAGCGCTGTTTCCCGCAATGAGCGTATCCTTGAACGTGAGAATGCCGATTCCAGGGTTATAAATGCCACCGCCGTTTGCGGCAGTGTTCCCGGTAA
Organism: Pyrinomonadaceae bacterium; assembly: GCA_023717565.1. GTDB lineage: Bacteria > Acidobacteriota > Blastocatellia > Pyrinomonadales > Pyrinomonadaceae > PSRF01. The sequence continues at coordinate 15,125 of JAMQPI010000402.1, read as the reverse complement.
TCGTAACGTTGGTAAGCGTCGCCGGGTTGGCATTGTTAATGCCACCGCCTGAGCCAGCAGTGCTGTTATTGGAGATCGTAGTGTTTGTGATAAAGGCGGTGGCGATTTGAAAGAGACCCCCGCCTCCGCCGTCGGCCGTGTTGTTGGAAATTGTGCTGCTGTGTAGATTCAGCAGCCCTGATTGTTGCCCGGCCGTGCTATTCGATATTCCTCCTCCGACGCCGGTAGTACCATTGTTGCCAGAGACGGTGCATAGAAAAACTGTCAGATCTCCACCATCATTGAAAATCCCGGCCCCACCGACGGCCATTCCTTCCGTAATCTTCAGCCGCGTGAGAAAGACCGGGCTACCCGTAACCCGCAGCACACGGCTCGCGTTATTCCCGCTCACGGCTATGTGCCCCCCGCCTGGGCCATCTATCGAAATTCCCTTGTCAATAAGCAATTCGCCGCCGGTCAGGATTATCTTGCTGCCTGACGGCGTTGAGAAGTTTATCGAGTCGCCTCCGGCGACATTCGCTTGTTGGATTGCCGCCCGCAACGTGCAGGCGCCGGTACCATCGTTGCAAACGCCATCCACTAAGTTGCTATCCACCCCATCGCCCGTCGAGTTAACAGTGAAGGTGGTAGCGGCCCGAGCAATTGGAAAAATTAGATTGAGAAGGTGATTCTTGGTAGCCGGCAAGCTCATCAATACGAGCAGCAGCGACAGAACTAGAACAGACGTAACCTGTCTGTGGCGAACGAGTGTGGGAGGCATTTTGTTAAAACTTCCTTTGGGTGGACAAAACTGTGACGGGCAAATTTCCGATAGGGGAGAACTCAGAATTGTGCGGTCCCTAGTGGGTGCCACATGCTACAGCGCCAGCCCGGCCCAGTCAAATCGATACTGGGAATCTGGCAGTTTGCTGAGAAAAGTGCCGGCACAACTTAGGGGAACCAGAGGTCAATGGATGTTTGAGTAATCACGTCGAGGCTTACGCCGGGTGGCTCAAAGCTAAGCTGCAGCTTCCGACGGCGGCGACTCACGGGCCGAAACGTTGGCGGTACTCGCCGGAGACGATGAAGGCTTTCACCATCTCCGCGTTGACGAAGTTGCCGTTAAACTGGTTCAGCTTGTTCAGCCAGAAATTAAATCCGTCGAAGTTCAATCCGGCCTCCGGCGCCTGGTTGGGATTGCGACGCATGTAGCCGAAGTACTGCATCAGCACGAACGCTTTGTTGAACTCTTGTTGCGACAAGCTTGAGTTTTCAGCTACCCGTCGCAACGCTCGTTCGCGCGCGCCTGTGTCTTCGGTGTCAACCGCGCCGGCAAACTCATTGATAGTTGCGTCTCGGTCAGCCAGTGACGGCGTGACGCCCGCGTTAGTGAACAACGCTGTCACAAACTCCGTTGGCGTCAGCGTCGTCGGATAGGCAGTGACAAAACGCGATCGGGCCACAAAGTCTGCGGTGAAGGCCTGTTTGTTATTCTCGAGCACCTCCGCGAAACCCGGGTTCCCTACCACTACTCCGTTCCCGATCTGCTGCCTGTCGGGCAGAAACTCGATGAACTCCAAGGGCACGGGCGCTCCCGGCAGATTGCCATACGCAGCTTTATACATCCGGTAAACCAGATAACCAGTCTCCTGGAATTCTATAGACAAAAAGAAAGCACCCGAAACGTTAGCACGCTTGAGGTCAATGCAGGCCGCGTCACTCCCGCACGAGGTGATCTGATTGGTCCAGAAGGCCAAACCTGTGGCGTCGGGCTCGCGATTGAAAAAGTCCAAATAGTGTTGCCTCACAAAGAAAGCCGCGCCCTGCATAGGATTGGCTCCACTTACGGTCTCGTTATCCGCGATCGTCACGTTAGCGATGCCATTGGAACCCATGGTCACCCCATCAAGATTGCTGAGAGACACGTCAAGGCTCTCGCTACCTTCGGCGTAACTATCGTCGATGATGTGCACGAAGAAGGTCTTCGAGGTTTCACCGGGTGCAAAGAGCACGGTACCGATTGAGGTTATGTAGTCGCAACCTGACGAAGCTTCCTCGGTGTTAGGCGTACTGCAATGGTCAAACATCGATAGGTCGCTCGTTGAGTAGGTAGCAGTGGCTGAGTTAGAGGTATCGCCATTGCGCACCACGGTAACAACCAGACTGGTCTCGCCCTCAACAATCTGATAGCTGGCCGCGCTAAACTCCACCTTGCTGATCAAGGTCCCGGAAAAATCTGCGACTTCACTGCTATCCAGATCAGTGAAGGTCGTGCTCTCCGGTGTAAACAGGCAATTAACTCTTGATGGCACGAGCGTGTAGTCGCCTCCCGCCGGCACCGTAAAGGAGTAGGTGCCGTTGGCGGCTGTCGTAACCACAGCCGACTGCGAACCGGAAAGCGTCACGGTCACGCCAGCCAACGCGATACCGTCTGCAGTGGCAACTTTGCCAGTAATAGCATGTTGATTCAGTGTTCCGGTGAAGTTGACGGTTTGATTGCCGCTGAGGTTATCAAACGACACACTCGGAGTTGTGAAGGTGTAATGCACCTTCCCGACTGACACCGTGTAGTTACCTTCAGCCGGTACCGTGAAGCTGTATAGTCCGCTGCCATCCGTCGTTGAGGCAGCCGTCTGTGATCCAGAGAGCGCAACCATCGCGCCGCTGAGACCCTGCCCGCTCGAGGTTGAGACTCGACCTGCAATCGAGTAGTTCAGAAGTGCGCCTGTGAAATTTGCAACCTGATTTGCCCCTAGATCATTGAACACGCGATTTGGTGGAGAGAAGCCATAGTTTTGCTTCGCAGGAGTCAGTGTGTAGTTGCCGCCTGCCGGGAGGTCGCTGAAACTATAGGTTCCAGTCGAACTAGTAGTGGCGACGGCCACCTGAGCACCTGAAAGCGCTACGGTCACTCCAGAAAGGGCGCTTCCGTTTGCGCCAGTTATTTGACCAGTAATCGAATGCTGGTTCTGTGTCCCGCTAAAGTTGGCGGTCTGATTTCCGCTGAGGTTATTGAACGAGGCACTTGGAGATGTAAAGGTGTAATGCGCCTTCGCGACAGAAACCGTGTAGTTACCTTCCGCCGGTACCGCGAAGCTGTAGTTGCCACTGGTGTCTGTCGTAAAGGTGTCAACGCGTGATCCCGAGAGCGTAACGGTCGCCCCGCCCAGACCCTGTCCGGTCGAACTCAAGACCCGACCTGCAATTGAATAAATATTGATAACGGCCGTGAAGTTAGCAACGCGATCACCATTGGGGGTTGATGTTGTCCAAGTCGGTGAATTGAACGTATAGTTGACCCGTACTGGCGTCACTGTGTAAATGCCGCTCGTCGGCAGACCTTCAAAGCGATAGTTTCCCTCGGCATCGGTCTGCGCTGTTGCCGCTTGCGAGCCACTTAAAGTAATCCCCACTCCCGGCAGCGGGTCGCCGTCCGCCGTCAAGATTTGGCCGGTGATGGCAAACAAAGGCGCAGGTCCAGTGCCGAGATAACCCAACAGAGTCAGCTGTTGCGTAAACAAACAGGTTTCGTCACCGTTGCATGCAAGCAATATTCTCGACCAATAGTCGTGTCCTGCAGCGTCGGGTTCGTGGCCAAGCACAGCGATGTATTTTTGCCGCACGTGTTGGACCGGATCTTGGTCGTCTGTGGGAGTCGTAATTACTTCGGTGGTTTGCGCCAGCGAATCGAGGTGGGTGTAGATCGAGTTGATTACCGTAAGCCTGCCCGTACTTCCGTCCGCGCGAATACGATTAGCGCCCTCCAGGCACTCCAATCTATCCAGGGTGGCCTCGCCGACATTCACGAGACTGACGGCCCCATCCGACAAATGACTCCATTCGAACTTCGAGCGCTCAATGAGTACTCGCTTGGCGCGAATTACATAGACGCCGTAGGTGTTTAGGTTGGATACATTCATCCTCAGCTGGGAGATGTACAGGAGGTCGCTGGCAACACTTTGTTCATCGTAGTAATCGGGTATGACCGAGATTCCAAAATACCCACCCTCGTCGAGAAACACGTTGCGGATGGTTGCTTCTCTTCTGGGTGAGAGGTTACTCGCGGCCAACGTATTACCAACCATGATCCACGAAATGGGAGCGGCCAGCCCGAGCTTCCCGTAATAATTGGGTCGCTGTCCATAATCCGCGAAAATGGCATCAGTGACCGAGAGTCCTATCCAACTAGTGCTCAAAACGACTGGGACGCGGACACCGCTATTCCCTGTGCAGCCTAGAAAAACCGTGCGGTCAATCGTGAGGCGGCTGTGGTCGGCATGAACGATCGCCCCAGCCAGAAGTGTGCTAAGCCCATAGAACTCGCAATGCTGTATCGACGCGTTGGCAACAGAATATATTCCGAGGGTTATCGCCGCGTCCGTCGTAGCCTCTGGCGTGCCGATGAAAACCATGTCTGAGATCAGCAGGTTCTCGAGACCGTGTAGAGATAGTGCTGTCGTTGCGACACCTGTTCTGATAACGAACTCCGAGGTCAGGTCCAAGCCGTGAGTAAGTTCGTCCGCGTTGCCCTGTGGATTAACAACTGTTGAAGAGGCGACCCCGAGGATAGTGAGTGAGGTAGCGCTACCTGAGAAATCCTTCAGTACCGGAGTAACTATGGCGTAACGACCCGCAGGCACGAAGAGTGTTCCACCACCAGCTTGAGCGATTGCGTTCAAAGCGCTTTGCAGTGCGGGCCCATCATCCGTCACGCCGTCGCCCACGGCGCCAAAAGCTGTCAGATCAAAAACGCCTTCGCTTGTACTTAGAACGGGTCTGCTGGGGACTGTCCGTAAAGGAGTCACCGAGCCGGCGGTACCGACGGTCAGCGTAAGTCCGGAGACAATCAAGAGGACAACCAACGCAAGGATGCTGCTTCTCATGAGCTACTGTTTTCGTTTGAAGTCACTGTCAAGACAGTGAATAGGGGGGCTAGGGTTTAGTGACGCTCCGAATAAAAGGGGCAATCTTGACGGGGGACCGCTGAACTTAAGATGTTACAAGGCCGGTAAAAGCCTGAAAAAGTTGGAATATTTTGAGGAGAGGGACTTGCTTCTCAAATTGAGGCCGCCGTCCGGGGCGAACCGCAGCACTCACTGTGCGATATCGTAACACACCTCACTGCCCAAATCTTTGCTTATACTCGCCGGCGACAAGAAATGCCTTAACCATCTCCGCGTTGACGAAGTTGCCATTGAACTGGTTGAGCTTGCTCAGCCAGAAATTATACCCACCGAAATCCGCATCAGGCGCATCGTTAGGGTTCCTTCTCAAGTATCCGAAATACTGCATGAGTACAAATGCCTTGTTGAATTCCTGTTGCGTCAGCGTGGAATGCTCTGCCACGAGCCTTATCACCCGAGCTCTTGCTGCAGTATCTGCGCTGGTAGGAGCCCCGCCAAACTCGTTGATGGCTGCGGTCCGCTCCGTACCTGAGGGTGTGACGACGGCATTAGCAAAAAGCTCGTCAACAAACTGGGCAGGAGTTAACGTCGTTGGGTGAGCCGCCAAAAACCGAGGTCGGGAAACAAAGTCCACCGCGAAGGCAATCTTGTTGCTCGCCAACACTAGCTCCCAACCTGTTTGCCCGACGATCACTCCTTTGCCAATCTGCTGCGTGTCGGGCAAGAACTCATTAAACCTGACCGGCACCGGAGCGCCAGGCAGATTTCCATAGCCCGCTTTATATATTCGGTAGACCAGATATCCCGTTTGCTGAAACTCAATCGATAGGAAGAAGGCTGCCGAGACATTGATACGCTTCAACTCTATACACGTTGCATCTGACCCGCATGAGGTTATCTGGTTCGTCCAAAACAGCCGACCTGGCTCGTCTGGTTCGCGGTTGAGAAAGTCGAGATAGTGTTGCCGCACAAAGAAGTTAGCCTGGTCGATCGGATTAACGCCATTCGTGATCTCGTTGTCATTGATCGTGATAGTGGCGGTAGTCGGTGGGCCCAGGCCGCCACCTGACAGACTTACGAGGCTGAAGGTAAAGCTCTCACTGCCCTCCGCATAGGAATCATCAATTATCGGGATCGCAATGTCTTTTGAAGTCTCGCCGGCAGCAAACGTTACTGAGCCGGTCAGAGTCGAATAATCGCATCGTGATGACGCATTTCCATTCGCAACACTGCAACCGTTCGAGCCTGAGTTGTCGCTCGTGGCGTAGCCGACGGTTGCAGGGGTGGACGTGTTCCCAAGCCGCCTCACATTCACGGTCACGCTCCCTTCGCCCTCTCCGATGCCAGAGCTATCGGCGCCCAGCACAAACACGCTGGCCAGAGGGGAAGTCTGAAATTGTCCGCGAATCTCCCCCGTGGGAAACATGCTGCTGTGCACGTTGATATAGTGCAAGCCATTCTTCAGATCGAGGACTTGTTGGGGTGTCAGGCTAATCTGATAATCACTAATCTGACCCAGTGCGAGTGGAAAAATCGGAGGTGCCGAAATCCCGGGTGCTGCCGGACCATGGATATGCGCGTCAGTCTGCCCGCTCGACAAACCACTGAAGTTCAGCGATAGCGTCGCAGTCTCTTCGTCATGACTCAGTAACAGAGTGGCCGAACCGGTGGCCGTGGAGGCATTGGGAGGAACTTCCTGCGCGCCGGTTAACGTGGCCACAAAGATCTGACTCGGTTTCGACTTGATCTCGTAGATGGCGCCATTCAACAGAGAAACCACAAACACGTTGCCGTTGGGTCCCGTTTGGATATCGGTAGTAACCCCAAAGTCTCGACCAACAGCTAGACTCTCGCTCTCGGCAAGATCAAACTTATCAGTGTTGTCGGCGACGAGATCGTTCAGCAGTGGATCGGTGAACGCGAAATGCTGACGGTTGCCAGTTAACTTGAAGCGGAATATATAGCCATTGAGTAGAGTTGTGCGTGACGCGCCCACGAACATGTCTGACTCGAACTCCGGACCCAGTCCACGACCTTTGACGAAGCCAAGTGCCGACGGAGCTACTGCATACTTCCAGCTGAATTCGGGGTCCGTGTACTGCGCCCCGGTAAGCATATACATTCGGGCCAACGCCGCCGACGGCGTGTCGGCGATGTTGCTGGGCGGCCAACGTAGTTGCTGCAGCGTGCCATTGCCGTAGGTCGACTCAATTGACTTGAATTGGTTGATCCGGCCTAGCGGACCCATTGTCTGGATCCAGCCACCATTGAAGCCGGCAGTTACGCGATTCATTTCGTCAAAAGCGTCGTCACCATTTTCCTGCGTCCACAGGAAACCGCTGAGTGGGTCGAAGGCCATCCCGAACCCATTACGAACACCATAGGCGAAGATCTTTTTGATATTGGCGGCCGCCTCACCAGTCAGCGTGGTGTTCACGCTAAAGAAAGGATTGTCACTTGGGGTGCTGCCGTCATCATTCAAGCGCAAAATGACGCCGGTCATGTGTGCATCGTCCGGTTCGGGTCCCCCAAATTGATCGTCATCAACGGGGCCGTTGGTGATGTTCTGCAGGAAACCGCGCCGCCCGTTATCGCCAAAGAGGATGTAGATCTTGCCGTCCGGTCCAAAGCGTAAGACACCGCCGTCGTGATTTCCGCGCGCGGGCTGACCGGCGTCCTCTTGCAAGGCGCGCAGCCGGATCAAGTTCCGATCAAACGTCAAGGTTGATCCGTTCCAGACGTAACGATCGACACGATTGCCGAGCAAAGGAGTTTTATCAAGATCAAGGCTGTCGCCCGCTGGAACCGCGGTGCTTTCGGTCCAGAAAAGGTAAACCCACCCATTAAGAGCGAACTGCGGATGTAAGGCGACGCCGAGCAGGCCGCGCTCGGATGCTGAGTTCACGTTTAGGTCGAGCACCGGGCCTTGCAGAACGCCGTTTGATACTCGTTGGACCTTACCGCTCGCCTTCTCAAGCACTAGAAAGTCATTGGCGCCGATAAACGCCATGCTGGTTGGCTGAACCAGCCCGGTGACCACCGTACTGACCATGAGATTGTCATCCAGCATGGTGGGTGACGCAGAGAACGGCTGGATGAAAGTGGTGATCGTCGCGGAGTTGTTGCTCGGGTCAAAGTCAGTCTCGGTGGCAGAGACCGTGGCTGTATTGATAATCGAGCCGGTCGCTGACGGAGTCACCATAATGGTGATGACTGCGGTTGCTCCTACGCCCAGATTTCCCAGCGCGCAGTTTATCGTTCCGGTGCCGTTACACATTCCTTGAGTGGGAATCGCCGAAACAAAGCTTACGCCCGCTGGTAGTGTGTCGCTCATGGCTACGCTCGTGGCGAGGGCGGGACCACTGTTGGTTACCGTGATGCGATAGGAAAGGTTAAGACCAACTTGTCCGGGGTTCGGTGACGCCGATTTGGTCAAGGAAAGATCAACGCTCGTTGGACTGATCACCCTCAGCGTTACTGGAATTGTGTTCATGAGCATTCCGGATACACCGGTGATGTTCACCGCGGGGTAAGTCCCGAGAGGAGTGCCTGCGCCTGTGGTTATAGTCAGAGTCGAACTCTTTGAATTTGCGTCGGTAAAATTTAAAGAAGCAGGATTAAAACTTGCACCAGCGCCCGCCGGCAATCCGGTTGCGCTCAGAGCAACCGTTCCCGTAAATCCGGCCAGCGGGGTGACGGTTACCGAATACACGGCGCTACCGCCGGGGATCACCGCGTTCGAAGATGGATTCACCGTTAGGGAAAAGTTCGGAGTACTTGCAGCTGATGAAGAGGCGACGAAAGTCTTATAGATAAAGTCGCCCGAGCTATTGCCGTCATTATTAGCATGATTCCCCGCGGCGTAGAAGATCACCGTTCCCACATCCGTCGCCGGCGCCGTCCAATTGAAAGTCCAACTCGCATTGTTCATCTGCCCCATGAAAGTGCCGGCCTGGGTGTGCTCGATGTATTGACGGGCCCCGCCGGGACCGGCATTGTTCAGCACCTGCGTCAGACCATCAGTACTCTGCAGGTTGCCGGCTCTTTCTTCGGATGGATCGAGGACGGTTAACTCAAAGCCCCACCGCGTTCGGGTGTTGTCCGCACTGCTGTTGGTTACTGTAATCGGATACGTCTGACCCGGAATGTAAGTCGGGGGTACGGATATTGAGATTTGACCCAGTGGTCTGTCGCCAACTAACAGATGACATTCAGCGCACGCCTCCGGTTCCTCTCCGGTCGCGCCGGTATAACCTGGCGGCGGGCCGACGGAAAACGCATGTACCGATGGGCTGGTATTGCTGGAAAGTAAGAACCCAACGAAAGCGGCCAGAAGAGCCGGAAGAAGTATCAGTCGGACTTTTTCGAACTTGAGCACTGAGAAAGTGGAGGGCATTGCGACGATTGTAGTCTGAAACTTGATCGGAGTGCTTAAAAAATAGCCTAGCGAAGATCGCCAGGCTATTTTCATTTCTAAGCGTTAAAGAACATCGGCCGTTAGACGAAGCCCAGATTTGGAGTCGGGAATCGTCCAATCAACGGGAACACGGCTGGAAGATCGGTAGGAGACAATCCGTACCAGGTCGCCAGCGTTGCCGCAAACTGTTCCACTGAAGTCGTCGGTATCCAGCGACCACGTGGAGTCGCACCACCATCGGTGTCATTTGGACCGCCAAGGGTTAAGTTTGGATACGTGCCATACAGAGTGTTGCCAACCACCGCGCCTCCGAGAACCAAGTGGTTGTTGCCCCATGCGTGATCACTACCGGCCCCGGTACCCGTGCCCGACGGTTGCAACGTACGACTGAAATCCGAAAGCGTAAAGGTAGTCACTTCGTTCTGCCGTCCCAACTCGACGGTTGCAAGGTAGAAAGCATTCATCGCCTGACTGACCTGCTGCATTAACGCACCCTGACCTGCGATTTGGCCGGAATGGGTGTCAAAGCCGCCGATCTGGGCGAAGAAAATCTGCCGCTTCATGTTGATGCCGGCTACCGGATCGTTGCACGCCTTGATCAGTCGCGCAATCTGCAGGAGCTGACGACCGAGTCCCGTGTTTGGGAAAACCGTCGTCAGAACCGGGCTCACTGTACTGAGAGCAATGTCAGTCTGAATCGCGCTGCTGCGCGTATCGCTGGCAGCCTTCACAAGTTTGAACTTGTTGTCGAACGTTCGCAGCTCGTTGAAGGAGGTGTTGCGAGCGTTGTTGTCACTGGTGGAAGCCCCAGCGCCGTTATTCAGCTGAAGTACGTTGGCTAGAGGCGTGTTTGAATCGGCAACGGCGAGCTGACGGGTGTCGATTCCAGTCAAGAGCAGATTGATTCCAGCGATAGAGACATTCGACGGGAACGTAGCGAGCCCGTTCAGCGCTTTTGTAAGATCTGCAACTCGACCACCCCAACCCGTTTGGGCAACTATGTTGGCAATCCCCGTTGAGTACAACCCTACCTGATCCGAATGCGAGAAGAGCTGCAGTGGTTTCTTCCCGGTCCCGTTCTGATAGGTGGTGCGGGTTAGTGGCTCGACCAGCGGGCCGTTATTACAGACCACAGCCAACTTGCCCTGGTTGAAAAGCGCCTGCATTTCCGGCATGTTGGGATGAAATCCATAGGAGCCTCCGCCGACCGGTGAAACCGGAAGGAGACTTGGCTGGGGAATCGCGATGTCCACACCACGTCCGGTGGCATAGGTAGCGTACTGGTTAAGATCGACCAGCACATTGTTGCCGTCGTTGCCGCCGTTCAGGAAAATGCAAACGAGCGCCTTGTACCCGGTGGCGGCCTGAGGTGTGAGAGCGTTAACTATGCCAAAGCTCTCGATGCTGGAGGCCATCGCCATGCTGCCGAGCGCACATGCGGTATTGCGAAGGAAGTCTCTGCGTGTTGTTGCCATGATGGTTATCTCTGTATGTCGAACTGTGACGAAGTTGCTACCAGGTAAACCGCTGTCCGTGCTCGTTTGCGCGCGCGCAGCGCCGTATCGGCGTCGTTGATGGCGCTCATTGCGGTAACCAGCGATGTGCGCATCTGCGTGGACATCGTCCCATGCAGCATTAACGCATTGAGCTGATCAGCAACTCCTCCGGGATCGGCATTAGCGATTGTTTCCAGGTTTGTTAGGTCGAGTGAGGTTCCTCGGGGACGGTCTGTGTTGGGAGCAGTCGTCACGTTCACACCACTGTAAACGAGAGTGTTGACTGCGTTAGCTCGCCGCAACGTGGTCGACGTCGAGAGAATTCCAAACGCCGGACCCAGTATCTTCAGACCCGGAATTTCGTAACCGGGCTGGAAGTAACTAAAGACAGTCGGCGGCAGGAAAATGCCCTGATCCAACGTGTTAGTGAAATCGCTCGAAGAACGGCTGCCCAGCACTCCGTCGCTCGTAGTCGTCCTGTCAAATGACTTCACGTTATTCGCGCGCAGGATGTTGTTGACGTACTGAGCCGGCTCTCGCAGTTTTCCGAAGTTCGGATCGGTCTTCACATCACCGCGGGCTTCCGGATCGAGCAGGATGGCTTGCACCACTGCTCGCATGTTGCCACGCACGCCGGTACAACCTTGCGGGTAAAGAGCATCACAATCGTTGTTGAACACCCGCGCTACCCGCGCCACGTAAGGTGGAGTTGGATTGCTCGTCACCAGATGCTGAATCATCTGCTTCCCAACAAAGGGCCCAACGTTGGGATGGTTGAAGATGTTATCGAGAGCGATGGTCATGTCTGCCTGAGCGCAGGCTACGTTCACCGCTCCGCTCGTGCCCGCGCATTGAGGGGTCACTAAGCCGTTTAATAGAGTCTTCGGGTTAAAGTCGTGGTTAGTGCCTCCACGCGGGATCATCGGATCGCGGAAGTTGGTGGTCCCAGCGGCGATAACTGCGGCAAAGTTCCAACCAGTGAAGACCCGTGTGAACTCGTTAACAGTTGTCTGATTGTAAGAGGCGATGGGACTGCCCTGGGCGTCGAGCTTGGAAGTGCCATCGAGGTTCAACTCGACCGTTCCGATCGAGAAGAGCTGCAGGATTTCGCGAGCGAAGTTCTCGTTTGGATCCGTTCGCCTGCTTAAGCGCATGTCGAGGTACTCGCCCATTGCCGGATTCAACGTAATCTCGTTTAAGAGAGTCCGATAGTTTCCGAAGGCTCCTCGGTCTAGCGCCTGAAGATAAACCGTCAAGCGACTCGGGACCGTAATATCGCGCCCGGACACGACCAGGATCTGGTGTAAGGCCCAAGCCACACGCTGCCGCAACTGATCGGGACCGTAGAGAGCGTTCGTGTAGTAGTTTCGATGAATCTGGTACATCGAAAAATTGTCACGATTGCAGTCTGCCTGAACATAAGTCGGGTCTGTTGGCATAGTGGCGGGACACGCCGTGCCCTGGTCATCAACCAGGAATGCCATGTCCGGAAAGTTCGAACCCTTCGGGACGTTGAGCGGAGGAAGGTTGAATTGCTCGTCAAGGTAAGCTCGGAAGCCCATGGCCCTGACGCGAGTAACTTCGGCGGCTGTCGGACCCCATGATGCCTGTTCGAGAAAACGCACGGTGTCGGCATCACTACTTGCCGGACCAAGGTAGGTCTCCGGAACCAGCGGCACATCCGGCGGCGGCGGGGTTACTGGAGCAGGTGTGGCCACGGCTCCGATGTCGTCTGGTGGTCCGCCTCCCATATGACCAATCGCAACCCTAACTCGATTGCTGGACGTGCCGTGCAGATTCAGGTTTAGGAGTACGTCGCCAACATCTCCCATGTCATCAGCCAGTCGCACGATGATCATGGTGATGCCCGGGAAGCCTGGCACCTGACCTACGTGCTCGATCCTCAGCGAATAGACCTTGCCCGCGGAATCCTGTGCGTCGGCGGTAAGAGCAGTAGTTGCTTCGGGAGCAGCACCCAACCCATAAGCACCCAGAAAATCCAGATTCATCGCGAAAATGGCTATCCGGGTCCGCGTGTCAGTGCTAAATGCGACGGAGGCCGTCACCGGGAAGGGCTCGGCTTTCATCGAGACTGATTCGAACGCTATTGCTCGGGTGGAAGTAGGTCCGCTTAACAACGTCGGCGGCCTGGTTGTTGCGGCCTGGAGGGTGGTTGAACCACCGGTGATGCCAATCAGAAGAAGAATTTGCGCAACAAGGAAGGCGAGTTTAAGACACCGCTTGGGCGTCAATCGCGGGAGACTGTTTCTCATATAGGTGGCTCTCCGACAACCAAATCATCTGCGTGGACTGAAAAACGTGAGAGGTCGCTGACTCTTGTCGGGGCCGCCTAGCCATCACCAGGTTAAACGCAATATACCATGTTGAGCATCCCCTGAGTCAACACCTTAGACGGAATAAGTTGGCATAAAGCTGAAAAAAGATCTGAGGAACTGAACTAGCGTAAAAAATAAGGGATTCGGCGCTGTTAACCTTAGGCTACAGTCGGGAAGATCGGAGTATTGGGATGGGGCGGGCTGTCAGCTTCTCAAGGTTTGGGACTTGAGATGTGATCTGCGAGAAGTTTTTGGGCCTTTGTGCCGGGACTTATCAACGCAAGTTTTTGGGACCAGTCATAACCACTAAAAACTCCGATGACTTCCGCCTTCTGATTATAGATTGGGCTACCGGAATAGCCATCCCGGCCCTCAATTCGCGCCGATAAGAACTCTTGTCCGCGGAAAGTGTATGAACCGTAGAAAGTTCCCTGGCTGACGGTCTTGTCCCCATGTGGCCTGGCTATTAAGAGGAGACGCTCGTCCTTGGCGGGAGTCCCCTGAAAAGAAGGCGTTTTAACGAGTTTGCGGGAACCACATATTTCCAGCAGCGCCAAATCGGCTTCCTTATCCACTCTCAGCACAGTCGCCTGGCAACCATTTACAAACACCTTGACCTGCAGTTGATCTTTTGGACTGAAACCCAATGCGATCTTTTTCGAATCACTTAACTCTCCGGAAACCACGTGATACGCAGTCATCACGAGTCCGTCACCAACAAGGAATCCAGTTGCATGGCCATTAGGTCCAAGGGCAAGCAGGAGAGACATGGCCCGCTGCAGGTTATTGCGATTTTTTTTCGAGAACTCCAGTTCCAAAGACAACGTGTAACTCGATTGTTGTTTGACGACTTGAGCCGCGCTCTTCTGCCCGAGACACTTCGGCGCCAAGACGGTGAGCAATAAGACAACAAGAGTCAGGCCCGCAATCCTTCGTTCCATCTGAGTTCTCCTTTGGGGCAGTGATGATCTGTTTTACGTGAGTTAAGACTTGTTCTTTGCCATGACGATGGGGCCGTCACTTGTAGGTTCAAGCTCCTGTTTGTTCAGGATACGAAGCTTCTTCTGTCTTGCGTCGCGTTAGGGGAACGCCCTCGCAAGCTAAGCTGTCCTACTGGAAGGAAAGTTTCGAATCGAGTAATTCGTCGGGGCGAGGTTTCAAACCTCCGACCTCATGGTCCCGAATAAATTCCGCTCCCTTACCGTAAGAGTGAGACAGAGTACCATTCAAGCTCTAAACGTCCAAGACTTTTTAACTGCAACCTCATCGACAACTAGGCGTGCCATGTCTCAACGATGGTTCGACATATTCGTTACAGCGGTAGCAGGTATCACCAAGGTTCTTGTGCCGGACTAGCTCAAACCGAACCTCCCACCTTCTCGGTAATACTGCTTTACCAATTCAAACCAATTCCCAAATCTTCGTAGCTTCGTCCATTTTTTCCAATCCTGATCACCTTTTGTTCGACGAATGAACAATGTAAGTGAGGATGGGAAAATCTTTAGCGGCTCTCAACAGATTTCGGCATGTTGCTTGCTTATTCATTATTCGTCTTAGAATCAAGTTTATCTCAACAAAAGTCTTATTTATCTTAGGGCGGCTGAAGGCTTGGGAGCATTCGTCGCCAGGTTAGGTTTAAGGTAGCACTCTGGCTGCCATCGGTCGAACTATGTCCTCATATGCGAATTTACGCAGTATTAGTTCGTACCAGCAACAAAAGCATCGAAAAATCTTTCGATGCGGGGCAAGGCAATAAGGGGTTTGCAACGCTCAAGTTCTCTTGCCCAGGCGCCTGGTTTAGCGGCGCTGGGAAATGAGAATCAGAAACCAACCGCACCTTAAGAATGGAGGAATCTAATGCGATATCAGGTTCTACTGAAAGCTTTAGCGTTAGTCTTAGCCGTATTGGCAGCGACTATCTTAGTCGCGGCTCAAACAACCAGCGGTTCTCTTTCGGGAACGGTCAACGATGCGCAAGGGTCGGCCATCGCCG
>JAMQPI010000339.1 GCA_023717565.1 Pyrinomonadaceae bacterium | reverse complement strand
GTGTCACTATCATAAACGGTAGCCATTCCGTCACGAAAAGACCCAGCATAGAAGAAGCCTGTGAAAAGAACTATCGTGCCCTCTTTATCGATGTACACAAACTTTGATTCTTCCGTGAGGGTGGGTCTAAGACCCTCGGATAAACTCGCGAGTCCGTCAGAAAAATCGGTCGAGTTGCGGCGAAAATCGAAGTCCGTATTAAATTTCGGCGGAATCACAAACTGGCCGTGGTGATCAATAAATCCTATTTTCTCTTCCCCGTCTTCAGCAACTGCAACTCTCGCCAGACCCTCGGAAAAGGGAGCCGCTTCACCGTATCTCGGTTCAATGACAAACCTACCGGTCTTATCAATGAATCCTATTTTCTTCTTCCCACAGTCATAGGCATCGATTAGTCCTTCGGAACATCGGCCGTTCTCGTAAATGCTCAATTGAAGTTCACCCAGGTCTCGGGAAAGAATTGTTTGACCGGTCCTGTCAATTAGCAATACTTCTTTGGTTAGGTGTTGCGCGAGGTCAGCCGGCCGATCGTTCATGGGGATGTCGATCAACGTTACAACCTCGCGCCTGATCGACTCTACTTGAAGAGAATGACCCTTCGAAGGCGGACGAGGTGCTTCCTTAGGCGCGCCTCTCACAACAATAGATATTCCCTCGGAAAAGTTATTAACCAACTCGTACTGCGGCTCGATCACTAAGTCGCCTTTCCTATCAATGAATCCCCAAAGGCCTTCAATCTGAACGCCTGCTAGACCTTCAGCAAAACTAAGAGCCTGTTCAAACTGAGGCTCTATTATGATTTTGCCCGTCTTATCAATGAATCCCCATCCGTCATTTACCAGCCAAACGGCCGCGAGCCCGCCTGAGAAACTTCCGACACGCTGATACTTGCCTGCATTGATAGCTACGTTTCCCGTCCTGTCAATATACGAGCACTCATATGGATAAAAAGTCCGGATATCTTCTGGTGCAATCATGTTTCCCATCTGAAAGCTCGGCTGCATGTTGCTGGAAGCGTAAATGTTGAAGGATAGGGTCACTACAACCAACCAGGGCCTGGTTTCTCCACGCCAGTTTTAGGCACGCGAGAACAAGAGCGCGAATCGACGAAATCGCACGACGATTAACGAATGTGCGCGCGACCTCCGGTTTCGTAATCCCTTAGAGCTTCGGTGTTTCCCAAACCGGTTCCTTTCTCCCTTGAACGGAGCGATCCTGAGTGTCTTCCAAATCCAAAATTACGATCTCGTTGCGGCCGTTCTTTAGCCAATTAGCAGGAACGAAGAGGCTTTGTTGTGGACCAATCCGCCAGTAACGTCCCAGATTGTGTCCGTTGATCCAGACAAACCCTTTGCCCCATCCGCGCATATCGAAAAAACTGTCGCCGACCGAGGTCAAACGAAAGTCGCCGCGGTAGAACGCCGGGCCGAGTTTCGGCTTGGCTGAGTACCTCAAATGGACCACGTTATCGAGCGGCAGGGTGAAAATACTCCACCCCGTTAGCTCCTTGCCATCCAGTTTTACGTTCTCAGTTATTCCTTTTCGTTCGGTGAACATGTTCGGACCGAAGTTCACGCGTCCCATGTTTTCCACCAGGATGTCGAGTGGCGCCGTGGCGCTTAGATCGACATTCAGTTCACTCTCCTTCAGCCTGGCGTCGAGCACGCCCAGCCTCTTTCCGTCCTGGTAGACCAGCGCGTAGTCCCTTGCATCGTTAACCCTCAGAGTGGCTTTGATCGCAGCGTCGAGCTTCTTGCGATACAGGATTAGTCCATAGTGTTGGCCCAACGCTTCCATTGGCTGCGGGCGTTCCGAGCTTATAGGCTTGCCCAGCGCAGAAAACAAACTTGCCGACTCCTTAAGCGTGAAACGCGGGATATCGATCAACGGTAGTGGTGGCGGCATTTCAGGCAGTGTGGCGCCCGCCGGAAGATGCTTCTTAATTACGTCGCGTAACACGAAGAACTTTTCAGTCGGGCGACCTGCCTCGTCGAGCGGCGAATCATAGTCATAGCTGGAGATGGTTGGCTTGTAAGACTCGTACTTGTTGGCGCCGTTCATGAAGCCGAACGTCGAGCCGCCATGAAACATGTACAGACTGACTGAGATCCCGCGAGATAGCATCCAGTCTAATCCGGCTGCGGCTTTTTGTGCGGGCACAGTGTGATGCTCCTCGCCCCAGGCGTCGAACCAGCCGACCCAGAACTCACCGCACATCCGTGGTACGTTCTGCCTAAACCGATCGAACACGGCAAACTTCTTTTCGGCCGAGTCTCCAGCGCCGAAGTTGATAACCGAGAGCACGTCGGGCAGCGTTCCTTCGGCGAGCTTTGCCGAATCGCCGTCGGATGTAAATAGCGTCACATCGAAACCACCATTCAGGATCATTTGGCGGACCGCATTCAGGTACACCTTGTCACTGCCGAACGATCCGTACTCGTTCTCAACCTGAACCATGATGATAGGACCGCCGCGGCTAACCTGGAGCGGCGCGAGCTGACGACCGACCTGGCCCATGTAGTTTGCAGCGGCTTTTAGAAAACGTGGATCGGAGGTCCTGACTTTCATGTCCGGAGTTGCGAGCAGCCACGCAGGGAAGCCGCCAAACTCCCACTCAGAACAAACGTAGGGTCCCGGGCGGACGATAACCCATAGGCCCTCCTCCTGAGCGGTGCGAACATATGCAGCGATGTCGAGATTGTCTGTGAAATCGAATTGTCCGGGGTTGGGTTCGTGCAAGTTCCAGAAGATGTAAGTTGTCAGGGTATTCAGCCCCATCGCTTTCATCTTCCGCATGCGGTCGCGCCAATACTGACGTGGGACGCGATTGTAATGCATGTCTCCGGCGATGATTTGAAATGGTTTGCCGTCAAGCAGGAAGTGCTCGCCCTTCCATCCGAAAGTGTGCGCGGCGGGCGTGCTCGTCGGGGGAGTTTGTTGGGCGCACACTGGGCCAGCAAGGGTCGCCAGTCCCAACAAAGCGATCAATGTGATCTGGTTCATCTTGGGTATCAGGTTCATATGCAACATGGTAGTCCAGTCGAGTACCTAATACTAGATTCCCATTCTCATATATATGTGGTCTAACACACAGACGGTTCTGTTCGCTTAGCCCAAGCTAATAGCGGGGTTGCCGTGTCGGTTGGAAAAGAATAACCCACTTTCGCTCCCACGCTTTCCGTTTTCTATCTCCGTGACCGCTGTCCCTTAGAGCTTCTATTTGCCCCTCGATTATCGCGGACCCCGTTTCTGCTCCAGGTGAGTTGGTGAAGTAGTAGTGCGCTCTCTGGACCTCTAACACGACGTTGACTGGTTTGAGAAATGGAAACAAGAATTGCCAGCAGGTTCCTGCTCCTATTTGTTCTTGTTCTTGTAACGCCCTGGTACGCGAGTTCCAAATCGCTCGCAGGAAGGGTTGTCGCTATTGCCGACGGTGATACCATCACCATCCTGGACATAGGCAGAGCGCAACACCGTATCCGGCTCACGGGGATTGACGCACCGGAGTCGCGGCAGGCGTTCGGTACTGTGTCAAAACAGAACTTGTCCCGGCTCATCTTCGGCAAGCTGGTAATTGTCGAATACAACAAGTTGGACAAGTATGGGCGCGTTGTTGGCAAAGTCATCCTGGATGGCAGAGACATTTGCCTGGAGCAGGTTCGTGCTGGACTCGCGTGGCATTATAAACAGTATGAAGCTGAGCAAGACTTGGAGGATCGACGTTCATATGGCGCGGCCGAGAGGGCTGCCCGTGAACAGGCGCTGGGGTTGTGGAAGGACGTCTGGCCCACTCCTCCATGGGACTTTCGCCGCGGCAGAGCGACCTCCGAAAATCCTGCCCGGCCGCTTGTACCTGTGGGTCGGCAAGAATCCACCGCGAGGCAAGTCATTGCTGGCCCAATCATAGGTAATAGGAGGAGCATGATCTTCCACTGGCCCACATGCCCCAACTACAACGATGTATCACCTCACAATCGAGTATTTTTCCCGAGCCCCGAAGCTGCAGAAGCGGCCGGCTACAGGGCCGCTCGCAATTGTCCGAGATAGCTGCAAAGACGATCCACGAACTCACACGAAGTATCACGAAAATAAGGCACCCGTTTCGGCTGAGACGCGTAGAGAACCTTGCGGATTTCACCCCGGTAGTGGGTGAGATGTTTATAGCACAGGACTTCTCACTCCACCTCGGTCGCCGTTCGGAGGGCGGAACTCAACTTGAAAGGTACTCATCCAGTCTCGTTCCGCCCTCCGAATGGCGACAGAATACTCACTGGGTCGCGCTCTATAAACATTTGACTACTGCGTAGTAAAAGAAGCGCCGAACAAGCCCCTGGGCGCCTGGCAACTTTGGACATCTCCGGTTTTTGTTTGCTGGTAGTTAATTGCTCAAGACCCACCGCTACCGCTGGTGGCACTGACCTCATGGGACTGAGGCTTGAGTGATGATGGCTGTAGTTGTTCGAAGCCGGCTCTTTGCGGTATCTTCTCGCCCAATGTGCGGCCGTTTTACTCTCAAATCACCAGGCCGGACGAAGTTTGATTCGGTGAATCGTTCTCATCTTCCGCCGCTGTTTCCACGCTACAACATCGCCCCCAGTCAGACTGTCTTCGCCATCGTTCGGCGCCTGGCTGAACGCGAGGCCGCGTTCCTGCAATGGGGTCTCATTCCATCCTGGAGCAAAGAAGCAAAGGGATTCATTAACGCCCGGGCTGAGACTTTAGAAGAGAAGCCTAGTTTCAGCGAGTCATTCCAGCGGCGCAGGTGCTTGATTCCTGCTGATGGCTTTTATGAATTTATGTGGACACTTCCCGTCAATTAGGAGTTCGTAAGCGAGGCAATGAGGTTATCGCTTTATCGAGTACCGGGAGGGATAACAAATGCAGAAGCAGGCTGCCCATCCGCACTGCGTCGTCACCGGCCTAGGCATTTACTCCTTAGGGTAACTGTCGTATTAAATAAGGCATGGCACCCAGTACACGCCTTAAACTCTTCTTCACCCGCACCTACTATTCTCACGTCAGAGGCGCAGTATTCCGACCGCGAGGTCATTTGGGCGAGATATTAATCCCTAAAGTTGTATGAACCTGAAATCCCTTTACTGGCGCTTGGCGAATAATGGCTCGCCATGAAAAAAACTGCGCGCCAGAATAAGAGCAGCCAGGCGAGAAGAATAGAAGAACACGTCTTGGAGAATTGTGGTTATAGTCTATATCGATGGTTGAGCCGTGCAGCTCCCCAGCGGTAAAAGGTTCCAGCACGTCTCCAGATTTGAGCTTAACGGGTTCGAATCTTGTTAAAGCCTTGCGAAGTTGCAGATTCTGTCTGATCAGGAGACCGTTCATCACGGCAAATATGAGCAGCAATCCGGCAACACCAATAGGCCAACGATTTTTGCCGATGGCCTTTCCTAAATTCCTAATTATGTTGGGTACTCTGGGCACGAGTTTTCCTCAGTTTGTCGACAGCCGCAGTTCTCTTCGCCGTCGTCAGTTTCGCCTTCGCAACCCCCAAAAGAGCCGACGTTCTTATCTCTCGTAACTGAATCTGGTCAACGAGACCGGATGTTGCAATCTCGTCCCACTCGGCAAGTAACTCGAACGTCGGCAGAACCTGCCAGGAGAGGGGTGCCAATGTTTTCTTGACGTACTCACCAATGATTTTTTTGTCCGTCTTGTCATCCGGTGTGGGAATGTTGTTAATTGATTTGAGTGTCTGTTCGACCAAAGCTGGAACCATCGCTTCATCAACCTTCAAGAAGACTGGTAACAGTCTAAGTAACGCCAGCGCTTGTTCAGTCTTGTCCTCCAAAGATTTGATTGATTTCAGAGCATCATTGAGTACCTCTCGTGCTTTCCAAATCTCCTTTGACTCCAAATAGTGTAGTGATAATCTCTGCAGCGCCGCTACGCGGGTCAATGGCGATTCAATTCTAGCGATGATCGTGCCGGCAAGGTCTCCGTCTTTCTTTGCAATAGCGGTATCGACTATCTGGCTCAGTACCTGTTCTCGCCACTTCTTGCGACTGTCTGATAACACTGACATCGCCA
>JAMQPI010000337.1 GCA_023717565.1 Pyrinomonadaceae bacterium | reverse complement strand
GACTCCCGATCACTAACGCCGAGTGGAATCGCATCCTGACCCACCGCTACCGCATTGTGGTACTGACCTCATGACACGCTGGTTGAGTGAGTCTTGAGTGAGCTCGATTCAGATGACAAATGATAAATGGAAAATGCTTGGTAAGTGCATGTGCCACCATTTTCCGTTTACTCCCACCCCAACGCGCTATGTTATGATCCCGATTAAATGCCCACTCCTCTCACGCTCGATACACCAATCGACGAACTATATAAGTACAGGATTGCTCGCCTGGGCCAAGCCAGGGCACACAAGTTGTCGTTGGCTTTAGCCGGCTACCACAGCAAGAAAAACGCCGGCCCCGCCATTGTTGAAGATCTGCTGACTTATCTTCCCATGCGATACGAGGATCGATCGAATCTTGCCCGCATTAGCGATTTGAAAGAAGGAATGGAATCCTCGCTCGAACTCTACGTTAAGAATGCCGCTGGTTATCAGGTGGGAAAGAAGCGCGCTTACGACGGCAAACCGAAGCTCTTCATCTTTGAGATTGTGGCCACCGACAAGTATAGAACCGGACAGGACGTCGCGGTCTGGTGGTTTGTTTCCGGAGCCCACGCCCACGACATCGTCGGCTACTACATGAAGAGGCTCACTCGCGGTACCCGGTTTATCACCTTCGGCAGATGGGAGTGGGATGATCGACGCGGCACGTTCGCCCTGCGCCTTCATAAACCCGGCGACGAGCTTGAACTGCTGCCGGCCCAACTCGGACAAGGAGACGGGGAGAAAGAGAGACGCGCAGAAACCGGCGTTCAAGGTGACGGTGATCTGGATGACGACTATCCCAGTGATCCGGCGATGGCAGCCGTTCATGCGGGTCGCCGGGTGCCTGTCTACCGCAAGCTGGGAGACTTCTCGTCCAAACAGCTGCGAGAGATTGTTCATGCCACCCTGCAACTGATCCCCGATGAGGAAATTAAGGAGACCCTTCCGGCTGAGTTGCGCAAGCGACAGCTTTTGATTGGTCGCGCCGACGCCCTTCGCAAGATTCACTTTCCGCCTGATGATGTGCCACTCGCCGATTACGAAATAGCTCGCAGCCCCGCGCATCACAGATTGATTTTTGAAGACTTCTTCTGGGTTGCGCTGGGAATCGCATTGAAACGCGGTCAAAGAATCCGGGAAACAAAAGGGGCCAGGATAAAGATTGACGCCCAGGTGAAGGAGAGAATCGCATCGGTGATGCCCTTCAAACTGACGAACGCTCAACGAAACGTGGTTAAGCAGATTTTTCAGGACATGAAATCCGATGCGCCGATGAATCGCCTCCTTCAGGGGGACGTCGGCAGCGGCAAGACGATCGTCGCATTGATCGCAATGATTGCCGCCATGGAAAATGGTTATCAAACTGCGTTGATGGCTCCGACTGAAATTCTTGCTGAGCAACATGCTCGCAACATCAAACGCCTGTTGGCCAGATCGCCTTACCGAGTTGAACTCTTAACAGGATCTCTACGCGCCGCGGAGAAGCGCCGTCTGCAAGTCAGTCTGGCCGCCGCCGAGATACATGCCGCCATTGGCACTCACGCACTGATCCAGGAGTCGGTCTCGTTTAGCAAGCTGGGTTTGGTTGTAATTGACGAACAGCACCGCTTTGGCGTGATGCAACGCGCCGAACTGCGCGCCCGCGGCTTCAACCCGGACGTTCTGGTCATGACCGCCACGCCCATTCCTCGTTCGCTCGCGATGACCGTGTATGGCGACCTCGATGTTTCAGTGATAGACGAGATGCCTCCGGGGAGGACCCCAATCGAAACCAAGGTCTATGCCGACAACTCGGACGATCGACGAGAGGTGAAGCAGCTCCTGGCGCGCGAGCTTAAGGCCGGGCGACAAATCTACGTTGTCTACCCACTGGTCGAAGAATCAGAGAAGATGGATCTAAAAGACGCGACCCAGCGTTACGAGTATCTGCGCGACAAAGTCTTTCCTAAGTACTCGGTGGGTCTGGTTCACGGAAAGATGAAACCGGCGGACAAAGAAGAGGTGATGGGTCGCTTTGTGGCCGGGGAGATTCAGGTGCTCGTATCCACAACCGTGATCGAAGTCGGCGTCGATGTCGCCAATGCTTCCGTGATGGTAGTAGAACACGCTGAAAGATTCGGACTGTCCCAGCTTCACCAGCTGCGCGGCCGGGTGGGCCGCGGAGCGGAAAAGAGTTACTGCGCGCTGCTGACGTCTGACAAGAGAACCAGCGTTGCGGAAGAGCGTCTAGGGATCATGGAACAGACCAGCGATGGTTTCCTAATCGCCGAGAAGGACCTCGAGATTCGCGGCGCCGGCGAACTGCTGGGAACCAGACAAGCAGGCCTTCCCGAATTTCGCATCGGCAATCTCTTCCGCGATCAGCAAATACTTGAGCAGGCCCGCCAGGAAGCCGAGTTCTACCTCACCAAGCGGGAACGATCTGTCGAAACGTCAAAGATGATCGAGCGCGTCCGCGCCGACACTAGATTCGGCCTCGCCGCCGTGGGGTGAAGCTGCTTTGGGTAACTTACCTGGCTCACTTCGAACCAGGGGCGTAGCCCAATTGATTCTTGCATCGGGCGGCAGGCAAGCCACAGCCCTCACATCAGGCGGCAAAGCCGGATCTCACTGGCTTGCGTCCACTCTTGTACAAGGCCGCATCAAGGCAATCAGCCTGATTGGATCGAACCGACCAAGTTGACGGGTCACCAAGCAGTCTGCGGGAGTCCAGTACCTCACAAACCACACAATCTATTAAAACACTGGCACTTATGTGTTCGCCGCGGTGGTACGGACATTGCGAAGTCGAGATGGTTAGATCCGAACTTATCTCGATTTACAGCCACCTATAAGTCTGGCTCAAGGAAAATTCAGAAGTGAAAAGAAAAGGTTATTCAATATTCATAAGCTGGCTCACCTGCGTCTCAATGCTGTTGTCATTGTGTGCCGGCATTCTGGTCAGCGGCACAGCCAACGCAGCCCCCCAGCGCACCCGACAAAGATGGTCTCGACAGAGCAAAGTGGCGTCCGATCTTCGTAAATCCGTTAACAACAGGAGGAATGGCGGCGATAAAGTGGATGTCATTCTTCAGCTTAACGGGGAAATGAGCCCGGAGCTCGAGGCAATGCTGAGAAGCTCCGGTGTGAGAATCAGGAAGCACTTCAATAACTTTGGTTCCACCGCAGTCCAGCTTCCTGCCGGCATCGTTGACTCTCTCGCCGACTTTCCTGAAGTTGATTTTGTTTCGGAAGATGGCGAAGTGAAAGCGCTCGGAGGCCATGTGGCCCAAACCACAGGAGCGAACGATGCTCGAGCTTACGCTCCGACCGGATCTTTCGACGGAGCGGGTGTAGGGATCGCCATCGTGGATTCAGGAATCTACTCCGCGCATGTCGCCTTCCTTAACGCAGCAACCAACACCACTCGCATCGTCAAGAGTGTGGACTTCACCGGTGACGGACGTACAGACGATCCCTACGGGCACGGAACTCACGTAGCCGCGGCTGCTGCAGGAAACGGAATGGTATCCAGTGGCAAATACATCGGCATCGCTCCCCAGGCCAACATCGTCAACCTTCGGGTCCTAAACTCGCAGGGAATCGGCACAGTGTCGGGACTGCTTTCCGCGCTTGATTGGATATACACCAACCGAACGACCTACAACATTCGCGTGGTCAATCTGAGTCTCGGATTGTTAGCGTTAACTTCCTACGAAGATGATCCCGTATGCCTGGCGGCACGCAGGTTGGCAAACGCCGGCGTTGTAGTTGTGGCCGCTGCAGGCAACAACGGCAAAAACAGCGCGGGCCAGAAAATATATGGCCAGATCCATTCGCCGGGTAACGAACCGTCGGTAATCACTGTGGGCGCGGTAAATACTTTTGGCACCGACAATCGCGCGGACGATAAGGTTGCCACTTATAGCTCGCGTGGTCCAACCCGCAGCTATTCGACAGACACCTACGGAGTTAAGCACTTCGACAATCTGGTCAAGCCAGACCTGGTCGCGCCCGGAAACAAACTCGTTTTTGCGGAAGCGCCGAATTCAGTTCTTCTGCAACAGAATGCGGGTCTTGACGCCGGTGTCAGCACAACAGCATCGCGCAAACAGATGATCCTGAGCGGTACCTCAGTGGCTGCACCATTAGTCGCGGGTGCTGCGGCCCTGATGCTCCAGGCCAATCCAACGTTGACGCCCAACATGGTCCGCATGCTTCTGATGTACACGTCTCAGCAACTCGCCAACTTCAACACGCTCGAGCAGGGAGCGGGGCAACTCAACGTCGATGGCGCCGTCTTGATGGCTAAAGCCGTCCGTACAACGCTTAACGGCAGCACACCGTTGAACGCATCACTGTTGAGTGTGTCTGCGCCAAACCCTCAGACGTCCATTTCTTACGGCGTCTCAAATTTCACCTTCTCATGGGCACAGGGAATCGTCTTTGGAAATTCATTCCTTGCCGGCCCATCGCTGATAACGAA
>JAMQPI010000336.1 GCA_023717565.1 Pyrinomonadaceae bacterium | reverse complement strand
ATGAATGCTCTTCGACTTGAGTTCCGCCCTCCGAACGGCGACCGAGGGGGTCGGACGTCTTTGGGCTATAAACATGTCAACCCTAACGGGGTGAAAGCCGAAAGGTTCTCTGCGGTGGAAACCCAGTGACCCGTAGATTTGTGATTGGAACCGTGGACCCGACGCTACCGCGCTACGGTACTGACTTCATGACACTCGGTTGAGTCTTGGTAGTCAGCGAGCCAAGTTTTCCCTGGGAAGTAAAATCGCTCGGTATCCGTCTAAGTAGGAGAAGTGTGCGGACGGAGGCAATGATGGAGCGGCTAGCTGTGATGTCCGAACCCTTAGTTGACGAACGGGTAATCAAAGACTGCCAGCAGGGCGACCGGGAGGCTTTTCGGTTGCTGTTTGAAGCCTACAAAGACAGGGTGTTCTCCATTGCCGTCTATTCGTTTCACGGAGACCAATCCGCTGCCGGCGATGTAACGCAGCAGATCTTTCTGAAATTGATGACCTCGATTGGTCAGTTTCGCGGTGAGTCGCAATTTGCGACCTGGTTGCATCGACTGGTGGTGAACACTTGTATCGATGAGCAGCGACGAAGAAAACGGCATATTGGTCTTGAGGACGCGGTTGGGTTGCACTCGACTGGCGAACGAAAACAAGCGGAGCGACGTTACGAGCGCCAGGAACTTGCCGACTCTGTAAAGGCAGCGATTGGCGAACTGAAACCGAAGTTTCGTATGCCCGTCCTGCTTAAATACGTTGAGGGACTTTCTTATGAGGAGATTGCAGACGTCCTGGGTTGTTCGAAAGGTACGGTGGCCTCACGCCTCAACCGCGGCCACAAACAACTTGCGCTGCGTTTAGCGCATCTGCGCGACCAGGTGGTTTTGGGAGAATAGAGATGTTTGGAAAGCACGTTATCAAAGACTTATCAGCCTATTGCCATGGGGAGCTGTCACCTCACGATGCGAGCGGCGTTGCCGAGCATCTGATTGGCTGCCCCAGGTGCCGGATTGAGTTTGAACAGATCAAATTGGGTGTGAAACTGGCCGAGCGTTTGCCGCAGATGAAGGCACCGGATTCTCTTTGGCAGGATCTCGATGCTCGCCTCGGTGCTCAGGAGAGTACAGGCCACGTAACATCAGCCCAGGGTGCTTCTGACAGACCCGCACGTTTTCCCGCCCGAGTTTGGCGGCCACGACTTCTGGCGATCGCCGCCACCCTGATCCTCGCGTTAGGTTTGGGGGCTTTCTGGTTTTACCAACATGAATCGAGACCGTCATGGGAAGTGACGCTACTCAATGGCTCGCCGACGATCGGCTCAGACAAAATGAATGACAAGAGCCGGCTCGCAGTTGGGCAGTGGCTGGAGACTGACAGTGTCTCGCGCGCCAAGATCCAGGTAGGCTCTATAGGTCAGGTCGAGATCGATCCGAACTCTCGAGTAAAACTGGTGCAGACCCAGCCGACCGAACACCGCCTTGAGCTGGCCCGCGGACGTTTAAGCGCACACATTTGGGCGCCGCCGCGGTTGTTCTTTGTCGACACTCCTTCGGGCGTTGCAGCAGATCTCGGTTGTGCGTACACGCTCGAAGTAAACGAAGAAGGTGGCAGCCTGCTGCACGTGACCTCCGGATGGGTGGCCCTGCAACTAAGAGACAGAGAATCCATGGTACCTGCGGGGGCAGCGTGTGCAACGCGTCGAGGTATTGGACCAGGTACACCTTATTTTGAAGACGCATCCGAGAGCTTCCGGCAGGCTTTGTCCAAATTGGATTTTGAACCCAACACCACCGACTCGTCCAAGACTGCATCTCTCAACTTGGTATTGTTGGAATCTCGACGGCGGGACACTCTGACTCTTTGGCATTTGTTATCACGATTGGAAGGTACGGAGCGCTCGCTAGTCTATGAACGCCTGGCTGTGCTCAGCCCGCCACCCGCGGGTGTAACGCGAGATGGAGTTCTGCAGCTGGACGACGGGATGCTGAAAGCCTGGAAGCCCCAATTGGAAAACACCTGGAGCAACGATTCCGGGCTAAAAAAGGCCTGGCTTAAGGTCTGGACTGGCGCCCTCGGGAAGGTCAAGGGTGTGGAGGGGAAAAAATGAGGCACCAGCGAAAACACTTTTCATATGTCACTTGTCATTTCTCATTTGTCAGTCGAATCGGGAGGTAACAATCATGCAAAAGACACCAATGGCTAGTCTCGGTCGGAGAAGTTTTCTTAGGCACGCTTCTCTGTTCGCAGTTGCATTACCAGCGCTGGAGTTTGGCACTCTGGTATTCGCCGGCTGCAACCAGGCGCGCTCGATGGCTGGAACAACGCCTGAACAAATGGCCAACGTACCCTGGAAGACCACGATCGTCGCCGCTGGCGAACCTGGAGAGCCTTTGATCGTGTCAGGGACAATCTATGCCCCGGATGGGCGCACACCCCTCGAAGGAATCAACCTCTTCGTCTATCAGACTGATGCCACAGGAGTGTATTCGACGAGCGGTGGAGGCGGCGACAATCGCGCCACTCGGATTCACGGGTCGATGCGCAGCAATAAGGAGGGCCGATACGAATTTCGGACCATCAAACCGGCGTCTTACCCGAACAGCCGTATCGCCGCGCACATTCACGCGTACGTTTCCGGCCCTGACTATCCGGAGTATTGGATTGACGAGTACCTTTTCGAAGGCGACCCGTTTATTACAGGCGCCGAGCGTCAAAAGTCCGTTAAGGGGAACTTCTCTTCGATACTGACTCTCCAGCGCGGCAATGATGGAGTACTCAGAGCCGTTCGGGATATCAAGGTCGAACGTTGCACAAACAACTGCAGGCGCCGGTGATATCTGGATCGTGGTTGCGTGAGAGTGGCATTCATTACACCTAGTATATTTCCTTGGGTGCGTCGTCGGAGGTTACGAGCGTGACAAGAGCTTTCAAGATTCTCAAGTGGATCGCCGTGCTGGTTGTGGTTGTGCTAATCGGTTTGCAGTTCGTGAGGCCAGCCAGGACCAACCCGCAAGTGGATCCGTCTCAGACTATTCATGCTTGCCTGCAAGTGACTCCGCAAGTAGCCGCGATCCTGGATCGCTCCTGTCAGGATTGCCATTCGAACACCTCGCGTTGGCCGTGGTACAGCAATGTGGCACCCGTCTCGTGGTTTGTAATTGACCACGTCAATCACGGGCGAAGCCATTTGAACCTTTCCGAGTGGGGCAGTATGGATGACCGAAAGGCCAGCAAGAAGCTCGAAGAGATCTGCGAGGAGGTTCAGGACGGCGAGATGCCGCTCGAGTCTTACACCTACGTTCACCGGAGTGCGAAACTCTCGCCCGAGGATGTCAAGACCCTTTGTGAATGGACCGCTGCCGAACGCGCTCGCATGGCTAAGCCTTAGCGCTGCCAAAAAACAACAAGACGATCCACGAAACCACACGAAACCATACGAAACGGAAATTACTTCGTGTTATTTCGTGTGGTTTCGTGGGTCTTATTTTGCTTCTGGAGTTACATGTTTTCCAGATGCCGAGTGTCGTTGATTGCCAGGACCCTTACGAATCCGTCATCCCGCAAATCGAAGCGACTGATTCCACAGTTTCGACTGGCGATCCATACTGGCTTTAGCTCGGGCGCGTCCAGGGCACCCATGATATGGAGTGCGAGGATGCAGATCGTTCCAGTGTGAGTGTAGATCGCAATGCGCCCGCCCTTATATTGTTCGACGAGTTCATCGAGTTTCCTCGAAGCCCGGTCGAGAGTCTGACGGTAGCTCTCTCCTCCCAACAGCACGTGTTCAAAGTCTCGCCGCAGCAGTGCGCCATACTGTTCCGGATGTTGGGCGGCTGCCTCTTCGAAAGTTAATCCTTCCATGACACCGACACTACGTTCGCGAAAGGCCTCGGCGGTTTGTAGTTCCAATCTGGCTATTTTCGCGAGCGGAGTTGCCGTTTCAATTGCTCGCGCCAGATCACTGCAAACGATGGCGCTGAATGACTCTGCAGCCAACGCGTGAGCGGTTCGACGGGCCTCGGCTCGTCCTCGCGCTGAGAGTGGAGTGTCGGTGTGCCCACCAAACCGGCCTTCCGCATTACCCTGCGACTGGCCGTGACGAATCAAGAGAACGTGCGTGGTGACGGACATGATTCAATTTTAGATTTTTGATTTGTGATTTGCGATTGTCGATCAATCTAAAATCTAAAATCCAAAATCGCAAATCAGCTAGGCCGCGATGGCCTCTGTCTTAAGTTTTTCCGCCTGGTAGTGATTAACCAGGGCCTGGATGAATGGATCTAGATTACCTTCGATCACCTGATCCAGCTGGTGGATTGTGAGGCCGATGCGATGGTCGGTAACGCGGTTGTCTTTGTAATTGTAGGTACGGATTTTCTCCGACCGATCTCCCGACCCCACCTGTGAGCGTCGCTCGCTGGCCTCAGCATCGTGTTGCTTCTTCTCTTCGAGTTCCTGCAAACGCGCCCTCAAGACTCTCATGCCTTTTTCCCGGTTCTTGATTTGCGACTTTTCGTCCTGCATGGAGACCACCAGGTTGGTGGGGAGGTGAGTGATTCTTACAGCCGAATAGGTTGTGTTAACTGACTGGCCACCCGGTCCCGACGAACAGAAGGTATCTATCCTCAGGTCTTTCGGATCAATTTTCACATCCACTTCCTCAGCTTCAGGCAACACCGCGACGGTTATCGCCGAGGTGTGAATGCGCCCACTGGCTTCAGTCTGGGGGACGCGCTGCACGCGATGGACACCTGATTCGTGCTTGAGTTTCGAATAGACCTTGTCGCCCTCGATAAGCGCGATGGCTTCTTTAAAGCCGCCAATTCCGGATTCGGAAGCATCCAGAATCTCAAAACGCCAGCCCTGTCTTTCGGAATAGCGCTGATACATGCGGAGCATCTCGGCGGCAAATAGCGAAGCCTCGTCGCCGCCGGTGCCCGCGCGGATCTCCACAATCACATTCTTTTCGTCGTTGGGATCAGACGGAATCAGCATCACCTTCAGTTCAGTCTCGGTAGACTCGAGTTTCGCTTGCAGCTCCTCAACTTCAAGACGCGCCATCTCACGCATTTCGTCGTCATCGGCTGTTTCCAGGAGTTCGCGCGCGCCCGCGAGTTCCTCTTTGAGAACTTCCCAGCCACGATATCTCTCCACAATGTCTCTTAGAGCTCTTTGCTGCTTGGCAACTTTACTGTAGGCAGCATGATCACCCAGCAACTCCGGAGACGAGAGTTGTCCAGAGAGTTCTTCGTAACGCGATTCTATCTGTTTGAGTCTTTCTAACATATTTGGCCTCGCACTCTGCGTTCGACAGCCTCGGGACAAGTGTTCATCAGGAAAGCGGCGCCAGGGCCGGCTCTCCCGCTAGTGGTTCCAGTTTTAACGATTCTTTCAGTGCTTCGATAGCGACTTCCAACTGCTGGTCGTCAGGCTCCTGTGTGGTGATGTTTTGCAGCCAGACGCCGGGACGGGTAATCAACTTGAACACCAAACTACCTTCTTTCTTTGCCGAAAGCCGAATGATCTCGTAAGACAGACCCGCCACCAGCGGAAACAGCGCCAGGCGTACCAGAAAATTGTAGAGCAGGGAATCAAACTTGATGACGGAGAACAGCACGATAGAAACGAGCATCACGACCATCAGGAAACTTGTGCCGCAACGTGGGTGCTGTCGCGGCTGAGGCCGCGCGTTGTCCACGGTCAACGGCAGGCCGGCTTCCCAGGTGAAGACTGTCTTGTGCTCTGCGCCGTGATACTGAAAAACGCGTCTGATGTCTTTCAACAACGAAAAGCTAAAAATCATGATCAGGAAAAATGTCATGCGAATGACTCCATCGATCAGGTTGAAAGAGATCGACGGACGCACCGGATGTAGATAGTTGCGGACCGACCGCCAGGTTCGGAGATACCAGGCTTCGCTTGCAAGAGCCTGATCAGCATTGTTGCCGGGAGCAGCCGTTGCGCTTGCAGCGTTTGATGCTACAGGGGCAGAGACCGCCGCTGGGCTCGGAAATGGCGCCCATCCCACGGCGATGAAGAGAGCGTTAGTCAGTAGCAGGGGCAGAGCAATAAAAAGAAGAATGTTAAAAATAATCGCAAAGATGATGGAGCCCACAGCGGCGCTCGTGCCCCCCTTCTTCATTTCATCCTTGGCGCGTTTCTGGGTGGGGATTGGAAACAACCCCGGCACAGCGCCGGTCACGCCGCCAAAGTCGCCTTCACCCTCGATCACAGCTGGGGTGAGTGCAACCCGCACCTCTTTTGCTTCGGCCTCGGTGGCATCCGCGAAAGCCTCGTTGGCAGAATAGTTCAGCGCCTTAATACCCAGGCCCATTGACTGCACCAGCACCGCACTACCCCGCAGCACGGGCAGTTTCAGCAAAGGGTATTTGTCACCCCACTTTGGAAGTCGCGCTGCTATGTTAACGATTGTGCCGTCTGCCTTGCGCACAGCTACCGCGTAGGCGTTTGGCGTGCGCATCATCACGCCTTCGATGACCGCCTGGCCGCCAACAATTAGATCTCGTTCGTTTGTGCTCAATTGAATTACCTCTTAGGTGCCGGGTGCCCGGGTGTCAGATGCCGGGTGTCAGGTGCTGGTTTTGAGATCAGTTAATCCGGCACCTGACACCCGGCACCCGACACCTCTTTTCAAAACACTAACGCCGGCGTTTTCGGCAGTCGCGTGTGCACAGATGCAGAACAGCGACCGACGGTTTGCGCCGGCGTTGATTATGAGAAGTTCGCTAGTGTCGATTCTGGTTCAATATCGTTCCTGAGTCTGGTCCGTTCACTGGGTGACAGCTGTAGTTTCGGGCGTCTTCTTACCGTACCGTTTGTTAAACCGGTCAACTCGACCAGCGGTGTCCACCAGCTTCTGCTTGCCGGTAAAAAATGGGTGGCATGCAGAGCAGATTTCTACATGTAGGTCGCCCTTACGTGTAGAGCGGGTCTTAAACGTCTCGCCACACGCGCAGGTAACGGTTATTTCGTTATATGCGGGGTGAATTTCTGGCTTCATGATTCTGTACTTCCTTCTGATAGTGGGCAACTTGGGTGCGCTTTTCAAACAAGCCATGATATGAGGTGCAGGCCCGTATCGTCAAGTTACATGGGCATTTGCGGGCTAAACCATCAGCAAAGTCGGCAAAAACAACTTGGTTGACAGTAAATAAATCGCGTGCTTAAATCCACTTTCGCCGTCCTTCTGAAACTGCATTAACACTTAAGCGCGAAAGCTTTGCGCGGCCAGCAACACCGGATCGCACATCCGGTCAGAGTGTAATCACGGGTTCCGAGCAAATGGAAGAAGACCAGAACGAGCGAACTCCCGGGCAATCGGATCAGTCGCCCGAACAGTCGGCCGATCTGCCTGACGGATCGAAGCCGGCGGAGTCCTCAGGTACGCCGCCGCCCTCAGCAACGCCTCCCGCGGGTGTTCTTGCAGGTGCTGATGCTGAAAAGGCAGCGATGGTCGAGCAGGCCAAGGAGAGAGTTGCCGCCGTAAAAGAGTCCCTAAGCGCAACGTCTCCAGCTGAACCCGCAGGCGCAACGAGTGCCCCAAAAGCTCCCGTCAAGAAGAAGGAAGAGGGCCCAAAACCAGTCGATGCTGCGAATCATCCCCTAGTAAAGAGCCTGATCGCGCAATTCAACGGCACCGTAATCGAATCGGTAGAATTCATCGGCCAACTGTCGGTCCGAATCGATGGTCCCCGGATCGTGGAGGTCTGTGATTTCCTCAAGCGACATCCCCAAACTCCGTTTAATTATCTTTCCGATCTAACCTGCGTGCACGTGCCCGATCGTAAAGAGTCTCCCTTCGAGATTGTTTATAACCTGTACTCCATTTCGGCAAATGAACGAGTTCGTCTTAATGTGGCGACGACCGAAGCAGGTCCGGAAACTGTTACCGGCGTCTGGCCTGCGGCTAACTGGATGGAACGTGAGGTCTACGATCTGTTTGGCGTGAGCTTTCGAAACCATCCCGATTTGCGCCGGCTATTGCTGCCGCCGGACTGGCAGGGCCACCCACTCAGGAAAGATGTTTCTCTGGAATTTGTCGAGAATGAGTGGACTAAGAAACATCTTCCGGACATGACTGAGGTCCAACAGGAGCAGTTGGAACAGCGGCGCGCCTACGGATTAGAAATCCTTTCGGTGCCGCAAGAACGCATGATGCGCGAGATTCTTCAAAGCGGCAAAGAAGTGATGCCGAAAGATAAATGATTTTTGATTTCTGATTTTTGATTTGCGATTGAGGGGGCGCATTCCGTCGGTGCTAAATCAAAAATCACAAATCGCAAATCAAAAATGAAACGATGACTCCCAAAGAGATCGCCGCTCATTACGAAGCCAAAGTATTCGAGTCGCCTGAGGCCGCGAAGGTGGCAGGTTTTGTTTTGACAGAAACGGAGTCGCCGCGGAATGTTTGGAACAAAGCCAGTGCGGCGCAGGCAATAGTGATCAAGCTGGCGGAAAAACGAGCGAGCGGCATCGCCCGAGAGATTGGCTTGATTATCGAGCCATGGAGTGTCACCGGATGTTACCTTCCGGATACGCCGGAACCAGCGGCGGCGTAGCCGCCAGGACTGAAGCGAGACAGCGTTAATATGCACCAGGTAGAAATCGCCACCACCCGAGAGACTTTGCTTGATAGCCCCGAGATGGTTCTCAACATGGGGCCACAGCATCCGTCCACGCACGGCGTGTTGCGTGTGATTTTGAAACTTGACGGAGAAACGGTCATCGATCTGGACTGCGACATTGGCTATTTGCATCGCGGTATGGAGAAGATCGCTGAGAACCGCATGTACACGATGATTGCTCCTTACTGGGATCGTCTCGATTACATCGCGGCTGTTTCGAACGGACTGGTCTGGGTGGAAACCGTCGAGCAGATGATGGGCCTGGTGGTGCCACCACGCGCTCACTATATCCGCACCATTCTTACAGAATTGAATCGCATCGCTTCTCACTTACTCTGGCTGGCGACCCACGCGCTGGACATTGGAGCTGTGACAGTCCTGCTTTGGGCCTTGCGCGAGCGCGAAGAAATTCTCAAGATTTTTGAGCGACAGTTTGGCGCCCGCTTAACGTGTCATGCCTGGCGCATCGGGGGCATGCCCAACGATACTTACGACGACTTCGAGTCTGATATCCGTCAGTTCATAAGCAATTTTCCAACGCGCCTGGACGAATATGAAACGGTGCTATCGGAGAATCGCATCTGGCTGAGCCGCACCGTTGGTATTGGTATTATCACCGCGGACGAGGCCATCGCGATTGGATTGTCAGGTCCGGCATTGCGTGGGTCGGGAGTCCCCTGGGACATTCGCAAGTCTCGGCCGTATGCCGCTTATGCCTTTATGGATTTTGACGTTCCCCTGGGCGAAAACGGCGATACCTACGATCGCTATCTCGTCCGTCTCGAAGAGATGAGACAGTCGCGGCGGATCGTGGATCAGGCGCTGGACAATTTGCCTGATGGTCCCGTGAACGCAAAACTGCCAAAAATAATTAAGCTGCCGGTCGGCGACTACTACCATTCGATTGAAGGTCCTAAAGGAGAGATCGGTTGCTATCTGGTTTCCGATGGTACAGCTCAGCCCTGGCGTATGCGTGTGCGCCCGCCGTCATTGATTAATCTCCAGGCGCTGAAACAAATGTGCGTCGGCCACCTGGTCGCTGATGTTGTGGCGATTATCGGAACATTGGATATTGTGCTTGGTGAGATTGACCGGTAAGGATTGTAGTAATTCACTGCGCTGTTCATTCCGTTAGGAGTGAGCAGTCTGAGCGGTCTTTACTCCGTTAGGAGTGAGATGTTTATAGAACTCGTGCAAAACCAAAACAGCGCCATTCGGAGAAGCGGGACTCAAGTTGAGGTGTATCCGTCAAGATAATTTCCGCTTCTCCGAATGGCGCCTGGGTAGGGTGGGTGTCCGTTGCTATAAACATTCCACCCCGATGGGGTAAAACCGTGGTTGATTCGCTTAATTTTTCTGGAGTTCCGAAGGTCACGACGAAGGCGACGGTCGAGGTCGGCCTTCCTACCATGCGGTGATGGTAAAGCTAACGCGGTAAAACTATGAAAAGTCTCGTGTTGGTTTTTGCTCCCATCAACTTCGTTGACGCTCTGCTGCTGAAGTTTTTCAGCCCGGAGACGATCAACAACGTAGTCTGGCCGTTCATACAGATTGGGCTGGTGGTTACTCTCGTGGCCGGCTGGGTGGCATATGCTACTTACCTCGAACGCAAGATCTCTGCATTCATGCAAGCACGACTCGGGCCGATGCGAGTGGGACCGTGGGGATTGCTGCAACCCATCGCCGACGCCATTAAGTTACTTACCAAAGAAGACTTCATTCCAGATAAGGCAGATCGCGGTATCTTTTTTATCGCGCCCTACATTGCCGTTGCTTCGGCTTTCATAGTTATGGCGGTTATTCCGTTTGCCCCTGATTGGGGGGTCATCGCGGACGTCAACATCGGCCTGTTGTTTGTGCTGGCGGTTTCCAGTGTGGGCGTGCTGGCGCTGATACTGGCCGGTTGGTCGTCAAATTCGAAATATGCACTGCTGGGTGGTCTGCGATCGAGTGCGCAGATGGTTTCCTACGAAGTCGCGATGGGGCTATCGCTCGTCGGAGCCCTGATGTTTTCCCGTACCCTTTCGCTTTCGGGAATGGTTAATGCGCAAGCCATGGATTCCGTCTGGTACGTTTTCTATCAGCCGGTGGGCTTCCTGATTTTTCTGGTGAGCGGGATAGCCGAAAACAATCGCGCACCTTTTGATCTCCCCGAGGCCGAGTCGGAACTCGTAGCCGGGTTTCACACTGAGTATTCAGGAATGCGCTGGTCGCTCTTCTTCATGGCTGAGTACGCGGCCATGGTGGTGGTGTCAGCAGTCGCGGTTACAGTCTATCTCGGTGGTTGGTACTTTCCGTTCGTTTACAAGTTTACCCAGGCCAACGGCCATCACAATCTCTATGTTATAGTCAGCTTGCTGGTCTTCATCATAAAAGTACTGGTCGTACTCTATCTCTACTTCTGGTTGCGCTGGACCCTACCGCGCTTCCGCTACGACCAGTTGATGGACATCGGATGGAAGTGGCTTATCCCTTCGGCGCTGATCAATATTGTCCTTTCGGCGCTAGGAATCTTTCTGGTTCAGGCTGTCAATGGTTGGCGCGGATTCAAGACCATTGATTCGATGTCGGCGGGGTTGAATCTTACCGCCACCGGTAAAGCGCTGATGATCGCCACCGGACTTATCGGGCTAGTCATCACGGGTATGCTGTTGTCGAGAATAAATTGGCGCTCGCGTGATTTCAATCTGAAGTCGCAACGAAGAAATATCAAGCTCGTTAACCTGCCGAAAGGCAAGCCCGCAGTACCGGTGGTGGCTCCGGCAGGAGGATCGGAGATTTAGAGATTTTTGATTTTGGATTTTTGATTTTAGATTTCAGATCGGGAAGTTTGAGGTCTGAACTCTCGGATGAAATCAAACAATCGGAGATCAGCAATCAAAAATCTAAAATCGGCAATCGAAAATAACTTTATGCCTTTAGTCAAAGTCCCAAAGCCCAAATTTATCGACAAGCTCAAACGCTTTTTCATGGTCGACCTTTTGAAGGGTCTGGGCCTGACGTTGAAATATAACATTGGCGCGGTTACCGATCGTGATTCCGTTGGCGGCAAGGGTATCTACACGGAGCAGTATCCCAAGGTTCGTCCCGATGTTGCACCCCGTTTTCATGGTGCGCCCAGACTGAACATGGATCCCGAAACCCATGACACTCTGTGCATCGCCTGCAACCTCTGTGCGATTGCCTGTCCGGAAGACTGCATTGACGTCCTGGCAATGGATGTGGAGATTGTGGTCGCCGGCAAGCCGCGAAAGAAGAAGGTGCTCGACGAGTTTATCTTCGACACTTCTCGATGCATGTTTTGCGCGTTGTGCCAGGAAGCCTGTCCCACATCGTGCCTGGAGCTGACACAAGACTTCGAGTTGGCTACATATTCGCGCGCAGGATTTGTCTGGAATCGCGAAATGCTCGAGCAGGGACGCGAAACGGTCAAATATACACGCTGATTCTTTGGGCAGCTGGAAATCGGAAATGATCCTACAGGGCTGGGAAGCAGTCTTTTTCTGGGTTTTCTCCATCGCCGCCATCTTTGCAGGTCTCTTGACTGTGATGGCGCGCAACGCCGTTCATAGTGCGCTCTTTCTGATCTCTTCGCTTCTATCAGTTGCCGCTCTTTTTGTTCTGCTCGGAGCTGAGTTTATTGCGGGTGTACAGATTCTGGTGTACGTCGGCGGCGTGATGGTCCTGTTTCTCTTCGTCATCATGCTCGTCAATGTGGGTGCCGAAGAGCAGGGACGTTCCGAGATTCTAAACAAGCCGCGTCAGGTGGCGGTGAGCCTGGGATTCTGCCTGCTGCTCGTGGGAGGTCTGCTCTTTGCCATTAATACTGGCTACCGTGGTTTGCAAAAGAGGGACGAAGCGAAGCTGAGCGGATCAGCCGAGCAACGTCTGTTGCAGGATCAAACCCTGGCCAGGGGTGCCACTGGAACAAGCAGGATCACCACTGACACGCAGAAGGTGGGTAACAGTCTTTATAGATTTGCATCACTACCTTTTGAGATCGCCAGCATACTCTTACTAGTCGCAATTATCGGCTCCGTCATGCTGGCCCGCACTCTTAAACAGGAGGCCGCCGTGGACGACGTCGATCCCGAGGTGTTGCTGGCGAAGGTGGCCGAGGAAGCCGACCTCGCGGAAAACTAGTCAGACCGAAACAGTCGAGAGATTCTATGCTTGGTTTATTCGCTCCCATCTTTGCTTTCTTGATTCAGCAGGCCGACGTCGGCCGCGGTAGTCTGATGTGGCAAAGCGCCCGGAATCCGGATCTGTCGAAGTTTCTGGTCATTGGTGCGCTGCTCTTCATCATCGGTGTCGCGGGAGTGCTTACCCGCCGCAACATCATCGTCATCTTTATGTCGATTGAGCTGATTCTCAATGCTGCGAACCTTAACTTCATAGCCTTCTCACGATACCTCCAGGATACCGGCAGTGTGAATGCCGTTGCCGGCCAGGTGTTTGCGGTCTTTGTGATCGTGGTGGCTGCGGCAGAGGCCGCTATCGGCTTAGGCATCGTCATAGCGCTTTACCGGAACAAAGAGACGATCTGGGTTGATGAGATTGATATCTTAAAGTGGTAACGGCTCTGTCAGTGGTCAGTTGTCAGTGGTCAGTTGTTCGTGCCCTGTACTTGGTACTTAGTTCTTTGTGCTTGGATGTTTGATCGAAGTGCTTTTGCACCTAACCGCGACTTGTTGGCGAGAGTTCAAGGACAAAGCACTAAATACCAAGTACAGGGCACGAACAACTGACCACTGACAACTGACAACTGACCATAACCGACTATGCATCGTTACATCTGGCTCATTCCGCTCTTACCGCTCGCTGGCGCGGCGCTCAACGGACTGTTGGGACGGAAGTTTCGTTTCTCGGAGAAACTGATTGGTGGCATTGCTGTCGGCTCGATCGCGCTCTCTTTTCTCCTGAGCCTCACTGCGGTTTATTCCTATGCCTTCAGCAGCCACGCCATCTGGCCTGCCGCTTATGTGACCAGTCAGGACGGTGCTTCGTTCACGTGGATTCCGGGCGGGGCAGTCAACATTACTCAGGGCTCCGAGGAGCGCATGTCGGGTGCGATGGAAGAAGAGTCCCGACGAAAGCTAGCCGAGATTCCTCCGGAGCAGAGAACCAATCCACAAGCGATCCTGGTGAGCGGGGTAGTCCAACCCCGCAGTTCAATACTCAACGTCGAATGGAGCTATCAGCTCGATGCGCTCTCGTCGATCTTCATGTTGGTGGTTACTGGCGTCGGGTTATGCATCTTCGTGTTCGCCACCGGCTACATGCACGACGATCCGGGTTTCTATCGCTTCTTCGCGTACATGGGCCTCTTCATGTTTTCAATGCTTGTCCTGGTGATGGGCTCGAATTTCCTGATGATGTTTGTGGGTTGGGAGGGAGTCGGTCTCTGCTCTTACCTGCTGATTGGCTACTACTTCAATCGCAAGGAAGCTGCGGACGCTTCGCGCAAGGCCTTTCTAACGAACCGCATTGGCGACTTCGGTTTCGCGCTGGCCATCTTCGCGGTGATCGCCACCTTTGGCACGGCGCAGTACACGGATGTGTTTGTCCAGGCGAAGAGTTACCCGATAGAAGGCCTCTGGCAATGGGGCATCCTCTCCTGGATTGCTCTGGGTCTCTTTGTAGGAGCGTGCGGAAAATCCGCCCAATTGCCTCTGCATGTCTGGTTGCCTGACGCGATGGCCGGACCCACTCCGGTATCCGCTCTGATTCATGCCGCCACCATGGTCACAGCGGGTCTCTACATGGTCACCCGCACTAACGTGATCTTCCAGCATTCGAAAACAATGATGCTGGTTGTAGCGCTGGTCGGCGCGGCCACCGCATTGTTTGCTGCCACGATCGGCATCACCCAAAACGACATCAAGAAAGTGCTGGCCTATTCGACCGTGTCGCAGTTGGGCTTCATGTTTATGGCCTGCGGCGTGGGCGCCTTTGTCATTGGCATCTTCCACGTGATGACGCACGCGTTCTTCAAGGCCTTGATGTTCCTGGGCGCCGGCAGTGTGATTCATGGCATGCATCACGAGCAGGACATGCGGCGGATGGGGGGCCTCAAGAAATACATGCCCTACACCTACATGACGTTCCTGGCGGGCTGGCTGGCGATTTGCGGCATCATTCCTTTCAGCGGCTTCTGGTCTAAGGATGAGATTCTCTGGAACGCGGCATCGACGAGCTACATTCCCCTCGGCTGGTTAGTGTGGGTGGTAGGCGTCATCGCCGCAACCTGCACGGCGTTTTACATGACTCGTCTGGTGGCGATGACTTTCTGGGGCAAGGAAAGATTTCTGAATACTCACGAGCACGACGCGGGGCACGAAGCCCACGGTGACGGGACGTCGGGACATCACGCACATGTGCCTCACGAATCGCCCGGATCAATGGTGGCTCCGCTTGTTGTTCTGGCCGTGTTAGCTACTCTCGGAGGCCTCGTAGGTATAGGACCCGCTTTCAAGTTCATCACCGGCAGCGATCATCCAGGTGGGCGCATGAATATCGTCAACTTCATGGATCCGATCATTTGGAATCCTGAGACGCGAGAGTTCGGCAAAGAGCATGGTGCTGCAACCGTTGCGCATGCTGCCGAGACGACAGCGCCCGCCGAAACACATGCCCGCGCGGAAGTCCCTACGCCTGGAAGCGAGAGCGCAGGGCATCCAGAAGGTTTCAATCTGGCGCACTCGGCTGAGAGTGCGCTGGGAACTCACACCCGGGCGGAGTGGCTATTCATTGTGATCTCGCTCGTGATAGCAGCGGTCGGCATACTACTGGCCGTTTTGTTCTACGTTTGGCGCCCATCTTTGCCAGACATCTGGGCTGCGCGTTTGAAGCCCCTCTACATTGCCAGCTACAACAAGTATTGGGTTGACGAAATCTACGGTTGGGCCATCACCCGACGCACAATGGATCTGGCGCGAGCTGTTTATGCTTTCGACGCCAAGGTCATTGATGGGGCTGTGAACGGTTCCGCATGGGTGACTCGTCTCGCCAGTCGCATCACGGGTGGCACCGATCAGTACTTCGTCGATGGGCTGGTGAACGCAATCGCCGCCTTCATTCTGCGTTTGATGTCGCCGCTGTTTCGGGCCGCTCAGACCGGATTTACTCAGAACTATGCACTGGTAATGGTGATGGGATTGGTGGCCGTGGTGGCGTTGTTTTTTGCCGCGGACATTATCGATGCAGTAAAAGCGATTACTACTGGAACATGAGGGGAGTCAGTGGTCAGTAGTCAGTTGTTCGTTGTAGAAACTGGTGCTGAACTGTTGCTCATCGTTACCACTGACTACTGACTATTGACTACGGACAACTGACCAC
Organism: Pyrinomonadaceae bacterium; assembly: GCA_023717565.1. GTDB lineage: Bacteria > Acidobacteriota > Blastocatellia > Pyrinomonadales > Pyrinomonadaceae > PSRF01. Next base: position 6,768 of record JAMQPI010000336.1, on the reverse strand, counting down.
TGACAACTGACCACATCTTATGAAAAGCTACATTCTATCCCTCGTCACCTGGCTGCCCAGCGTGGGTGCGATCATCATTCTCGCGCTCTTCAAGAAGGATCAAGCGAATGCGATTAAGAAATTCGCGACTGCCTGGTTCGGAATCGCTTTCGTCGCCTCGCTGTTTCTGTTGACTTACAACCGCACGATGAGCGGCATGCAATTTTTGGAAGACTATCAGTGGATCCCGGTGATCGGCGCGCGCTATCAAATGGGTGTTGACGGTGTGGCGGTATTGTTAATCGTCTTGACTACTCTGCTGGGAGTGATTGCGGCGCTGTCATCCTGGAACTACATCCAGAAACGCGAGAAGGAATACTACGCACTGTTGTTATTTCTCCAGACCGCAGTGGTCGGCGTTTTCGCTTCGATGGATCTCTTTCTTTTCTACCTTTTCTTCGAAGTCTCGCTGGTGCCCATGTATTTCCTGATTGGTATTTGGGGTGGTGAGAACCGGCTATATGCGGCCATCAAGTTTTTCCTTTACACGCTGGTGGGTTCGGTAGTGATGTTGCTGGGGGTGTTGAAGATCTATTTCCTCAGCGCAGATACCGCCATTACCGGCAAGATTGCGCAGAGCACCGTCAACATGCTGGCTGGTAATCCTGACGCAGCCGCAATGGTCTCATCTACATTACAGGCCGCTGTGCAGAATGGAACTGGTACCTTCAATATTGTCTATCTCCAGTCGATGGGCAGCGTTTTGTCTACGGGGAATGTTTCCACCTTGGAAGTACTTCTATTCGCTGCCTTCGCACTTGGCTTCGCCATCAAGGTGCCCATGTTTCCGTTTCATACCTGGTTGCCCGATGCGCACGTTGAGGCTCCCACTGCCGGTTCAGTGATACTCGCCGGCATCCTGCTCAAACTGGGAACCTACGGATTCTTTCGCTTCAACCTGCCCATGTTCCCAATGGCTTCTGCTGATGAAGCATACTTCGGCTCTTTCGGTGTTCGCAGCATCATGATTTTTCTGGCGATTGTAGGAATTATCTACGGTGCCCTGGCGGCGATGTACTTCGTAGTGAAAAAGGATGGCGACGTAAAGAAGCTGGTGGCTTACTCGTCCGTTTCTTCGATGGGAATTGTGATCCTGGGATTGTTCGCTCTGAATCCAAACGGACTTAACGGCGCCGTGCTTCATATGATCAATCACGGCATCTACTCGGCGGCGCTCTTCCTTTTGGTGGGCATAATCTACGAGCGGCGTCACACGCGTAATGTCGCGGAGTTCGGCGGCCTCTCGCACGTTATGCCGGGATACTCCGCCGTGTTTCTGGCAATGGCCATGACCGCGATTGGTTTGCCCTTGCTATGCGTGTTCGTTTCGGAGTTTCTTTCTTTGCGAGGAGCGCTGGAAGCCAATCCTTACTGGGCCGCGTGGGGCGCGTTGGGCATCATTCTGAATGCGGGTTACATGCTATGGCTCTATCAGCGGATGTTCTTCGGGACGATTGATAATCCTAAGAATGAGAAACTCTCCGATATGAATGGTCGGGAATGGGCCTACATGATTCCGCTGGTGATCATGTCTTTGTGGATCGGCGTCTACCCGAAACCCTTTCTCGAGTTCGTACAGCGCCCGGTCAACGCGGTAGTGAGACAGATTCGTCCGAACTATCCGATTCCCGACCTGCCCCCGGCCGAACCCCAACGAGCAGCGAAATAGAGGGATGAAGGATGAAGGATGAGGGATGAAAGGTCTCTAACCACGATTGACGTTGTGAGGCGCTGACTAAAGAAATGAGCACAGACGGATTAATTTCAATGCTTCTTATTCATCCTTCAGCCTTCATCCTTCTGAAGTTGTGGGGCGCTGACTAAAGAAATGACCACCGACGGACTAGTTTCAATGCTTCTTATTCATCCTTCATCCTTCATCCTTCATCCTTTCGACGCGATGCTTCTTCTTCAAGCCAATACCACAGCTCTCTTCAACCTGGCCGACCTTCAACTGATTGTGCCGGAGCTGATTCTGACTGTTTGCGCGTGTATTGCGTTGGTGCTGGAAGTCATTCTTCCTTATCGTAAGAGCAAGGTAATTGCCTATTTTGCTCTGGTCGGTATCGCCCTCGCCGCTGCTTCGTTGGGCGTGCAATGGTGGTACACCAGCGACGCTTTGCCCCTCGATGGCTTCTACGGAATGATCCGAATCGACGGCTTCGCCTTGCTCTTCAAATCCATCTTTCTGGTTGCCGCCGCCCTGGCTATCGCTATTTCCAAGCGCTTTCTCGACATCGAAGGCGAGCAGCATGGGGAGTACTACGCCCTGGTGCTTTTCGCTACGGTAGGCATGATGTTTCTCGGGTGTGGATATGACCTCATCTCGCTTTACATCAGTCTGGAGTTGATGGCGCTCACTTTCTATATTCTCGTGGCCTTCACGAAACGCGAGAAACGCTCTAACGAAGCGGCCATGAAGTATTTCCTGCTCGGAGCTTTTTCTTCGGGTGTTCTGCTATATGGAATGAGTCTGCTTTATGGCGTGGCCGGCTCAACCAACCTGGGCGAGATCGGGCGTAGTGTGGGCGAAATTGTTGCTTCAATAGGACAGCCTAGCGATGAGACACGGGCGTTAACCACACTCCGGCCCCTGTTGCTTCTGGGCATGATTGCTTTGGCCGCCGGCTTGTTCTTCAAAATCGCCGCCGTGCCTTTTCACATGTGGGCCCCGGATGCCTACGAAGGCGCACCGACCTCGGTTACCGCATTTCTTTCCACCGGATCGAAGGCCGCAAGTTTCGCGCTCTACGCCCGAATTTTTATGGAAGCCCTTCCGTCCATGAGGGCCGACTGGGCGCCACTGCTGGGACTGGTCGCTGCGATCACGATTATGGTGGGAAACTGGGCGGCCGTTACGCAGGATAACTCTAAGCGCCTATTGGCCTATTCGTCGATTTCAAATGCTGGTTATCTGCTGCTGGGATTGGTCGCCGGAAATGCTTATGGATACCTCGGACTGGTGATCTATTTACTGGTCTACACGTTAATGAACATGGGCGCGTTCGGCATCATCATCAGCCTGCGCCGGCGCGGAATCATCGGTGACAATGTTGATGACATGACTGGGTTGGCCCAGAAGGCGCCCGGTATGGCGGCGATGATGGCGGTCTTCATGCTCTCGCTGGGTGGGCTGCCGATGACCGGTGGCTTCATCGGGAAATACTTTCTGTTCTGGGGTCTGCTGGAGCGCGGAGACGTGGAACATAAAGCTTCAGGCAAGACGTGGTATTACTGGCTGGCGGGCTGGGCGATCATCAACACCGTGGTCTCCTTCTACTATTACATCCGATTTATCAAAGTAATGTACCTCGGCGATCGCATCGCCGATAACCAACCGCTCGAACTCTCGCCAGCGTTAAGAACAGCGTTGGTCGTCTCCCTGGCTGGAATACTCTTCATCGGGGTCTATCCTCAACCGCTGATCAACCTTGCGCAGAAGTTGCTTGCACCGCTGGGGGCATTGGGCGGGCTGGCGTTGAAATAAGTATCATGAACGCCATGAACGCAGCTCTACCTGGTGGCGATCTTATCGATGCCGGCCTGCAAGATTTGAGTGATGGCCGCGAGACCATCGCCGCTTTGTTGGTAGCGATCGGCGCCCCTCGTCTCCGTCAACTCGGCTTCCAGGTGCCGGACCTCGTGCCGTCCAATCCCGAGCATCGGCTTTATGATCTGCTGGTAGAAGACGGTGTTGACTCAGCCCACTCTCGATACAATTCACTAATTAGAAAACTGGTCAGCTTTGAGCGAGCTGCAGCATGCGTCAAAAAGTAACCGCCTCTCGCTTGCATGACTTCATCAAGGCGTTGGGCGACGCAGCCAAGACGCCGGTAAGGATTTTTCTGGTTGGAGGAGCAACGGCTGTCTTGTTGGGCTGGCGCGTTTCCACAATCGATGTCGATGTTAAGGTGATCCCGGACAGCGACAACATCTTGCAAAGCTTACCCGCACTCAAGGAACGTCTGGAGATGAACATTGAGCTTGCCTCACCAGACGATTTTATTCCCGCGTTACCAGGCTGGCAGGAACGAAGCAGGTTTATTGAACAAGCGGGGAAGATAGGATTTTATCATTACGATTTTTATGCGCAGGCGCTGGCCAAAATCGAGCGAGGCCATGATACCGACACCCGAGATGTTCAAGAAATGATCCAGCGAGGTTTGATCGAACCGAAGCGCATACTCGAACTCTTTTCCAGCATCGAAGATCAACTCTTTAGATACCCCGCAATTGACGGAGCGTCATTTCGTCGCAGTGTTGAGCAGACAGTCGGGAAGGCGATCGAGCGCGGCGGGTTAGAGTGAGGCTGGCTGCAAGCTCGTTGGGTAGTATGCTGGTCTACTACTTCTTTGCGGCGATCGTCATTTGGCTGGGTATTGTCTCCGTCCGCGGTGGCAAACGATTCGCAGACTATCTCCGGCTCGATACCGCGCGGCCGCTTCCCGATTTCACACCTTTTGTTTCTGTCATTGCTCCCACTCGCGGACTTGATCAGGGGCTACACGAAAACCTGGCCGCGCTCTTCCAGCAGGAATACCCGAACTACGAAATCATTTTCGTGACTGACGAAGAGAGTGACCCTTCACTGGCTGTAATCGAAGAGGTCAAGCGATCTTTCGCATCTGCGCCGCTAGACTCGGACAGGAGGAACATTTCCAGCCGAGTAGTGATCGCGGGCCCAGCAGACGACAGCGGACAGAAGGTCCACAACCTGCGCGTTGCTGTTGGCGAGATCGATTCCCGGAGCGAGGTGTTGGTCTTTGTGGACGCGGACGCACGGCCGCAGGTTCATTGGCTACGATCGCTGGTTGCGCCTTTGCACGATCAACGCTTCGGGGCCGCTACCGGTTATCGTTGGTTTATTCCCTTGCACGGAGGCCTGGCTTCACACCTCTGTTCCGTTTGGAATGCGTCGATTGTCTCCGCGCTGGGGGAAAACGAAAGCCAGAATTTTTGCTGGGGAGGTTCGACGGCTATCCGCCGCGAAACCTTCGAGCACCTGAATATCGTGGAACGCTGGCGCGGCACGGTCTCGGACGACTTTGCGTTGACCAACGCGTTGAAGGAAGCGGATCTGCCGATCCATTTTGTCCCGGCCTGTTTGACTGTTTCACTGGAAGACTGCACCTTCGGAGAACTAGTTGAGTTCACCACCCGGCAAGTGAAGATCACCAGAGTCTATGCTTCACATCTGTGGAAAGCGGCCCTCATAGGCAGTCTGCTCTTTGTTTCGGTTTTCTTTGGCGGCCTTGTGCTGGTAGTTGCGCGAGCGCTGCTTGGCCTGTCGTTCTGGTTGCCTTTATTGCTGCTTTGCCTGATTGGCATCCTGGGGGCGATCAAGGGCTTCATTCGGTTGCGGGCGGTGCAATTGCCGCTAGCGAAGTATGGCAGCGAGTTGAGCGCGACTCGGCCGGCTCATATGCTTCTCTGGCCGATAGCCTCGGCACTCTTTCTCTACAACTGTATGGCCGCCATGTTTTCGCGGCGAATTGAGTGGCGGGGAATCAAGTATGAATTGAAATCACCAAACGAAGCTGTCATTATCCGTAAGTACTAGATAGGTGTCAGGGACCGGGTGTCGGGTGCCGGTCAAGACGACTTCGAGTCGTCCGAAACTGATTCCGACACCTGATACCCGGTACCTGACACCTTTGAGATGCCCAACAAAGCCTTACAACTAGTCCAACTTCTGCGAGACAGTAAACGCGAGCTGCGATTGGGCACCGTTATCCTCTTCGTCACTTCGCGCTGCAACGCCTTCTGCAAAACCTGCTTCTACCACGAAGAGTTGAATAATCCGGGCGACATGACTTTCGATCAGATTGAGAAAGTCTCGCGAACCATGCCGCCGATCACCGACCTGTGGTTGTCCGGTGGTGAGCCCACCTTGCGCCGCGACGTCTCAGAGATTATCGACACATTCGTGGCCAACAACGGCGTCAATCGCGTCATCATTCCCACCAACGCGCTGATCAAATCGCGTGTCTATGAGATTGTAGACCTGGCTCTCGGCAGGCATCAGGGGCTCGATCTATATCTCAACGTCGCCCTGGATGGTTATGGCGACACTCACGATCGCATTCGTGGCGTTCCGGGAAATTGGGGCAAGGCCCTGGAGTGCATCGAGGCTCTCTATCCGCTGAAGGCGAAATACACGGATCGTTTTCGACTCAACGTGAACACGGTCGTGTGTGCGGACAACTACACCGAGATGGAGACTCTGGCGGAATATATGTGGCAGCACTTCCGCCTGGACGGTCAATATTTCAATATCATCAGGGGGGAGACACCTGTAGGCGATGAGATAAAACAAGTGCCGCCTGAGTCGCTGCCCGGCATGTATTCGTTCGTCTCGCGGTTGACCAAGCGGTATGGTGATCGAATGTTTGCCGATGACGATGCCAGCAAGCGGTTCGTCAAGAATGTCGCTTACGTCGGCGCAATCACGACCCATTACCGAACTCAGCATGCGAACTTTGAAACGCCGACCGCTTGGCCTTTCCCCTGTACGGCCGGCGAGACCACTGCAGTGATCGACTACAACGGCGATGTCCGCGCCTGCGAGTTGCGGGAGAAGTTTGCGACCCTCGGCGATTTTGATTACGACTTTGGCGCGCTCTGGGCGGCGCATGATCGAGAAGTGGAACTGAACGCTATCGATGGCGGTAAAGCATGCTGGTGCACACACGTCTGTTTCATTCACGATTCCATGCGCCACTCTCGACG
>JAMQPI010000329.1 GCA_023717565.1 Pyrinomonadaceae bacterium | reverse complement strand
GTGTCCGCCCCAATCATCGCCACTTCGAGCGACGCGAGATACCTCGCTCCATCGCGGCCGAGCCCCGGGTTGACCGAGATGAAACGCTGGTTGTCCTTGCCGAGTAGCTTTAGCCAGCCGGTGTAGAAAAGTACGACATCGCCTTTCTCGATAGCCTTGATTCCCTGGCGCTTCATGGCTCCTTCGATTTCCGCTCGATTGAACGGCATTCCTTCTTTCACGATGTCGACACCGAAGTAACCAGCCATGTCGAGCAGCACGCCACGCGTAGCAACGGCCGGCACATTCTCGATGCCGAGCTTCTTGAGGCCGTCGGGCATAGCGAAGTCGGCAGCCTTGTTGCAATTGAAATAGAGATTGTCGATGCCGAGGTGGCCGAAGCCGTCAATCTGCGAACCTACACCGACCCAGCCTGTGATGATGTCGTCGTTATAGGTCGTTTTGTTAGGGCCGATCGTGGCCCCGCCCACCTGACCCGGTTGCAGCACCGTTATCGCGAACGTGCGCGTGCCGTATGCGGGTGTGTCCTTGTTGGTCTCGATGCCGAGTCGATAAGCCTTGCCGCGCGTTACCAGCTTTGAGGCCGCCAGCGTTTTCGCCGGCGTCACGTAGTTAAGATTGCCGATCTGATCGTCGGGCCCGAATTTGGAAGCGGTCACGCAAGGCTTTTGCTGGGCGTGAGCGCCGACAGCGAAGACAGCGGCAAGGGCGCCGGCCGCAGACAGCCTTGCAGCAGAGTTCATTCTCATGGTTCGCTCCTTATTTGTCTTTCACGTCCGGATGCGCATGTCCGCTCTTTTCACAAACCGCCCCGTAGATCTCCCTGGGAGCTTTGAGAAGGACTGCAGTATTTGAGCGCATGCTTCAGTTCGTCATGCTCGAACGCGGTTGTCATTCTACTGATCTCTTCGCTTGAGATCCCTAATCGATTGGCTTCGCCGCGCCAGATCGAAACTGCGTTAACCACTTCGCTAGCGATCATCTTCATTTCATCATTTTCCAGGCCAAAGTAGTCTCCAACCTTGAGAACCAGATCTAACGAAGCCGAATTATCCCGATCATCGATCATCATCGAAAGGATGCGTGGCTTCACGTCGACGGGCACCGGGTTGATATCGTAAGCAGGAGAAAGTCGCCAGCCGCAATTTGAAGTGTCGTACAAGAACCCATGATTTCTGAGGTGGTCGTCGACATTGGATACCAACACGCTGAACAGAATCCTACGCCACAACTCCCGCAGGTCCCCTCGAACCTCGGCCCCATGTTGTCGAATAGCATCAACCAGTTCGAGATAACTATGGGGTTCGTTGTCTCCCGCACTGATCATGCTCATCGCCGAGAGAAATGGGGTCCGCGTGCCGCTGCGTCGATCAAAACGAGTCACGATTAGGACTTGCCGATCCAAAACGGTTGTCATTCTATGTGGCGGCACATTGATGCCGGCCTTTCGAGCTAGCTCAAGGGTAACGCAGCTCCATAATTCGATGTTGTAGTCGTCGCCATAGTGAGGAAATTTAGCAATCGCGAGCGAGCCATCCGAGTCAATCACCGCTGCCTTGGGTCTTGCTCCGCCAAGTGATGAGCCGGGGGCTAGCAGCAGACGCAAATCATCATCGGATTCGGTATCGTTCAGGACTCGTTGTGATGCCGATAATAGTTTCGGCAGCTCAACCAAGGGAGGGATCACGGATTGGGTATTGGATAGGAAGTCTGAGGTGTCGGCATCCCGAAAGCGGAGTGCGCCCTGTCGTATGCTGTCAGCAACGAGGAGAAGGTAGTCCATTTCCAACAAAGTTCGCGGCGTTCTGCTTTCTCTCTCCGCGTTCTTCCGCTCTGCCCGTCTCATTAGGGCGCGCCCCCATCTATCAGGAGCAGAATCGCCGATCGCCCCGAATAGCGGTTTGCCCGGCTGAGAATGATGGACGCCGGTATCCATAGTCAGCAGTGGTTCGAGAGGGAAGCGGAGCTTAGAGTTAAGCCAGGTCTTGTCGTATTCAAAAGAAGCACTTTCGCGTCCTTTGATGGAACGTGACCAAAGACGACCAACCAAGCGAGAGTGGCCGTCAAGATCGACGAATACTTCTGTTTGCCGTTCCATCGCGATTCTTCCTTGATGAAGAAATTCTCCTAGGCAGGTTCTCGCTCTCAAGGTCGAGACCTGTTCGATCGTGTGAGGCATCCGCTAGATCAGCAATTCTTTCCGTCATGCCGAGAACAAATAAAACGGTGGCGTATATTCCGATCGACACTCCTTGATCACCGTTCTCAACCTTGACGAGCGTCGTCCGACTTATCATCGCCCGTTGTGCCATCGTAGTTGTCGAGATTCGCCGCCTCTTCCGCGCGTCGGCCAAGTCAGAGCCCAGCTTTTTGAGGGATCGCCTTACCGGGAGGGGCAATGAATTAGAAGAGCGAGATCGCATAATGTTCAATATCTCCTACAGTATCGCTGTTACTGTACAGAATACTGGACATTATAGCAATAGCGGGCTCATCAACTTCGTTGATTCAATTCAAACTCAGAGCATCCAGCTTCAGCAGCGTGTGCAGTAATACGTTCGCGCCGTTCGTGATGTCTGCCGGTTCAGAAAATTCGCGCGGGCTGTGGCTGATGCCGTCACGGCTGGGCACGAAAATCATACCTACAGGGCAGAGGTGCGCGATCTCCTGCGCGTCGTGACCTGCGCCGCTCGGCATTAACTTCGTCGTCAAACCCAATTGTCTGGCCGCGTCATCAATCACACGGCGAAAGCGTGCGTCGGTCGGCGCAGGTTGTGATGCGTTGACCTGCTTGAACTCAAACTTTGTGCCCGTCGCCGTTTCGATCTGGCGGACTTCGGCCTGAATCTTCTCAAAGATCACTTGCACCTTCGAGGCATCCAGATCGCGGAGCCCCAGACTGGTTGTGACCTTGCCTGGCACAATATTGAATGCGCCGGGGAAGGCCTGAATCTTGCCAACGGTTCCCAC
>JAMQPI010000316.1 GCA_023717565.1 Pyrinomonadaceae bacterium | reverse complement strand
CCTCCCTGGCCCTGGAGTACCACGGGAACACCGTGCTCTCGAGCGAGCTTCATCAGCGCGTAGTAGGAGTGTCCGGCATAATCAGCGATGGGGTCATCCCTCCAGAATTGCAAATCACTGAAAGACTCGACCACTTCTGCGGCGCTAACCTCAGCCTCGTGGAAATGCAAACCAAAGTGATCAGCTAACTCCCGGGCTTCAGCGCGTTCGTCACATTCAGCAGGACGGCCCGTGTATCCGACGCTGAAAGCGTGCAGTTCGCCCGGGCAATGCCGAGCCGCAAACGCTGCCACAGTGCTCGAATCCAGCCCGCCACTCAGGGCAACGCCCACCGGCACATCAGCGCGGGTCACCAGCTGCGCGACTGTGTCCAACTCCTGACGAATGAGCGCAGCTGCGCCGCCATCAATGGGGAGGGCATCCTCCATCTTCCAGTAACACTTCTCCTCAACCAGCCATGACTCAAGATCAACTGTGAGCAGGTGCCCTGCAGCCAGCTTGCGAACATCTTTAAGCGCGGTTCGTGGCTCCGGTACATATTGATAGTGGAAGTAGCAATCAATCGCGGGTGGATCTAACTCGAACGAAACCAATCCTGAGCGGAGCAGCGCCTTCATTTCCGAGGCGAAGAGTATGCGACCGTCACTCTGATAGAGATACAACGGCTTTTCGCCCATCGGATCGCGCGCCAGAAAAAGCCGCCTTCGCTTAATATCCCAAAGCGCGAAGGCGAACATGCCCCGGAGGAATTGCACGCAATCTAATCCGTGCTCTTCGTAGAGATGCAAAATGGTCTCGCAGTCACCGTTCGTACTAAAGCGGTGCCCAATCTGCTCGAGGCGTGCGCGTAACTCGATGTGGTTGTAAATCTCTCCATTGGCAACGAGGACCAAGGAGCGGTCTTCGTTGTAGAGAGGCTGATGGGCGCCTTCGAGGTCAACAATCGAGAGGCGGCGCGCGGCGATGCTAATGTGCTCGGCTTGGTATTCTCCGGCATCATTCGGCCCGCGATGAATCAGAGCACGACTCATCTTCGCCACCCGCGCAACGTCTCCGCCCGTGATTCTTGCCCGGCTAATTAGTCCGCTGATTCCGCACATGCTTGAACTCTCTGTCAGTGACCCACCCGCAGTCGCGGACGGGTCATGCCTCAGAATCAAATTGGGTGCAAACCCACCCGCTACCTAGACTGTTTGAAAACTCTGAAATCCCACCAACGGAAGTTGGTGGATTGTTCAAGTCCAGCCTACAAACAGAGCATTGTGAGTGTCGAAAATCCCACCAACGGAAGTTGGTGGATTGTTCAAGTCCAACCTCTTTCGCGTCGATCTCAACAATGCTTTGACGATCCTTATTATCAATTAAACTGACCACTTGGGCCTGTTCCGTGATAGGCCGGACTTGAACAATCCACCAACTTCCGTTGGTGGGATTCACCATCGAGCCGGTGTCCCCTTCCTGTAGGCTGGACCTGAACAATCCACCAACTTCCGTTGGTGGGATTTCAGAGTTTTCAAACAGTCTCTACCGCAGGTGGTTCGGATAGGACCTCGTAAGAGCCTCAGGTTACGAGGCCGGCCTGACTCCCGCCTTGCGCTTCACGGAGGCGAGCGTCCGCCGTGCAACTTCCGCCTGGAGGACATCGAATGATGAATTGATGGCGAGCGATTCTCGCAAATGGTTCTCTGCACCGCGCCGGTCACCCAGCGCGTAGGCGATCATCCCTGCGTGATAGAGTAGGCGAGCGTCGCGAGTACCGAGGCGCAGGGCCTCATCTGAAGACCTCTTTGCGTCGGCGAAGTGGCCCTTCTTGTATAGGCTCCACGCTAGTGTGTCACACGTAAAAACGTCCTTCCGCCTGGCTCTCTCCTTCTGCGCAAGCATTAGCGCCTCGTCCAGATTCGTGTCGTGGTTGGTCCAGTATGAGATGAGATGATGCATGTCATTCTCTCCGGCGGCGTTTTCACGTTCGAGCGACTCAAATATTCTATACTGTTTTTGCGCCTCATCCACGCGCCCCAATCTAGCGTAAAGTTCGCCGAGAGCCAGGGCCGCGTCCGCCGAGGGTTCACGCTCATTCTCACGTCTATAAATCTCGGCCGCGCCTTCGAGGTCGTTTGCGGCAATACGCGCGCGCGCTTTGGCGTCGAGCGCCATACCATAATCGGGGAAAATATGGATGGCCCGATCAAACTCGCGTTCTGCCTGTCTCTGCTCGCCTAGGGTGAGCAATGCTTCGCCTAGTTGAACATGACACCACGCCACCTTCTCCGGATCTTGTGGGCTGGCGGACTCAGCAGCGAGACGCATGGCCTCCACTGCGCCCCTGGTGTCACCGTGGAGCCAGCGCAAATAGGAGACTCGCGCATAAGACGACGTGTCCGGACGCAAGTCAATCATTTTCTGCGCAGCCTCGACCGCCAACGGGTACTCGCCGAGTTCAACCAAAGCGTCGGTCATCGCGCCGTAGTTGTCGTGGTCCTGCGGGTTAAGGCTCTGCGCGCGACGGGCCACTTTGAGTGCCTCTTCGAAACGATGAAACGTGAGCAGTAGCTTAGCGTGAAGTTTCAGCGCGTCATAGTTGTGGGGCGCGATGGCGAAGGACTCCGCCAGTGCTTCCTCAGCTCTCTTGTTGACATTGAAGTCACCCGTTTCGCGTGCATTCTGCATTAGCGCGGCAGCGAGCAAGTTGTAACCCCTGGGGTCGGTTGGTGCGCTGGCAATTACTTGCTGCGCTGCCGCGATCTGCGCGCCGGAAGGGCGGGAGCGTTCCGCTGCTGACTCTCTCCTTACTCCGTCGCCTTCCAGTGCCCGGGCGCTGACGCTCCCCGCTCTGTGTGAAATAGCCCGAGCACTGAAGAAGGCCACAGCCCCCCCGAGAAAAACTAATCCAATAACTAAGTAGATGATTTTACGCATGATTCGAAGTCATACCCAATGTTGTAGAAACCAGAGACGGCTTGTAGTCGTGAAGTAAATTGGTGATCGCCTTCAGAGTGCGGGTGCTTAGAGATTGCCGATTGCCAATTCATGATTGTTCATGCTCCCAACTCTCCATTACTCCTGACTGCCTTGCAAAACCCAATTGGCAATCCCCTAGTACCCGCACTCTGAAGGCCTTGAGGCCGAAAACGTCTCCCCAAAACGTCTACGGCCTTGGCGTCGGGTTTGGCGACGGACAAGGTGTCGCCGTATCCGATGCACACTCACGACCGTGGAAGGGGTTCTCGTAACCGCCCCAAGGCGATGCCAGGTACGGGAACGTGGAACGGAACGGTCGATCGTTTTGCTGCACGCCATCACCGAGTAGGTTGTTCGGAGCGGCGTTGCAGTTTGCTGTACCGCCGGCACATGAGTTCCCCGGAAGCAGGACCCCTGCGGCCGCGCGGAAGATGATATCCACCACGTCATCACCAACCCGGCGTCCGTTTGGGAAACCGGCGTTGTCTCCGGCAATGACCCCCAAACGATTCACCGAGCCCGGAGCTGTGGCTGGAATTGCCATGTTGAGGCGGATGTATTCGGCCGGTGCTGAACCCAATCCTGCCCCGGGGTCTGCCGGATCATTTTGGAATGGGAAGCGGTTGAGCCCCGGCACGCCGGTAATGAACACCCGAATCAGATCGTTGCGACCTGACGTGGGGGCATCCAGGACCGGAGGGTAAAGAAGATTTGTCAGGGCCACCGGCTCCACCGGCCGCGAAGCGGTGCCCCGCACGAAGTCCTGGCGGTTCACATCTGAGGCCGGAAGTTGCGCGTTGTACAGGTCCTTATCATTACCCGTGGTTGTTGGATTCCCTTGGGGGATGAACAACTCGTTAAAGAGTGGATTACCCAGACGCGACACCTGCACACAAGTTGCGCTGGGCGCTATCGCCATTCCGGTGAAACAGTCGCCGGTCTCTGTCTTGGTTCCATCAAGGTTCAGCACGCGTGTGCCGTTGCGACTCGCCGTCGAGTAGACGCCGATAATCGCGGACGGATCGGTCGGGCCGGTGGGCAACGCTCCCGTGCGAGTCAGGAGTTGCGTGGGAACCTGGATGGCAATGGTGTGAACGTTGTATCCCGCTGTGCCGTCCACACCGTTGGAGGTTGCGAGCGGCGCAAGGTGCGCTGCGTTAAAAGGACGCAGGCCCAGCAGGTCGAACGCTGAGCCGAGGTCAACGTAGAATCCTTCATCGCGCTGACCGGCGAACACTAGAATGTTTCCCGCGCCGGTCGGGATCGAGCTGATCGAGGGTTCTGCCAGGTTCGTCTCGTAGTTAGGCGTCGAACGCGGGCCCACATTAACTGGCGGGGTCGGTAAGTTCGTGCCGAGGACGAAGGTGGCGAATGTGGGAGTGGCCGGATCGCCCTGGCGAATCCGCGCCGTCACATCCATGAACTGCTTCACGTTCCAATCAGGGTCCGAGAGGTTGTTAATGGTGTTGGTGTTGTAAAGAAACGTATCTGGGTTGCCGACGACGGTGCGAAAACGAAACTGAAGTGCGAGGTCGAGCCTACCGTCGCCGTTGTTATCGAACCTGATCTGGTAGAGCACGTTGTCATCAAACTTGAAAAAGTTTGGACCGCTCGCAGGCTCTTCCAGCGGAATGAAGTTAGCGAGAATGGTGACTGAGTTTGGCCTGTCTGGACTGATGAACGCATACACGTCAGTGCCGTCGGCGAGCGGATCAGCGCTGATCAATGGCGCTTCGCGGTGACTCGAGGCTTCGACCACCGGCATAAAAGTGAAGCCGCCGAAAAGTAGCGACACACCCAGAAGACCTGGAATAGCTGCAGTGAGAAAACTTCTGATAGACCTTTGCATTGTTACCCTCCCGTGGAAGATCCGTTTGGCTCTCCACGCGCGTTTTGGTTTTTGGTTAACGAGGTCACTAATGCTTGACCTCGTATCAGGATGCGGTTAAATCACGAGTTATACGGCTTCAGGTGGTCGAACGGATTGTAAGTCTACGATCACTAATCCATCTGTCAGGAAACACGGAAACTCGTGTCAGGGGATTCCCCTACAAGATCAGCAAGAAGGTCTGCTGCGCCCTACAAAAACCTGGGAGCAGGAGGCAGGGGCAGGAGGCAGGAGAAGGCATTTTCCATTTTCCATTTCTCATTTCTCATTTCTCATTTTCTGATCTCATTTCGTGGTGATTCGTGCTATTTCGTGGATCGTTTGTTTGGCTGAAGGATGAAGAACGATCCACGAAATAACACGAACTCACACGAATAAGAAGTCAACGATTCGCGCATCCCAAATGAAAAATGAGAACTTAGGAGAGATGAAAAACGAGAAATGGGCAATGGAAAATGGAAAATGCTTTCTCCTACTCCTGGTTGACTGTCGTGTTCCGGAAATTAGGAGTCTTTTAGCCAACCTTGATGTAGGGCATAGAGGACTATTTCAACTCGACTGCGGAGTTCGAGTTTGTCCATGAGTCGGGCCTTGTATGTCTCTACCGTTTTGGTGCCAATGTTGAGTTGAGCGGAAATTTCTTTATTGCTATAACCCCAGGCGATCAGGCGCAGCACCTCAGTCTCGCGAGCGCTTAGGTCGCTGCGCAACAGTCTATCCTTCACTGACTCATCACGAAGGTAGCCGCGGACCACATTGTTGGCCAGCACGGGATCTATATAAGTGTTTCCAGCGGCGACTGTGCGAATAGCGTGGATCAGTTCTTCGGCCATGGCCTTTTTGAGCACATAGCCGGCCGCACCAGCCCTC
>JAMQPI010000308.1 GCA_023717565.1 Pyrinomonadaceae bacterium | reverse complement strand
GGCACAAACGGCATCTGGGTTTACACTACTGCCGAACACCTCGATAGCTTGGCGAAGGAGTTTCCCGAGTTGCCGCGCCGCCAGTTGTGGCGTTCTGGTAGTAATGGGTGGGTGGTCCTAGCCTCCCGACTCGAAGACTTTGAGGAATACGCCTTCAAAGCGTGTGAACTGGTGCTCAGAGGGGATCGACGAATAGGTCGAGTAACGCGTGCCCGTTCCGGTGCGGAGCCCCAAGCATTGCGACGACTTTGACGAAACGGCGAATGAGACGGTGGGCCCCTCCAACCAATCACTCAAGCAGCGATCTCATTGGGTCAGCACCATGTCGTAGTATCGGATCCCAAATTCCAACAAACGCAAGTACCGCTCAACCACAGAACCATTTGCCGTAGAGACTGTGCAAAAACTCAACCGAGTGTCACGGAGTCAGTACCGTCACGCAGTAGCGTCGGGTCAACGGTCCCGATCACAAATCTACGGGTCAATGGGTTCCACGGTTGGTGACTTTTTCTGGCACTGGATTCGAGTTGCGATGACCGGACCCGACGCTACTGCGTGACGGTACTGACTCCGTGACACTCGGTTGAGTCTTGACCGACCGGTCCCGACGCTACTGCGTGACGGTACTGACTCCGTGACACTCAGTTGAGTCCTCACCCGGCCGGAGCTTGACCCTCCCGCGCTACGGTACTGACTTCATGACACTCGGTTGAGTCTTCACCCGGCCGGACCTGACGCTCCCGCGCTACGGTACTGACTTCATGACACTCGGTTGAGTTTTACACAATCTCCGTATCCAATGGATCCTATTGTTAACGAGGCATGCTCTCAAGGATCGGTCAAGTGCTATTATCCGCTGGTGCCACAGATGGTTCTCTGGTTGAGTGGTGCTTGCCGCTGGTTGAATTGGGGAATCCGTTGGCGGACTACAAACATTTCACCCCACCAGAGTGTCGTATGGCGTGACGCGGAGGCAAGGTATGTATTGCTCATCATGCGGGACGGCCGTGACGGAAGGCCTGAGCTACTGCAACCGCTGTGGCGCCGAAGTGGGCGAAAAAAACCGTACCGTTCCCCTCAAGCCAGCTCCCATACCAGAGTTTCTGGTCTGGGCTATTGTCGGCGTTTCCGTCGGGGGTCTCGCGATTATTGTCGGCTTAATTGCGGTGATGAAGTGGGCGGGTTTCAACAACGAGCTGATTGCATTGTTCTCGATGCTCAGCTTCCTGCTTCTTCTGGGAGCCGAGAGCGTTTTCATTTGGCTGATGCTGCGCTCCAGAAGTGCTGCTAAAGAACCGTCCGTTCTGTCTCAATCGCGGGAATTTCCTACTCAGGAGCTTGGTGAGAAACAAGCCCGTGCGCTTCCTGAACCTGTACCGAGCGTTACAGAACAGACGACGCGCACCTTAGAGCCAGTATACAGAGAGCGCAAACCGGAGTGACAAGTGCGAGTATGGACTCTATCGATCAAATAAGAGGCGGGTTCAACCCCGCCTCTCAACGTCCAGTTCAGAATCCACCCAAGTCGGTTTACGGGATCGTCTTATCCACAACCGATTCCGGCTTCTTGATGTAGATTTCACCGCGGGCAGTCAAACCGGATTTTTCGGATAGTGTCTTCAATACCGAAGCAAGGATTTCCTTGTTCTCAAGCTTGAAACTGGTAATGCCATTGGCCCTGCTGTCGGGATCGGTATATTGAAGGGTCAGATAGCGCACTTTGGTCTTGATAAAGCCGAAGGGCATCCCGATGTAGAAGGGAATGTGGCTGGCTACCGTGGCTGCCGCTGGTTGTCGCTTTTGCGTGTCAGCAAAGGCCGAGGTCACTGCGTCATAGGGAATGAACAGGACTTCCTTCTTTTCTTTGGTGCCAAATAGCAAACGCTGATTGGTATCGTCAAAGGTTAACGTGCCGTTCATCGTGTTGTTATGACCAAACACCCCACCTTCGTATTTTGCCTTAACGGTTTGCGGGGCAGGTGCGATGGCTACCGTTGATGAATCGGTCTTCGCGCTCGTGTCGACAGTTCGCGGACGTTGCGCGAAGCCGGCTATCGAGGTCAGTAGTAACAAGAGCAGAACTGCAATAAATCTCATCTTCGTTCTCCCGGGTAGGTTAAAACTTCGGTCTCAAATTCGAGCTAAAGAATGCCCGAAAGTATCTTTCAGGCCCGTCTCATTTTTCGCGGTCGCAGTCGGGCAAAGCGGGGTTGCAATAGCCTACTTAGCGAACGGACGGACGCGCTCGATCGATTCTTTGAAATCGGTATCGGCTGGTGCCAAATTCGAGCCCTTCTGGTAAGCAGCTAATGCCTTGGCATACTGCTTCGAAACTTCGTAGGCATAACCCAGCTCGCGGTACACGTTTACGTCGCCGGGTGATTTGGATGCTGCTGACTCGAGTGCAGCAATCGCCTTAGGGAAATTCTTCGCGCGCGAATGGGCCACGCCGAGTAGATAGAAAGTAACGCCCTTGGCATCATTTCCCAGTACAGCGCGTTCCAGAGCAGCCGCAGCCCGAGCATACTGTGCTGAACCGATTAGCGCCTGGCCGAAAAGCGTCAATGCTTCGGAATCAGTTCGCACCTTGATTAGTCCCTCTCCCGCGCGCACGGCGTTGAGGTAGTCGGCCTCGGCTTTTGCTGGTTCGGTGCTGAGTGCAGCCCGACGGAGATAAACCGAAGTAAGCAGGGCCCAGGCGGAGGCGAGCCGTGGATCATTTAAGGTCGCGCGGTTAAGCGCGGCGATTGCGCCATCCAGATCGTTTTTGGCCAGGGCCAACTGGCCTAGATAGAAGAGAGAGAGAGCATCCTTGGGGTTGAGCTTTACCACGGAGGTGAATGTCCGCTCAGCCTCAGCAGCTTTCCCCAACTTGTACTCTGACAAAGCACGGTAATAGAGCATGCTCGCGTCGGGTTGAGCACCGGTTCGCGTGGTTGCAGTCACCAGCAGTGGCAGCGCTTGTTCAAATTTTTCTGAAAGAACGTAAGCCTGGGCCAATGCATCAACCGTGTTCGGGTCCTCCTGATTTGCGGTCCGCTGCAGCGAGATCGCCTTTTCTAAGTCCGCCGCGGCATCCGCGTACTGCTTGAGGTTGAGTTCGGCAAAGCCGGCGATCTTCCAGGCTTCGGCTTCGCCAGGGTAATTCGCTGCCACAGCCTTCGCCTCTTTAGCTGCAGCGGCAAATTGTTTCTGCTGCAACAACTGGAAGGCATGCGAGGTGTCCGGCGTCGCGCTGGTATTAACTGTCGGATTAGCTGTCGGATTAACTATCGGATCAGCTATCGGCTTGACCGGCTGGACAGTTATCAGGGGACCGTTAGGGTTATTTCTTGCTGTTGGGCTCGGCTTGGGTTCCGGACGTAGCAATGGCTCTTCGGCAGGGGGTTTGGGAGGCGATTTGACCCGGCGCGGCCGGCTTGATTGCCCGCTGGCTAAACTGCCAACCAGCAAAATCAGCACAGCAAACGAAAGCGCCGGTTGGAAACTTCGGTTGATCATAAGGGCTTCTTCCCGGGAGAGGGTTTCTTGAGGCTAACTCAAACGCCACTATAAGGACCTGTTTTCGGATGCCGCCGGCCGCTCATTAGTTCGCCCGGAACTTCACGAGCTCCAATGTATCCCAACTCAGGCGGGTCCGACAAACCTCAATTAAAACGAAACGCACACGGGCGCAGGATAATCCACCCGCAGGACGGACTGTTGTCGAAACTCCCGCCGGTAGGCAGTACGAATCTTCTCGATTTTCCTGTTGCTTTCCTTCCTCGCCCGACGCGGGTAGAGAAGAATCAACACCGTGCCCTTTTCTTCAATGACGATGCCGTCGGAGCCGCGGAACTGTCCCCTACCAGTCAGGACCGTCAACCCGTCGGGGAACTGCGGCGTAACGACCTTGTCGAGGAAGTCGTCCCACTCTGTTTCGCTGACCTCGGTGCCATCCGGCTTCCGGGCACCGAAAAACAGCTCGGTGCGGACAAAAGGCGCCGCGCCGACTCCCTGCTGTCTGCACGCTCCACTTTGGGCAACGGCGCGCACCGCTGCGGAGGGCGAGGGGCGACCTCTGACATATTCCGCGGGTGCCAGCAACGAAGCCGCGATCGAGGTCAACACGAGAAATTTGTTTGTCATGAATCCAGACAAGAAAGGCTGTCTCCGCAGACAGCCTTAATCGTTGAGACTAACTCATTAGAGCGGGAAGCCAAGCTCCGAACCAGTCGAAGTCACCTAACTTAGAAGCTCAGTTTGAAGCCAAATTG
>JAMQPI010000256.1 GCA_023717565.1 Pyrinomonadaceae bacterium | reverse complement strand
TCTGTTTGTTATCTTCCCTGCACATTTAAGCGAACCTTATGGCCGAAAAAGCAAACGCACCCACCGCTACCTCTGCTGCTGGACTTAGAGGAGTTGCGGCCGCAACCTCCTCAGTCTCCGACGTCATCGGCGACAAGGGCCAACTGATCTATCAGGGATACGACATCCATGATTTGGCAGCGCATTCAACTTTTGAAGAAGTCATATTTCTTCTTTGGAACAAGCGACTTCCCAAACGCGCTGAACTCGATGAGTTGAAACGCGCCCTCGCCGCGTCGTTTGCTATTCCACCAGAGATTATCGACTTGATGAAGCGTTACCCGCGCGAGGCCGATCCAATCGACGTACTGAGAACTAATACATCCGCCCTCGAGTTTTACGATTCAAATGCGCGCGATATTTCCCGTGAGGTGGCCGTTAAGACTGCGATTAGATTGACTGCCCAGTTTCCCACACTGGTTGCCGCCGCCGAGCGGATTCGTAATGGCCTGGAACCCGTTGCTCCTGATCCGGCTCTCAACATCGCGGCAAACTTCCTCTACATGCTCAAGGGCGCGAAGCCTTCCGAACACGACGCCCACCTGTTTGATACTTCTCTCGTGCTTCACGCCGATCATGAATTAAATGCTTCGACCTTCACGGCGCGCGTGGTGGCCGGCACGCTCGCAGATATGTACGCAGCAGTTACAGCGGCGATTGGCGCCCTGTCAGGTCCGTTGCACGGCGGCGCCAATACGAATGTGATGAAGATGCTGCTGGAAATAGGCGAAGTGGAGAATGTTGAGGGTTACATCAAGAAAGCGCTGGCAGACAAGAGAAAGATCATGGGGTTCGGTCATGCGGTCTATCGTACCGAAGACCCACGCGCGACTCACTTGCGGAAGTTCTCGAAGGAAATGGGCGAGCAGTCAGGTGAAATGAAGTGGTACGACATGTCTCGCAAGGTGGAAGAAGTGATCATGCGCGAGAAGGGGCTGTATCCCAACGTCGACTTCTTCTCAGCCTCGACTTACTACATGATGGGAATCCCTCTCGACCTCTACACGCCGATATTTGCCGTCAGCCGCATTTCTGGTTGGACCGGTCACATCCTTGAACAGTACGCCGACAACAAACTCATCCGCCCGCGCGCCGAATACATCGGTGCCCGAAACGTGCGCTACGTTCCGATCGACCAGCGGTAACTGAGAGAACGGAGCACAGTTAACTCTGATGTATTGTCAGCAGTGCTCAGTACAAAACCCCGACAGCGCGAAGTTCTGCCGTGTTTGTGGAGTGAGCATGAGGCAGATACAGCTGCCGACAACTAACTATTCATCGATGGCCCACCAGGGCGAGCGCCAGCAACAGTTTTCCTCACTTTCGCTGAAGCCGTTAGGAACTGCCCTCATGTCGTTGGGGTTAGCCATCCTTGGGCTTTTTGCGATCTTTGTGCTGCTCACCAGATCGCTGGGTTTACTAGAATTGATCACAATACTGGTTATATCTTCTATACCCATAAGCTTGGGTTTGTTGCTTCGACATTTGTCGAGAGCGGGAGACAAACGAAATCGGATACTGCCTTCTGGGAAAGATACGGCAAAGTTGTCAGAGCATCTTGGGAGTGAGTCGTTGTCTCCGAGCTCTTCTCTGGCAACGCCTGTGTCGAGCGTCACTGAAAGCACCACGGGACTGCTCGACGCAAAGAGAGAAGGTAGACTCGGTTGATAACAAGTACGTGGCATTGAGCGGTTCAGCGTTGTTCCTCACTTAGTTCTGGAAGCAGTCGCTTCCATCTCAGGGCCGGTTATCATGTAGTAACCCCGTCCTTAATCGACCTTGCCGCGCGAGTTAGTCAGACTACCAGGCGCCCCTTCTTATCCGCGATCGTGATCAGCGCCCTGGTGCCGGAGTTGAACTCCAGAAAATCGTCTTCGATCCCATCGCTGAAGATCACGCCCTTCTCCGGCATTTGCGAAACCAACATGAGCGGTGCTTCTCTTGTCACCTTGCCGAAGACGAGCGATGCCGCTGAGGTCTTGCTGGGAAACGGCTCGCGAACTGTGAACAGGAGATAGTTTGCGTCCCAATTGAAACTTGATTGGGCGCTGACCGGGAGATCCGAGCCCGCGAGCCCGCTGGCGACTCCGACCGCCCCTGCCAACAAACTCTTCAACCAACCCGTCGAACCAAGACCGGTCGAGACAATCACCCCACTGGACGAGTGTTGTTCCTCGCGGCCGTCAATGCGGATGACATAGCGAGCCGACACGTGCGACTTGGGACCGATGAATAGATCGTTAACCGCCAGGAGACGCTGACCGTTATTAAGCTCAGCTTTCGCCATCGTTACTTCTTTGATCTCCCGTTTTGCGGCAAAGACCTCCGGAACGATCAGCGACAGATCATGAACGGTGAATGGTAGCAACACCCCATCCCACCGTTGTGGATCAGGATTGACGCCTATAACCGGTTGTTCGGAAAGATATTTGACCGTGTTCGCGACGAGCCCGTCCTGGCCTAAAACTACGAGGGTGTCGTCTTTACCGAAGATGAAGTTCGGCAGGAAAGATCGATCGAGAGTTTGAACCCGGCCCAGTTCTCTCAGGGTAACTTCGGTTTGAGCGAGGGCGGCGCGATACGTATCGCGCTCGCGAACGTAGTCGGAAAAGTCCGCTCCCAGATGTTCGACATAAAACCTGGCCTGGTCGATCGTGTTGAATCTGGCAATAAGATCGTCGAGGCGTGTGTGGCGCGAAACCAGAATGATCTTATTCTCGGTGAGCCGATCCATTTCATTCCTTTTTATCCATGAGCTGACGCAACAGGTCTGGAGAAATGTTCAGCTCCCCGATCTTATCCGCGCGCTGGGCGATCTCCTGAAAGGCGACAGCCACCAGTTGGTCCGGCTTCATACCAACACTGGCGAGGGCCTGCAGAACTTTCGCGTCGGTTCCTTCGAGCGCCTTCAGGGCCGCTGAGAGACCGTAGGCCTTGGCGTCGGCGCGGGTCCTGGAATTCTCCGCGGCGCGCGCGACCAGATCCTTGTTCTTTTCTTCGAGACTGATCTTGGCAAGCATGTCGGCCTCTTTAAGCTGGTGCTGTTTCTCCTGAACGGCGCGCTCGGCATCCATCTGCGCTTCTCGGATCTGCCGCTTCTTGTTTTCGACGGCGATCTCGGTGTTGAGCTCGTTCTCCTTGATAGCGCGTTCCTGCTCGACGGCTGAGTTGCGTCTGGCGTAAATCGCCTCGTCAGCTTGCAGTAGTAATTTCTCCCGAGCCTCGGCTTCGAGGGCGCGAGCGGTCTCGGGTGTCGGCGCGATCGCCAGAACTGACAACCCAAGTACTTCGAGACCCAGCGACGAAATCTCTTCAGATAGTTGAAGCCCTTTGGAAACACTCGTCACCAGGGCATCAGAGGCGCGCAGAGCGTCGCGCAAGGGCAGGCCTTGCAGCTCAGCCCGAGTGAGCACCTTGGTTACGTTGATGACGCGCTGCGAGAGTTTCTGCGGATCGTCAGAAACGTAGTTCTTTCCGTTTTGGTCCAGGGTGAAGTTCAGCAACTGCGAGAGCTTCTGGGGATCCGCAATCCGATACGTAACCTGACCTTGGATGCTCACTTCCTGAAAGTCACCGGTGACTTCGTTGAAGATGAAAGGCGCATCAGTGCTCACAATCGGCACCGCGACCAGCGAACTAGTGGGCGCGAAGTAGAAAAATGACAGGCCAGCGCCCGACCGTTCAATCTTTCCGTTCTTGTATTGCAGCAGATGGGTGGTCGGCTGAACTTTAATGAAGCGAATCCCGAACATCATTTGAGTCTCCCGTTCGTTGAGAGTAAATCAAAGCAGGGTTTTATACTACAAATGAATGGGCGAACCAACGGCTACCATGGTCTTCGGTCCAACATGGACCAAATGTTCAAGCGATCCACGAAGTCACACGAAACCGCACGAAACAAAGACATCCGTTTCGTGCGGTTTCGTGGATCGGATTTGTTTTCAGAGGCCCGAATGAGGTCTCACTGTGCCTTGGAAGCAGTCACTTCTTTCTCGGAAGCGGTTGTCATGTAGTAACCCTGTCGGGCGTTGACTTCCAGCTTACGCAACTTACCTTTAGCGTCTGGGGCTTTGACTCGAATCTCCAGGGCGTGCAGGCGGCCGTCATCCTTTTCCTCTTCGGCGAGGGTGAAGCCGAGGCTGTAGCGGGCGGTAAGATTTCCGATGATCTTGCTCAGGCCGCGCGCATAGTCGCTGGTGCGGCTGATCTGGACCGCTTCGCCACCAGATTGCTTTGCCAGGAACTTGGCACTGCCCGAGAAGCTCATGCCAATCCAGTTGCCGATTGGTTTGGCGAAGGGGAGCAGAAACCTGTAGAGCGTTCGCATGCTGACTGTCAATGAGTTGAACGTCACGTTCGAACGGACCAGGAGGTCCGCCGTGGCGTTGCGGTCTTCGATGATAATCGGAATGATGCCGTCGGTAACCCAGATGATTGCCGCCCGCGAGTTGGGGCGCTGAACAGTAGCAATCTTGGAGACTTCAAGCGCGGCGGCGTAAAGGCTGTACTCTTCGCCTGTGGCTACATTAACTTTGCCACTCTTACTCATCCGTCTCGATGCGACCGTGCCATCTTTCATGATCGTTCTGGTAATAGTTGCGCCTGACTTAGGGTCCTTGTAGGTTTCCACGGACACGATGTCTTGATTAAGGTCCGAGTTCTCAGCTGGCTTGTTAATCTCCATCTGGGAGGGCGCAGGCCCCATGTTGGCCTCAGTCTTGTCTCCCTTAATGCCCTCGGAGGGTTCTTTCGATGCGGGCGCGTCCGATCCGCTGGCGTCTACCATCGCTCGGATATTTTCATCAAGGGACACCATCAATGCCGGTACCTGCTTCAAAGCGGCGGCGATTTGGTTCCGATCGCGCGTGAAGTCTGTGAGCATTTTCCGACCTTCATCTTCGCCGATGTTGACTGCAATAATTGCAACTTCGTCTTCCGGCGAGAGTTTCGCGAGCTCGGTAGCCATAGTCTCCAGGATTTCGGGACGCTTCAGAAATCTCCCGGCGCCGTCTTCTCGGAGATCGAGAATCAAAACCAATGCGAGTGGTTTTCGCGCCTCGCCCTCACGAGTAAAGTAAGAGATCGGACGAACCTTTCCTTCGTCGAGGACTTCGAAGTTCTCCGGCTTGAGATCAGAGATGGGGACTCCGGTGCGCTTATCTTTAACGAGAGCATCCATGAATACGACTCGCGTATTGACCCGAATCGTATCTGAAACTTCCTGGGCCCTAGCCGGGGTGGCTGGCGCGAATATTGGGAGCAGCAGTGCCAATCCAAACAAGGAGGTCTTCGCGGCGAAACGAAACATGTTCGAGGTCATGGTCTTCACTCCTGATCGTCGGTTTTAGTTGCGTCGTCAGTGATTGCTTTTCCCATCTCGTTAGGGTTTTGCATCAACTCTGCCAGCGTCTGAGGTGCCAGATTAACCTGGACCACAGCGGCGTCATTCTTTTCAATTGTCACCACCAGGACCGTGTACTTTGGGCCAGCGTCGCGAAGAAAGACGTAAGTCTGGGCCGCGTCGTTTAGCGAGAGGACCTGGATGAAGGGCAGCCATCTCCCCAGGAGCGTTGCCTTCAGGTTGGCCCTGAAGCTTGCGACGCCGCCTTTGGGAGTGAATTCCTGATCCTCAAAGAAAGCCACTTTCACACTGCCAGCTTCCGCCAATCTCTTTCTGGATCCGCCGGAGAGACGTGCAACGGTGGTGACCGTCTTAATTCCGGCCTTGGCGAGAAAGGGAATGCCTTTGTGTTTGACGCCATAAAACTCCTCCACAACTTTCACGACGGCGCCAAAGTCATCGCCCTTTGCGTCGACCGCAACCGGGGCAAACCAGAGCCCCGGCCAGAGCAAGGCGAGCGGTAATAGCGTTGAGGCTAGTAGTCTCTTCATTGTCGTGCTCAATTCTTCGGCTTGGGTTTCGTTATCTCTATTCCCAGATCGGGAACGCCAAACTGCCCTTCGAGCTGGCTTAGTTTTTCCAGATCCACGGGACCGACGATGTTCACGACGGTCAGCTCCTTTGGATCGGTGGCCAGGACCACCAGCCCTCCAACCTGAGCAGCGTTGGACATTACGTAAACCTCGATGCTGCCCTCCCTCTTGCTGCTTATATTCAGGATTTTGCTCCAGACGGGATTACGCAACTGCGAACGAATGGAATCGACGTCTGCCTGCGAGTAACCACCGTCGTTCTCAAACTCGAAGCTCTTGACGTAGATTCCCTTCAGGCCATTGATAAGTTCCTTGATCTTCACCTCGTCCGGTTCCTTGCCGGACAGGAACTTCGCGGTGATCTGCATGAGCCGTTCATCAATATTGACGTCCACCGCCTCGCTGGCCTGGGCGCCCAGGTGATCAAGCGGGCCCATATCGATTCTGGCATTCTGCGCGCGTGTCGTTGTAGTAACGCTGAGACCCAGCAACAGAGCAAGCGATGCGAGTTTCATTGTCTTGAAAAGTGTTCTCATAATTGATTCCGTTCATCCTACTTTGTGTTGGTTGCGTATCAGACTCCCGGGGTACCCGCCTTGCGCCTTCTTTTGAGCAAGATTTAGCTTCGCGCTGGCGACGCGCAGGGCTAGTAGCAGTTGCTCTTTGGCGACTTCAGCTTCGGCACGGTCTCTTGCCGTTAACTCAGTATCCGTCGCAGTGAGAGTGCGAAATTGTTTGCTTTTGGCAGTCACGTTCTTGCGGACGCCACGACCTTTTAGCTTGCCGAGCGTTGCATCAACAACCGCGGATTCGGAAACGGCTTCGTTCTTCGTTGGTGGCGTGACCTTCTCTGGCGCCGTCTTCAACTTCTCAACAGCGGGAGGATTCGAAAGGGATTCGATCCCATCCGGAGCACTCTGTCTATACAGGAGCAACCACGCTGCTCCGCCGACCAGTATCGTTGCAGCGGCGGCGGCAATTGCCATCCGCGGAAAGAAAGTTCGCGGACGGCCGATTCGCACCTGAGCCGGTAGTTCCAGCGGCCGCGGTTGATAGCGCAGCGTGCCGAGAACCTGCTCGAGTTGTTGAATCTCAGGATCTG
>JAMQPI010000255.1 GCA_023717565.1 Pyrinomonadaceae bacterium | reverse complement strand
TTTTGAATAAGCTGATACTCGCGGTTATCGCCGTGGTATTGGCCGGCGGCGCTTACGGTACCTGGCGGGCCGCACGTTTGGGAACGCAATCGCTTGCCGGAGCCGCGAGGGTCGTCGTGGGCTCAAAAGATTTCACCGAGTCAGTTCTACTTGCGGAAATCGTGGCCCAGATACTCGAGTCCCGGGGCGTCACCGTTGAGCGGCAGTTTGAACTAGGCGGCAATCTTCCCCACGATGCCCTGGTAGCTGGACGAATCGATCTGTATCCCGAGTACACCGGGACCGCCTTCACGGCCATACTCCGTCATCCTCCAATTACCGATCCGCGTGCTGTCTACCAACAGGTGAAACGCGAGTATGCCGAGAAGTTCAGCGTCGATGTCAGCCCGCCATTGGGCTTCGAAAACACGTTCGCTATTCTTGTTCGTGGAACAGACGCGAGGCGGCTCAAGTTGAAATCAATTTCTGATGCGGCTCCTCATGCGCGCGGGTGGCGCGCCGGTTTCGGCCAGGATTTTATGTCGCGCGCCGATGGTTATCCAGGTTTCTCCAAAGCCTATGGTTTGAAGTTCGCAGAGCAGCCTCGCGAAATGGATCTTTCTCTGACTTACAGAGCGTTGGCTTCAAATAGAGTTGACTTGATTGCCGGAAACTCCACTGAGGGCAGGATCGCAGCAATGGATCTGGTGCAACTCGAAGACGACCGTCATTACTTTCCACCGTACGAAGCCGTTTATTTAATGCGGCAAGACTCGCTGAAACGCTTGCCGGTTCTTGGCGAGGTGCTGGTAATACTGGCTAACGCAATCACGACGGAAGAGATGAGACAGCTGAACTATGAGGTTGACGCAAACAAACGTGGCCCGGCGGAAGTTGTGCGCGAGTGGATCAAGCGGAAAGGATTTTGAAGTTCACCCAGTTCAAGCACCACTCACCACAGAACCATTTGCTGTAGAGATCGTGTGAAAACCTCAAACGGAGATCCACGATTGTGCCGGAGTTTCACGCAGAAAGACGCGTAGAGAACCTTTACGGATTTCACCCCGGAGGGTTGAGATGTTTATAGCAGAGACTCCCACCCCGCCTCGGTCGCCGTTCGGAGGGCGGAATTCAACATGAAAGGTAATCATGTAGTCTCGTTCCGCCATCCGAACGGCGACTGGGTATTCATGGTGCCGGGATCTATAAACATTTGACCACTACGTGGTAAAGAATCGGCGACCAAACCCGTGGTCGCCTTGTGACAATGCAGCGTGAGTGATTCGCTACTCGAGACCCGTCCGCTCGATCGCGCGGAGCTCGTTGAGCGATTATCGAAGGAGGCAACCTTGAAAAAACCAATAATTGCACTTCTTATCTGCATCTCTCTGGTGCCAGCCGCCGGCTTTTCCCAGGCCAACGCACCTACCCAGATTGTGCTCATCAAAGCCGGTCGGCTCATTGACGTTCGCGCCGGACGAGTGCTCGAGAACCAGGCGATACTCATCGAGGGCGAACGGATCAAGACCGTTGGGCCCCTTGCCGACGTCGAAAGGAGCGCGCCCTCTGCAGCGCGAGTGATTGACCTCTCGCGAGCGACGCTGCTGCCCGGACTGGCCGATTGCCACACCCACATCTTGTTACAAGGCGACATCACCGCAGCAGACTACGACGAACAACTCCTCAAGGAATCGATTCCTTACCGTACAATTCGCGCCACCGTAGCGGCCCGCATCGCACTTCTTAACGGTTTCACCGCAATGCGAGATCTGGAAACTGAGGGAGCGATGTATGCAGACGTCGACGTCAAGACCGCGATCAACCGGCGGGTGGTTCCAGGGCCACGAATGTTTGTGGCCACCCGGGCCTTTTCAGCAACTGGCATGTATCCGCTACAGGGCTATTCATGGGAGCTGAGAGTACCGGAGGGCGTGCAGATTGTTGACGGAGCGGACAACATTCGGCGGGCCGTTCGCGAGCAAGTGAAATATGGGGCCGATTGGATCAAGTTTTACGCCGACCGCCGTTACTTCGTAAAAGATGGTGCGCTTCATTCCTGGGTCAACTTCACCGACGAAGAAATGAAGGCGATGGTTGATGAAGCCCATCGTTTAGGTCGACGCGTGGCGGCACATGCAATGGGACGCGAGGGGATTGAGGCTTCGCTCAAGGTTGGCGTCGATTCAATCGAACACGGCTTCGGCCTCGACGAGGACATGATGGATCGGATGGTGCGGCAGGGAACGTACTGGTGCCCAACCATCTATGTCGGAGTCTACGTCGCAGAAGGCCGGGCTGCCGCGGGTGCGCCAATCTGGTTGACGATGCGAGACATTCAAGCAAAGGCCTTCCCCGTAGCAGTGCGCAAAGGCGTGAAGATTGCTTACGGAACGGATGCCGGCGGTTACGCCTGGACTGAGAATCAGGCGAAGGAGTTTGCCTACATGGTGCGCTACGGGATGACACCCCTGCAGGCCATCCAGTCCGCAACGATCGTCGCCGCGGATCTCCTGGAGCGACCAAACGATCTGGGGACCATTGAAGCGGGAAGGTTCGCCGACATTATTGCCGTCAGCGGTGATCCGCTAAGGGATATCACTGAACTGGAGCGAGTGCGATTCGTAATGAAAGGCGGCGAAGTCTTTCGCAACGAGATCACTCGCTGAGAGATAACCAGGTAGAGCATGAGGAGGGTTTATGGAATGGTTTGATTTGCTGATCTTACTCCTGGTCGCCGGTGTGTGCGGTGCACTAGGCCAGGCTATTTCCGGTTATTCGAGTCGTGGATGTCTGGTATCAATCGCCCTCGGGTTTGTGGGCGCGCTGCTGGGCGGTTGGCTGGCCCGCTCGCTGGGGCTGCCGGAGCTCCTGCCGGTGCGCATTGGCGGCACGGCCTTTCCGATAGTCTGGTCGATCGTTGGATCGGCTTTGTTTGTGGCGCTGATCTCAATGCTAACTCGCCGGCAGTAGCGGGCTAAACCGCGCAACGAGCAAGCAAAACACTATCCGGCCGCGCGTTTGGCGCGAGCAGGTGAGTGTTTAGTTGTCAGCGAATCCACGGTTGCCGGGGGGAATCTGATCTTCACTCCCACGCTGGTCACGCCGGTGGGGTACTAGTCACAAAAGACGTGTATCTCGCAGGTCAATCCATCGGGCTTCACTCCACCGCTGTCGTATTCAATATCTCCGGTGATTACCACGCGGACAATCTTTCTCTGCGCGTTTGCGTAGGTGTGCGACCCCTCCGGTGTATAGACTTCATCGTCGAAAATGATTTCGGCTGAGCCGCCTTTGATGATGATATCGTTCGTACCATTTGCCATGTTGGTTTTCCTCCGAGGGTAAAGTGAGGTTACGGTTTACCTAGCGAAGTACATCGCTAAGCTGTTTGCGAACAAATTGGATATCGGGCCGGTTGAGATAGCTATTATGGTTTTCGACCCCCCATTTTGTTGAGAGACCGGCTAGTAGATCTGCTGCGCGCCTGGCATAGTCCTGCGCTTTTGTTGTGTCGCCCATGCTTCGACTTGCACGCGCGGCAATCACGCACGCAACCCATTCAGAATCCTGCTTGCCCAGACGGGCCAGGATTTCCTGCGCCCGAAGGGCAGTTGCTAATGCGCCGGTTGCGTCAGCATTCAACATCTGAGCTTCGGCGAGCGCTAGTAGCGCTTCCGAGATAAAAGCGGGATCTTTGGACTGGGTTGCTACTTCGACCGCTTGCTCACACTTGATCTGTCCTTCTCGCGAAGCGCCGGAAAGGGCCTGCGCCGAGCAGAGTGTGTAATTCGCCTCTACGGCCGTCCCCTTAAGATTTGTTCCAGCCAAAGCCAGCGCTTGCTGGCTTCTTACTTTGGCTTCCGGAAACTGGCGGCGACTAAGAGCCATGCGGGCGACAGCCAGAGAGTACCAGGCCGACAGATTCTTGCCGGCATTGGCTTGTTCCGCGATGGATGAAACTTGCGTCAGGGCTGTTTGAGCTTCATCAAAACGGCCCAGGCGCCAAAGAACGTTGGCGCGCAATATTAAGCTCAAACCAATAATCTTCGGGTTCCCTAAGGACTTCGCAATCGAGTAACTCTCGTCGGCACGAAGAAGCGCTTCTGGATATTGTGCGAACGTTATGAAAACATACCCGAGGTCTGTGAGAACAGTCTCGACCTGGGATGGATCGCCCAGTTGCTGCGCAAGTTTTAGCTGTTCTTCATAGGCCTTGAGGGCTGCCTCGTACTCCCCCTTTTGTACTTTTGCACGGGCGAGAAGCGCAAACGCCTGCGACAGCTCTTTGCGATATCCACCTTGCCGGTAGAATGGCAGCGCCTGCTCAACATATTTCACTGACTCATCGGGATTGCCTTCTCGCTCAGCTAGACTTCCCAACGAGAGTAGCGCTCTGGCGGCGTTGCGATTGTCTTTCTGCCTCTGGGCCAGATCGAGCGACTGCTCATAGTATTTTTTGGCTTCCGGATAATTACCAATCACGTGAAATACGTTGCCCAGATCGACCAGTCCACGCTTGAACAGGTTGTCGATGCCGTTTGCCCGCGCCAGATCTATTGCCTCCTGCATGTACTGCTGCGCCCGGGCTGATTCTCCGGCGTCACTTGCAACGTCCCCCAATTTCAGCAAGGTCTTTACTTGCTGATATTGATTGTTCGCGCTTTTGGCCAATGCGAGCGCTCGCTCAAGTTGTTCCCGAGCCTCAGCGACCTTGCCGAGTTTATTTGACAGAAACCCTCGTTCGTAGAACACCTCAGCCTGGCCTTCAACGCTGCCGAGGGCCCGGTAGACCGTTTCCGCCTGTTGGAAGTTCGCCGCAGCGGGGGCCAGGTCCAATTGCCTGCCGTAGAGGACACCTACGCGCAGAAAAGCAGCCGCTAACTGCGGAGCACGGCTAGTCGCCTCGATATAACTCTCGATGGCCTTCCTGGTATCGTCGTTCTTCTCATGGGCCCGGCCCAGGTCAAAATAGGCAGACGCTTCATTGGGAGACAGACGCACAATTTCGCTATAGGCTTTCACCGAGGCAGGAAGATCTCGGTTGACTCCGGCGTAGATTGCTTCCAAATATAGAGCATCCAGGCGGGGTAACTGCGAACGGTCGGGCACCAGTTCGGCAACCCGTAACATCTCGTTTTTGGCTTCGTCCGCGTAATCGAGTTCGGTCCAGGCTTCAGCGAGACGAGCATGTGCCAGCGCGAATTTGTCGTCGGCGCTTATCGCCTGTTTCAGAGCCAGCGTGGCCTGGAGAAAAGCCCCATTCCGCATTGCCTCTACTCCCTTGTTGTACCAGTCCCGGGGCACCGGCGCAGGCACATAAGGCGTTGGCTTCAGGAGTCGCACGATGGCCCAGCCAGCAATTGCGGTCGCCAGAACTCCGATGATCACTGTTCTCAGGGACAAACGCGGGCGCCGGAGATTCTCGCTCAGAGTCATCAACGCGCTTGAGGGGAGAGGTGCTAACGGCGAATTCGAACGTGACGAGAGTCGAGGCGTTACCTGGTTGTCGGAGCTGAGGGTCGCGAGAACGGGTCGCAAGTCGACGAGCATTTCTTCCGCGGACTGGTAACGTGCCTCGGGCTTCTTCGCCAGGGCCTTCATCGTAACCCGATCCAACTCTTGCGAGATACGAGGATTGGACCTGGATGGCGGGGGTGGTTCCACATGAATCACCTGCGCGCCAATTTCGATTACGCTCGCCCCGGAGAACGCCGAGCGACCAGCAATGCATTCATAGAGAAGGGCCCCGAGAGCAAACAGGTCGCTGCGCCCATCAACGGGTTTACCGGTTGCCTGCTCAGGCGAGAAATAGAGTGGGGTGCCGACAATTACATCACTTCGGGTGTGCGTGGAATAGAGGGTTTGGGCGCTGGCGTCGCTGTCTCCGCCCACTGGCTCGAAGATCTGTTTGACCAGGCCAAAATCAAGGACCTTAACCTGCCCGCGCTCCGTTATCACCACATTGGAGGGTTTGACGTCTCGGTGCACAATCCCCTGGTGATGCGCCTCTCCTAATGCCTCTGCGATGGAGGAGACGATCTGCAGGGATCGCCCCAGGGTCAGGCTTTCATCTTCCAGCAATTGACCGAGCGTCGAGCCCTTTACCAACTCCATCACAATGTAGGGCTGGCCATCGTCCGTTTCACCGTAGTCATAAACAGCAGCAATGTTTGAGTGGCTAAGCGAGGACACGGCGCGGGCCTCGCGAAGGAAGCGGGCGCGATAGTGATGATCCAGAGCAGAGAGAAACTTGATGGCGACTCGGCGAGCAAGGTGCGTGTCTTCGGCCAGGTAGACTACGCCCATGCCCCCCTCGCCTATTTTTTCGATAATTCGATAATGAGAGATCGTCTGGCCGATCACCGTGGACACCCTTCAGCTGCTAGAAGAAGAAACGATTAAGGTAAGTCTATGGAGTTTTGACCATCCCTGCTTTCGTCTGCATGGCCTTCAACGTTTCCGGAATGAAGGACGTTATTTGATGTGTCTCTGAGCGGCCATCAGCGAAAGATTGGTAAAGTGTGAAGTCCGGCAACGAGAGGCAACTCAGAGGTGAACTGTGGTTGTAGCCCGTGTCGATCCCGATTGCACTGTGAAAGATATAGATGCCATGTCTCCCCACTCGTCCGCGCAAAGGCAGGAAAGGTGTGGGCGTGTGGCCAAAGAGACAGGGTTTTCCGCGATAGTTCTTATAAAAATCCATGTCTCTAGACCAAAGCAGTAACTGCGGCGAAGTCTCGCGGGGGTGCTTGCCGTTATCCAGTCCCGCATGAACATAGAGTGCGTGTTCGTCCTCGTGATAGAAGGGTAGCTCACGGAAAAACTCCAGATGCTCCGGTGGAATCTTGTTCTCGATAGTACGCCTGGCTTCTTCTAGATCCATTTCGCTGTCAATGATCAGGGCTTGGCCAGCATATTGTTCAAACGTGCGCTCGCCGCCAGTAACCGGGGTGATCCAGAGATTGCCGGTCCCTTCAATGAAATCCAGCAGCATCTGTTCATGATTGCCGCGCAAACAGACTACGTGATCCGGATTACCGCGGAAAAGTTTGAGCACTTCCGCGACACAGCCAGGCGCGTCAGGGCCGCGGTCGATGAGATCGCCAAGGAACACCAGCGTATCGGACGACTCGTCGCGGGGAATCATGTCCAACAAACTTAACAGCTGAGCACAACGGCCGTGAACGTCTCCGATCACAAATGTTTTCATGCTTTGTGGCCCTCGCTTTTCAACCGTCCCCTCTTGATCCGCTGCATCATTGCCACAAACCTCGGGTCTTCCCTGACCTCGGCCCAGTTGGGATCCGACTCAAACCAGGCATAGTCCTCGTTTCCCAGATCGATTGCCTTTTCGAGCCATTGGAAAGCTTCGACCTGGCGGTCTTGAAGTACATAGGCTGTAGCCAGCCAGTAGGCAACATCATGATCGGCAGCTGCGGCGACCTTAACTTTTTTCGTGAGTTGCTCGTCCGCCTCGGGATGCCGGCCCTGGGCGCTAAGGAACATCGCCAGCATTGGTCGAATCCCGTCCATCTGTGGATGCTGCTGCAGCACCTGCTCGAGTATTGGCGTTGCGTCTGCGACCTCGCCGCGGTAGTAGAGCACGAGCGCGCGAAACGTCCTAATCAGTGGGTGGTCCGGTTCCAGCGCCGCGCCCTTGTCGAGTTCGGCCAGGGCTTCCTGATACAGGCCACGATAACTCAAAATGCGAGCACTATTGTAACTGGCTACCACCTGCTCTGCCGGATTCAGCCGAACCATGCGATCGAAGCTGCGCAGGGCGCGATCATAGTCGCCATTAAGTCTCGCCAACACCCCGCGCACGAAATGAACACCGACATCGTTTGGATACTCTTCGCGCAAGCGCTCAACTTCCTCGCACGCCTTTTGCTTTTGCCCGCCGTGAAGGTAGATGAAGGCCATATGCATCCGCGCTTCGAGCAGCTTGGGATCGAGAGCCAGGGCCTCGCTAAAGGCTTTCTCAGCTTTCTCGTGATCCCCATCCTCGCCAAGTCCCTTGAGTGCGCGGTTGACGTAACAGCCCCCGAGAGCGGAATAGGCCAACGCAAAAGCTGGATCGAGCTGGATGGCGCGCTGGAAGTGTTCGATTGCCGAATCGACGTGTTCGCGGGCCACTGTGTGATAGATAAATTGTCCCATGCAGTCGCGTCCCCGCAGGTATTCTTCCGAAGCCGCCGCATCCGAGGTTGAGCCTTTGCCCAGCTCCACTTTTTCCTCAGGGCTGAGCTCCAGTCGCAAGCCTTCTACAATTTCGTGCACCATCGTGTCTTGCACAGCGATAATGTCGCTGGCGTCTCCATCGATGCGTTCGCTCCACAGAATTTCTCCGGTGCGCACGTCGAGCAGTTGCGCTGTCACTCGCAGTCGATCGCCAGCTCGCAGAAAACTAGCCGTGAGTATCGCATCGACACTCATCTCTCTGCCGGCCTCCACGGGGTCGACCTGCTTGCCCTGGTACTTAACAATCGTTGATGACGGACGCACGACGAGTGAACGCACGCGTGCCAGATCGGTAATCACCGCGTCGGCCAGCGAAAACTCGTAGAAGGCCGTTTCCGAGTCGTTGCTCAGGTTCTTAAAAGGTAGTATGGCGACGCTTCGGCGTTCCTCGCCAATGCTCGTTTGCGGCGTTTCATGAGTTTCGCGCGGTTGGGTTGGGCGCCCCGCTCGGGTGACGGCGGCAGACGGAACCTCGGCACCGGTTACGCCTTTCAGCCAACGGAAAGCGCGAGAAACCGGGCTTGCATTCAAATGCCGGGGCGCCACGGCCGGTAGACTCTCATCGATCGGCGCTCCTGAAACAGTCGAAAGCTCGCGAATAATCGAACGTAGATCATCTCGAAACTCGGCTATCTTCTGATAACGATCGCGAGGATCCTTCTTCAAAGCGCGGTCAATGACCTGTTGCAACCGAGGCGGCACGGGATCAGGTCGTGCGTCCCTGACGGGGATCGGCTCCTCGTGTAACACCGCATGACGCACATCAATGGCCGTCTTCCCGCGAAAAGGCCAAGTGCCGGTCAGCATCTCGTAGAGCAACACGCCCGTGGAAAAAATATCAGCGCGAGAATCCACGCGCTCGCCGCGGGCTTGCTCGGGGGCTGCGTAGGTCGCCGTTCCGTAGGGCACGCCCACCTCGGTAAGTTCCGTGTGGTGAATGCCGGAAGTTCGCGCGGCATCTTCATCCAGGAGCTTGGCCAGACCGAAATCGAGAACTTTTGCCAGCCCCTGGTTATTTACCATCACATTGCCGGCTTTAATATCGCGATGAATGATCCCCTGAGAGTGGGCGGCGTCGAGCGCGTCTGCCACCTGGAGAGTGATTGACAGCGCACTCGACAAATCAAGGGGTCGGCCGTTAACCAACTGACGCACGTTTCGCCCGGGTAGATATTGCATCGCTATGAAATGCACATCGTCGATAACGTTGAGATCGAAAATCGTGCAGATGTTTGGGTGATCCAGGGCTGAGGCAAGCCGGGCTTCGCGTTCAAAGCGTTTGAGATTCGCTTGCTTTGTAGTTAGTTCTTCCGGAAGGACCTTGATCACTACCGTACGGCCGAGTTTTGAATCGACCGCTTTATAGACAGTGCCCTGCCCGCCCGCACCGAGCTTCTCGAGAATCTTGTAATTCCCTAGAGTTGTTCCGACCATTTGCGTCTTTTCCGGATTGCTATTTAACTCCCGATTGGCATCGGTCGGCAACTAATCGGGCCGCGAGCCTGCCAGATGGCACTGCCGATTGCCACAACCGCAAGGAAAGGGGTTGAATAAGACCACAGAAACAAAAAGTCGATCCACTAAATCACACGAAACCACACGAACTAGACATCCTGCTTCGTGCGGTTTCGTGTGGTTTCGTGGATCGTGTTTGTTCTTACGGCAGCGTTGCTAGTCCTGCAAGAATCGCTCCCGCTTTGCTCGTCAGTACTTAGGCACGCTCGGATCAACTTCGTCTGACCAGGCGGTGATGCCACCTTTCAGATTTATCAGGTGACCGGGGAAAGAAGCCGCCTTCAATGCCGCGATGGCCTTGGCACTACGAACTCCGCCCTTGCAGTGAAGGACGGTCTCCCGAGTGGGATCGATTTCACTCTTGCGGTTGACGACCTGGGACAGAGGGATCAACTTCGTACCGGGCAGGCGGGCGATCTCATACTCGTGGGGCTCGCGCACGTCAATAATCTGAATGTCTTTGCCGCTGTCCAACCGGCGCTTGAGTTCGGTCGCCGTGATCTCTTCTAGTTGTGGCGACTCGGGTTGCTGGTTGGGACTCAAACCGCAAAACGCTTCGTAGTCAACCAACTCAGTGATCGTTGGATGGTCACCGCAGATCGAACAATGGGGATCCTTGCGTAGCTTCAACTCGCGAAACTTCATTGCCCAGGCATCAAACAGCAGCAGACGGTTTACGAGTATTCCCTCGGCGCCCAGGATGATTTTGATCGTCTCGTTGGCCTGGATCGCGCCCACGATGCCGGGCAGGACACCAAGCACGCCCCCTTCGGCGCAGGAGGGCACGAGTCCAGGTGGAGGTGGCTCGGGATACAGGCAACGGTAACATGCGCCACGCGCTGCCCAGAAAACACTGGACTGGCCTTCGAACCTGAAGATCGATCCGTAGACGTTCGGTTTGCCGCTCAGCACGCAGGCGTCATTCACCAGGTAACGCGTCGGGAAATTGTCCGTGCCATCAACGATAATGTCGTAGTCCCGAAAGAGCTGCAGGGCGTTCTGACTTGTTAGGCGAGCTTCGTACGTTTCGATCTCGATGTGCGGATTAATGTCGCTCAGGCGATCGCGCGCCGAGTCGATTTTGGGGCGCCCGATGTCTTTCGTGCCATGGATTATTTGCCGCTGAAGATTGGAGGAGTCCACCACGTCGAAATCCACAATTCCCAAATGACCGACACCCGCAGCCGCTAAATACATTCCCAGCGGTGCACCCAGTCCACCAGTGCCAATCATCAGCACACTCGCAGCCTTCAGTCGTTTCTGCCCTTCCAGTCCAACTTCCGGCATGATCAGGTGGCGGCTGTAGCGCGCAATCTCTTCATTGGAAAGCGATGGCAGGTTGGCAGCCACATCCGCTTCAACAGTCGCTCCTCCGGCAATCGAAGGAACAATCATTAGCGTGTCACCGTCCTTGACTGGGGTCTCGACGCCGGATTGATGGCGGATGTCATCGTCGTTGACGTACACATTGACGAAGCTGCGCAGTTTGTCCCTGTCGTCATAGAGGTGGCGCTTAAGCTCGACGAACTCGGTGCTCAGCTTGTTGAGAGCCTCGCCGGCGGTCGCGGCTTCGACTTCAAATTGGGATTTGCCGCCGGCAAACTGTCGCAGGGCGGTGGGTATTGTGATCGTGACTGACATTTTTTACTTCCTTTCGCCAACCTACGCTAGGATTTCTTCCTCATTAAAGCGTGACCGATCCGGTTCCATTTCCCAGGAAAACAGGTCTTCAGCCCGGCCCGACTTAACCGCGACGACAATATACGAATAGAGAGGCCAGGCGTGATCGAGATCATATGCTGACGGCACTGCGCGATCATCTGGATGAGAATGGTAGAAGCCGATTACGTCAAGGCCCTTTGAAGCTGCGTACTTCTCACCGCGCATTAACTCCTCCGGCCGAATCAGAAACCGATTGCGTTTTGCCTCTTCTTCCCGGGCGTTTGAGATCGGATATGTTTCAGAGCAAATTTTGCCGCCATCATCCTCCGAAAAGCTACCGAGCAAAAGCCCGCAGCATTCATACGGATAGTCGCGCTCGCCATGAGCGGCTATTTCGTCGCGTTGTTGGTCTGGTAATTTGATCATCTTGACTATTCCAGGTACTTCTCACCGCGGTCACAAAGGACCGTGACTACGACGG
Source organism: Pyrinomonadaceae bacterium (assembly GCA_023717565.1). Lineage (GTDB taxonomy): Bacteria > Acidobacteriota > Blastocatellia > Pyrinomonadales > Pyrinomonadaceae > PSRF01. The sequence goes on along the minus strand of JAMQPI010000255.1, from coordinate 2,694 downwards.
CGGTTCTGGTGAGCGTGCGGGCCATCCGCAGCGCGGCAAACACGTTCGCTCCGGAACTCGTGCCGACTAACAACCCTTCTTCCTCAGCCAAGCGCCGGGTCATTTGTTGCGCATCATCGGTCGAGACTTCGACGTTCCCGTCGGCAAGGGTCGGATCGTAGATTCCCGGCACCATCGCCGTGCCCATATGTTTCAAGCCCTCAAGTCCGTGCATCGGTGAATCGGGCTGCATTGAAATCGCTTGGATCTTCGGATTGAATTCTTTGAGACGCCTAACGACGCCCACGAAGGTACCGGAGGTTCCCAGACCGGCGATAAAGTGCGTGATCCGGCCTTCGCTCTGTTCCCAAATCTCGGGTGCAGTGCTTTCGTAATGGGCGCGCCAATTGGCGTCGTTGTTGTACTGATCAGGGTAAAAGTATTTGTCAGGCTCTTTATTGAACATTGCCCGAGCAATGACTTGCGCGCCATCGGTCGACTGCAGCGGGTCGGTTTCGATCACCGTAACACCATAGCTGTGCAGGATCCGTTTGCGCGGTCGCCCGGCGTTCCCGGGCAGGCAAAGGGTTACTGGATAACCCCGCGCGGCCCCGATCATCGCATACGCAATTCCGGTATTGCCGCTAGTGGCGTCGAGAATTGTCATCCCCGGCCGCAGTGTTCCGGCGCGCTCACCGGCAAGAATCATGGCCAATGCCGGACGATCCTTTACAGAACCCCCCGGATTCAAATGCTCTGCCTTCACAAAAACTTCGACACCTGGCGACAACTCGCTGGTAATCCGACGCAAGCGAATTAAGGGCGTATTGCCGACTATCAGCTCGATGGAGTTCCTGAGAACGCTCTGATCTCTCTGTTCGATAACCCGGCTGCTCATGATTTCCAAACTTCCGTAATTCAAGCCACGAGTTCGAGGCTGCGAGCAAAATAAAACCGGTCGCCATTTCCTTTTCAGGTTCGCGACCGGGTCTTTCGAAAACTTTTGCTGCGCTAGTTTTAGGTCAGGTACCCTTTCACGCTGCAAATGCTCTCCCGATCGCGTCCCAAACAACACGCGCAACAGGCGCAATGGCAACAGCAGCAATGGCAAAGGTTATGCATCTGATCCTGATAACTCCGTGGGAGGACTATAGGCAACTTGCCGAAAACCTGTCAAGCCGCAACCGCACCCCACTTGCAGACAATGAGGCCAGCACGGCTTCCCCGCCTCACATCAGGCGGCGAAGCCGTAACGTAAGCAGAGACTCGCTTTTATTCGCAAAGGCCCACCATACAGTCTGCTACAATTCAGAACCCATGAAAACGCTCGGTCTTATCGGAGGCATTGGCCCTGAGTCAACCATCGAATACTACCGCAATATCATTGCCGACTATCGCCGCCTGAAACCGGATAGCGGCCACCCGGCCATTCTGGTTAACAGCGTTAACCTGGCGCAGTTAATCGCGTGGATGAATGAAGATGAGTTAGGGAAAGTCATTGAGTATCTGGTCCTGGAGATTGAAAGGCTGGCCAGGGCGGGGGCTGACTTTGGCGCATTCGCTTCAAACACACCGCATATTGTCTTTGACGAAATCCAGCGGCAGTCGAGTATTCCGCTGATCAGTATTGTCGAAGCCACCTGTGAAAGGGCCCAGGCGCTGGGGTTCAAAAAGGTGGCGTTGTTTGGCACCCGCTTCACAATGCAAGGGCGGTTCTATCCGGAAGTATTCTCGCGAGCTGGCATAACGCTAGTTGTGCCGGAGTCTGAAGAGCAAACTTACATTCATGACAAGTACTTCAACGAGTTGCTCAACAATATCTTCCTTCCCGAAACGCGTCAGGCGCTGCTCGCAATTGCCGACGAACTAAGAGTGAGACATGGAATCGAAGGCCTCATACTGGGCGGCACCGAGTTACCCTTGATTCTGCGCGACGATGAACACAACGGCGTTCGACTTCTCGACACCACTCGCATCCACTGCGACCGACTTGTGAAAGAGCTCGTGTCTTAAGTGGCGCCCGACAACCGCCCCGCCAACAGGAAACTCTCAACGCACAGAACCATTTGCGGTTAGCCAATGAATCCTAAGTTCAACCAGCTCAATCACCACTCAACCACAGAACCGTTTGCCGTAGCCAATGGATCCTAAGTTCAACCAGCTCAATACCACGGAACCACAGAACCATTTGCGGTTAGCCAATGGATCCTAAGTTCAACCAGCTCAATACCGCAGAACCATTTGCCGTACAGCGGATGGGTCTCGAGTAGCGACTCACTCACGCTGCATTGTCACGAGGCGACCACGGGCTTGTTACTACTGTAGTAGTCAAATGTTTATAGAGCCCGACCCAATGAGTATCCAATCGCCGTTCGGAGGGCGGAACGAAGCTCGATGAGTACCTTTCAAGTTGAGTCCCGCCCTCCGAACGGCGACCGAGGTGGGGTGGGGGTCGTCTGCTATAAACATCTCAACCCCTCCGGGGTGAAATCCGTAAGGTTCACTCGCCACGGAGATCACCAAGATGAACACTCTATCAGTTCGTGCCGCGAGTAGTGGGTTTTGAGTGCGGTTCCTACCGCTCCCGGTTCTGTAAAAAGAGGGCTACACCTCTTCGGTGTAGCCCTCGGGTTTGTGAGCAGAAGGGCTGCCTACTGCGAGATGCCCACCTGCCAAAGCATGAAGGCATAATCAAACGCCGTATCTTTGAGAGCA
>JAMQPI010000237.1 GCA_023717565.1 Pyrinomonadaceae bacterium | reverse complement strand
GTCCGAGAGATCCATTTTCGTAAGTTCCGAGACGCGCACGCCCGTCGCGTACATCAATTCCAGCATGGCCCGGTCGCGCTTACCGAGATCGGTTTCCGTGTCCGGCGTCTCAATGAACTTGATCGCTTCCTCAATGGAGAGATGTTGCGGCAGCCTTTTCTCAAGCCGTGGGGTCGAAACCAGCTTCGCGGGGTTGAGCTCGACCACGCCTTCCCGCACCAGAAACTGGAAAAAGGTGCGCAGGGCAGCCAGCTTACGAGCGACTGAGGCTTTCTTCTTTTGGGCCGAATGAAGCGTGGAAAGCCATTCACGAATCGTTATGTGATCGATTGCATGGATCGCTGGTGGGTTCCTCTTCCCCGAACGTCGATCGGCAAGGGCCAGATAGTCGAGAAACTGGGTCAGGTCGCTCCGGTAATTGCGCAGGGTGTGTTCGCTGACGTTGCGCTCGTAACGCAGGTGGTCGAAGAACTGGATAAACAGTTGCTCCATGAGAATCGCTTACCAATCACTCGCTCCGACGTTAGACCCTTTGCGAGAATAGTAAACCTTGCGGGCCCGCACGCGAACATCTTTGCGCGATTTTACCTGCAGGTCGATGACATGATAGCGCCCATCCCGCTGTGCCTCCGATTGGTAGTAACTCAAAATGTATTGTTGGGCCAGATCAGCGGCGATTTGTTTGAACGCCATCTCCAGGGCGGAAGTTGTCTTGGGAATGAACGCCGCGCCACCAGTCTGCACCGCCAGCTGTTCCATGCGTCGCTCCGCAGCCAGCGCGCGTAAATTAGCGCCCTCGTATAGTCCGGTCTGAACAACGAAAACCTGACAATCGTCTAACAGGACCCGCTGCAGCGTTGTTTCAAAGTCGGCGCGACTCGTCGTCTCAATCCCATCCGACACTATCAGAATAACTCTGCGGCCTAGATAGGGTCGCAGATAGCCAGCGGCATCGATGATGGCGTCGAATAGTGAGGTCGCACCTTCCGGCTTGCCAAAGCTCGAGATCGTCGCTTCCAGTCTCGTTATGTCACTCGTCATGGGTTGCGCAAGATAGCTCTCCGTCTCAACGGAGTATATGGCCGCCCCGTCCGCAGGGCGCAGTACCCGGCGAAAAAAGTGTCTGGCAGCTTGCTTCTCAAATTCACGCGCCGTATCGATGCTGCCACTGTTATCGAAGAGCATAGCCAGCCGGACGGGTAACTGTGAGCGCGTAATATCGCTTATCGATTTAGGCTGGCCATCGACCGATAACTCAAAATCGCCAAGCGTCAAACCGGTGACCGCGTGACCGCTGGCGTCGATTACCGAAGCCGGGATTGGAACGAGATTCGACGAGACGCGTACGACGTCCGCGGGATCGACATGGTCTCCGGTTTCAGTCTGAGGGGAAGGGCTTGGAGTTGGAGACTTTTGTGAACTGGGTGGCCGGCGGGGCTGGACGACGGGAACGGATCCGGCTTTCGGTTTCGACTTGGGGTCTTTCAACCGCCCCGATTGTGCAGCCACGCCTGCTGACAACACTGCCGCAAACGTCAGGGCAAGTGTAATGAGTGCAACCTCAACGAATGCTTTGGCCTGTCTTCGCCCGAGGCCCGAAGTCACGGAGTCGCCTGCAATGCGGTTACCTGCTGCCTTGTTTCTTGAAGCCAAGCGTTCCACTCTTTCAGGGCCAATTCAACCTGGAATTGATGACGGTCACGCTTTCTACGAAAGCGGCGCCGATCTTGTTCATCGAGCGGTTGCAGCAGGGCGAAAGTGATATTAACGGGCTGGAAGTTTTTGGTTTCCGCCGTTGCAACATAACGCGCCAGAGCTCCAGTAGCACTTCGAGGTGGCGCTTCAACCAGGGCCTGGTTGTTTGCGAGTCTGGCTGCATTCACTCCCGCCAACCATCCCATGGCGACTGATTCAACGTATCCCTCAACTCCGGTTATCTGTCCGGCGAAAAAGATCTCCGGTCGTTCCCGCATCTGCATCGTCGGTTGGAGCACCCGTGGTGAACAGATGTAAGTATTGCGATGGATCTGTCCAAACTGCAAGAACTCGACATTTTCCATCCCCGGTATCAGCCGTAAAACTCTTGCCTGCTCTCCGTAGCGTAGATGATTCTGGAACCCAACAAGGCTGTACGCGTCCGCCATTAAATTTTCCTGCCGCAATTGAACTGCGGCATAAGGCTCTCGACCTGTGCGCGGATCAACCAGTCCTACCGGTTTCATTGGTCCATAACGCAGCGTGTCAACACCTCGCCGGGCCAACTCTTCAATAGGCAGACACGATTCAAACCAGCGCGTTTCTTCAAAACGCTGGAGCGGAACGCTGTTCGCCTCAATTAGTGCCTGATAAAACACGGCATACTGCTCGCGATCAAAAGGACAGTTTAGATAGTCGTCGCCACCCTTGCCGTAACGAGCGGCTGCAAATGCAACCGAACGATCAACTGAATCGGCAGCGACTATTGGCGCGATAGCATCGTAGAAATAAAGCTGATCGCTGCCGGTGAGTTTCATGATCTCAAAGGTGAGCGCCTCAGAGGACAGCGGTCCGGTCGCGATGATCGCGATTCCGTCATCGGGAATTCGGGTAACTTCTTCGCGAACCAACTCGATACTCGGTTCGGCTTCAATTCTTTCTGTGATGTACTCGGCAAACAATTGACGATCTACAGCAAGGGCGGCTCCGGCAGGCACGCGGGTAGCCGTGGCGGCCTCCATCACCAGAGACTCTGCGCGTCGCAATTCCTCTTTGAGTAAGTAGGGAGCGGTGCCAGGCTCGTCAGATTTCAATGAGTTTGAGCAAACAATTTCTGCCAGCTTATCCGTTCGGTGGGCCGGCGTTTTAGCGATGGGTCGCATTTCGAACAAACGCACGTGGGCCCCGCCGCGCGCCGCTTGCCACGCCGCTTCAACTCCGGCGAGTCCGCCGCCGATAACAATTATTTCCTTCAATGTCCGATATGCTTCAGGCTTGTCGTCGAGCTCACCCACTCTCAAGCATTGTACTACCCGTCGAGATTACTCACTCTCATCAAGCATGATACTACCCGGCGAGATTACCCACTCTCAAGCATGACACTACCTGTTATGTCCAACTTGAGCGTTGCCAATCTCGACGACAAGCTGATGAAGCATATCGGACATTAGGTGGGCCAAGCCATCAGGGTTTCTTCTCCTGCTCACCAGATTTCGGGGTTTCGAGCTTGTAATCGCCCACGTCGCCCTTGAAATGTTTGTAATCGCTCCACTCGAGGGTCTTGTTGATATCGCCGCCGCCAAACAAAAGGACTTTCACCGACAGGTTGACCTGAGCCAGGCGCGGCAGCCAGACGCCTTCGTCCATACGCGTCTGCTCGATGGCGAATCCCGCACCCGGACGCAGCGACAGCAGTAGACCCCCGCCCATCTTGAAGCTCTCGGCAAGTCGCGCTTCCAGTCGCATTACCTGCTTATCCACGGGATCAATCCAGACGACGCCCACCAGTTTAGAAATCAAACTCTCCTCGCGATTGCTCGGTTTGAAACCGGGGCGCGGACGAAAATCAAAGACTACAGCGTTCCTATCTCGAAAGCGTTCGCGACGGGGAGAAACAAACTCGCAGATCTTCAAAAACTGCGAGACGTCCGGGTCATCGTCTCCTTCCGCTTCACCTTTCTCGGCTTTCTTGCGCCGTTCCGCGCGACGACGTGCGACTCGCTGTTCGTCCTTATCGCGGTCTCGCTCTGCCTTCAAAAACTCTTCCTCTACCCGTTTTGATTCCTTGGCCGCTCGTTCGGCAGATAGCACCACTCCGTTCTCGCTGATCAACTTCATGATCGGCTCGCGGTTGGCCACCGGAAACACTTCATAGACTTTGGTCGTCTCTTTCTTTATCTCCCCTTTGCTGCTGATCTCTCGGTCGGTTTCCTTCTGCATGAAGGCGTACTCCGAGACCCGCTTTTCCACCAAATCCTGGTTGCGTCCAACTTCGCGCAGCAGGGCCGCGACGTCCAGCGATTCACCAGCAACCGGAGGATTGAAAGCTGTATCTGGGATCGAGGTGTTGTAGGTTGCCCGCTGAAGCACAAACGTCAGTTCGCTCGAGCCATCGGTGGCGAAGCTTACTTGATGTGGTTCGAGTACATCCTTCGTTCCTGCACGATAGGCGAAGCTGGTGGTAGTTTTGCGCGCCTGGTCTTCGATTTTCACTAACAGCTTGCTGTTCGCGCTGAACCAGTAGCGAAGCCTTGCGCCGCTACGCGTGGAAAACTCGACGACGTAAGCCGGATCGGAATTTAAGTCCTCCTGCAAAATAACCCGGGCCAGTACGTTCAGCTTCTTGTAATCAACCAGGCGGCTCGCATCCAAGAGCGACTTCAGTTTGGCGGCTTCAGCCTCCGCGCCGGTGAGAGTGCGGAGTTGGCCATCCAAACCGAGCACCCAGGCCGACCGTGTATTTGCTGCCGAGATAATCTGGCCGTTACCGAAGGTCATCTCGGTACGAACCGAACCGGGCGCCTTCACCTGTGTCTTGGCGGTGCCCATCGTTTGATCTTTAGGTTGAATTACCCAATCGTAGGTAGCTTCGCGGATTGCTGCGATCCGCTTCTTTCCGCCGCTTGCTTTCAGATAGTTGTCTACAACCTTTTCGGCAGAAGGTAACTTTCGCGCGGGTACTGCCTTCCCCTGAGCGAGCATCGGATCCGACCCGCTCGCTAACAGGACGGCCAGCACCGCCAGAATCTGCAGACAGACATGAAATGTCCGATATGCTTCAGCTTGTCGTCGAGTTTGGAAAGGCTCAATGTGCGACGTTACGGGTAATATCGTTGCTTGAGTGTTCGCCAATCTCGACGACAAGCTGAAGCATATCGGACATTGCAAGACGCAACTCCGCCGGTTTTTCTGATATTCAAACTCGTTAACCTGAGCACCCCCGATCCTGGAAGTGTCGAGGTTTCGCATTTGTTCCCTACCCATATCAGGCTCCTCCGATTATTCACTGCTTGACACTTCAAACTACGCATTCGTATAGTGCAATTCTTCGAAAACGCACCTCGCGTTTCGCTTGCAAAGCCGGCTTAGCTCAGTTGGTAGAGCGTCTGATTCGTAATTAGAAGGTCGCCGGTTCAATTCCGGCAGCCGGCTCCACAGGTTATACCGCGAGATCATACAGCATCAGCCCGACCTGCCACAGTGTGATTGAAATGTGATTGCCGTTTGACTATCGATAGGCGGCAATTTGAAAGTAGCCTGACACAGACAAATGAGCCACAAAGGAACCCACCATGAAAAAAGCGCTTACATTCGCCCTGGCGTTTTCTTGCTTGGCATTCGGGCTCAGCCGATCGACTTTCGCTCAAGACAACGTCACCCGCACCGCAGTTTCCGTGGCCGCCGAAAGCGGCAGTAGGGAGCAGGACAAGCTAAATGGCCCCGTGCGCCGCGTTCGAGTGGAAGCGGCGAGCATCATTCCCAAGAATGGCAATTGGGTGGAAGGCCCGCGCGAAGTTCTCGGAATCACAACTTACGATCCCACGGGAAAAAAGATCGATTCCGTCGTCTACCCGGTGCAACGCAACACCCTTTCGGGCAGGGAGCAGTATCTCTATGACCAGAAAGGAAACGTGGTGGAGATGATCTTGCGGAGCCCTGATGGTTCTATGCTCAGCAAAGAGTCTTATAAGTATGAATTTGATCAGTTGGGTAACTGGACGAAAATGAGCAGTTCAGTCGCTGTATACGAAAACGGCAAAATTGTTTTTGAGCCCACCGGGATCACCTACCGCACCATTAGCTATTACTACAATCAAGCAATCGAGAAACTCAACGCGCCTTCAGCGAAGCCTAAGGCGGTGCCGGCGCCGAGTACTTCGTCAACGCTTCTCTCAAACTCAACTGCGTCGTCGATAAATTCTCCTCGCCCCTTAACACCTAATACCCAGGTAAACGCAACAACTCCACCGCTGTCACGGACCGTCGACGAGCACGCTAAGACGGAGATGGTTACGGCACCGGCTTCAGTTTCACCAGTCAAGACGGAACCGGTCACCGCGCCGGCTTCAGTTTCACCAGTCAAGACGGAACCGGTCACAGCGCCGGCTTCACTTTCACCAGTCAAGACGGAACCGATCACCGCGCCGGCTTCAGTTTCGCCTTCGCTGACTAGCACCGCGGCGCCGGAAAGCCCGGTCGCAACATCAAGCGAGATTCGCACGACTCCTGATAAGGCCCCGGCGACCAGTGTAGTTCAACATGTGGCGGAAGAAGACTTGCTCAAGGCAGCCATAGATTTGCCAAAGCCCGAGTATTCAGATGCCGCTTTGGCGGCCCATGCCAGCGGGAAAGTAACAGTCCAGGTACTAGTGGACGAGACCGGGCAGGTTACTACTGCTCAAGCGACTTCCGGTCACCCACTTCTGGCAGCGTCAGCGGAAGGCGCAGCACGTAAAGCGCGTTTCTCTCTCGCGAAAGTCTCCCCTGGTGGGACAAAAGTCTACGGCGTGATCAGTTATGACTTCGTACCGCCAAAGCCAGCCGGCGCATCGTTAGCTGCGACCAGTCCGACAATCGAGCGAGAACCGCCCAAACCCGCTGATCGCAAACCAGCTGTGAGCCCGATTCCTGACCGAGCCGCCTTTGTTGAAACGAAGCCTAAGGCTTCTACGAACTACCCGACAACAGCCAAGACGTTTTACGACAAGGGTACGGCACTCCAGGCATCGGGCCGTCACTCGGAAGCGGCTGAAGCCTTCAATCAAGCCGTCAGACTCGACCCCAACGATGCTCAAGCCTACGGTAGACTTGCTATGTCGTATTCTGAGCTGCAGAGACACACAGAAGCGATTGCTGTCTACAAAATGGCAGTCCAAACCGATGGCACCGTTCTCGGCGCTCAGGCTTACTACATGTGGGGACAGTCGTATCTGGCGCTTGAGAAAAACTCGGACGCGCTCAAAGCATTCAAGCAGGCACTCGCAATTACGAGAGCCGATGCCATTGATCAAGAACGAAAAGAAGTTAAGGACCATCCGTCACTTGAACAAATGCATTACGCTCTGGGAATCACCTACTTGAATTCGAGAAATTTTGGCAAGTCAATTGACGAACTAAAGCAAGTTGTGTCGCTGAATCGTAAAAATGCCGAAGCCTACTACGCGCTGGCAATAGCCTATCTTTACGACGGCAATCGCCGGGAAGCAGAGGTTCAACGCAAGACTCTCGGTTCGCTTGATTCCGCACTGGCAGAGAAGATCAGCGCCGTCCTCGCGGGTGCGACGCCGCCGGCCGGCTGTCGTAACGTTGCTTGCCGGTAAGGTTCGGAGTAAGCAGTTATGATAGCCTCGCTGCTCCGATGAAACTCTCCGCAGACCAGATTGTTCAATACCAGCGTGATGGCTTTCTGGTATTGGAAGACTTCGTCGACGGTGCCTCCTGCGATCGCCTGCGAGCGCGGGCGGAGGAGTTGGTTCAGGAGTTTGATCCGCAGGGTGTGGTTTCGATCTTTTCCACGCACGAGCAAAACCGAACTACCGACGCCTACTTTCTCGAATCCGGCAGCGAGATTCGTTTCTTTTTCGAAGAGCACGCCTTCCATCCCGACGGTTCTCTAAAACAAAACAAAGAGCAATCGATCAACAAGATCGGCCACGCGCTTCACGATCTCGATCCAGTCTTCAATCAATTCTCGCGCGCCAGGAAAATCAGGGAGTTAACAGCCAGCCTGGGGATCGAAGACCCCTTGCTCTTGCAGTCGATGTATATCTTCAAGCAACCAAATATCGGCGGCGAAGTGACCTGCCATCAGGACGGTACCTTTCTTTACACGGAACCCGTCCAGATCGCCGGGTTGTGGTTTGCTTTGGAAAAGGCGACGTTAACCAACGGTTGCCTTTGGGTGCTCCCTGGTGGTCATCGTCTCGGACTAAAGTCGCGTTGGGTACGAACCGACGAGGGCGGAATGCGCTTCGAGGTGATCGATCCTGAACCCTTCTCGGAAGAGCAACTGGTGCCGCTTGAAGTAATGAAGGGCACGCTGATAGTTCTGCATGGCCTGCTCCCTCACAAAAGCCTGGCAAACAGATCACCAAAATCGCGGCATGCCTACACCCTGCACATCATTGGAGGCAACAGCGTCTATCCGGCAAGCAACTGGCTGCAACGCTTGCCAGCGACGCCGCTCCGTGGATTTGATTAAACCGTGTAAACGCTATGAATTAGGTGGTAGGGCGAAGTAGCCCGCGGAAGATACCTTGCACGGCAATTTGCTTTGCGGGCACTGTCAATACCTGGAGTTGAGAGTTGGCTGGATGGAGTTCGACGTTCGGGCCACGTCGATAGATTCGCTTGAGTGTTGCCTGGTTCTCGTCAATGAGTAAGGCCACGACTATCTCACCATCGCGCGCGTCGGTGCGGTTCTCGATCAAGGCAATATCGCCGTCGCAGATGTGCTCATCGATCATCGAGTCGCCTTTCACCCGTAGCGCATAGACACGTTCCGGTCGGACCCGTCCGAGCAGGAAGCGCGGCACGGGAATCGTCTCGGCATTTTCGACGACGTCGATGGGGGCGCCCGCCGCGACATAACCCAGAATTCTGACCTCACAAAGCGAATCGCTGTCATCAACCTTCACTGTCAGAGCGAACGCGCCGTCTTCATTCTTGCGGGTAAGCAGACCGCGCTTCTCAAGCGCGGCAACGTGCTTGGCAATCGTGGCTCTCGACTTAACTCCGAAGTGTCTGGCTATTTGCGCGTAGGAAGGCTCGTGACCATGTCGCTCAAGGAACCGTGTAAGATAATCAAGTATCTCTTTTTGTCGCTGCGTGCGTGGGAGCATAGGGGTCAATATTCCGGCGCCAGATACCTGATGGTTCAATTGATGAAGAACAGTATTAAAGACTTCGACGCATTCTAGGGCGCGCAAACAAAAGCGTCAAGCCTTTGTTGCGCGCCGAAGAATACATTATGGTTGTGATTTCTTAACGGACCGAGTAGCGAGCAAGCGTGCGCGGGAAAATGCGAACGCTGGGTGGCATCTTGGTTAACGAGATCGTCTCTCCAGTCAGAACCTGGGTCCCCTTCATACCGTAGACGGCCAGGTTAAGATCATTGTCTGGACTGATCACTGCCCCCTTCAAGGCTGCGCCGATGAATGCACCCTTGCTGCGTGAGTAAGAGAGGATACCGGCATCGAGGGTGGTGTTTGTGGATGCGGCAACTTCGCGACCAACAGGACCAGCCACTACACCGGCTTCGCCGCCCATTTCAAACTTGTCTTCAAGCAGACCCTTTATGCCTTCTTGATTCATAATCAGAAACACGTAATCATTTTTTTGGGCTCCTATCTGTGCCCCAAAGCTTCCACCGCTCAGGTTGAAAAATGCCGGAGCGCTCCAGCCTCCTTTTACACGTTTGCTGATTACTCCCTGACCACCCTTGCCACCCACAATGAATGCCGCCTTGATCACGCCCGGAAAGACCGCAATCGCCTCCGCTTTATCCAGCAATTCTTTGGGAATCGCTTTGTCTCTGACATTCATGATTTCAGTAAATGTTTTCGCTGCGGTACTCGCGTGCCGTGCCGCGTCGTGGGTCCTCGAACTATTCTGCGCCTGCGCCGAAACTAACGATAATGCCAGAAAAATAGCCACACTGACCGCGCCGGTCATCGTCCCTCGAATCGAAAAACTCATAAACAAAATCCTCCCTTTTAGGCATCTGGTTGTGAACGAGCGGGGGGAGAACTATGCGCTGATTCCGCGTAAGGTCTGCGCTCATTTGGTTTGTCTAAATACTACACGGAGGGACGTGATAACGGTAGCGGGGAAGTTGGGGCGAACGCATCTTGCCCGTGTGCACGTTATTACCCAGTCATAGCTTTCTCTTCATTTTTTGAAACCGTTACTGAACTATCCTGACGAGTTTTCTTTCCACTTCCCATCTCTCATCTCTTTTGCTAGCTATCGCACATACTTGTTTCTCCTGATATGCGGTGAACGTCCAAGGGCTTGATATCGCTTGATTGCTTGGCTGATTGCACACCCACTCGATTGATGACGGTAGCCGGGTAGAAATTGAAAAGCTCGGGAGAGAGTTGGACTTGCGACTGCAAGATCGCTGATTCAGCGACCTGCAGAGACGTACTCCAGAAGGTAGCGGCGCAACTTGTCTCGATTGGCTTTGCGGTATGCCGGGTAGTCTTCAGCAATGCCCTGGTCTACCCGTGCGAACAGTACATAGGCTTCGAGCAAACCTTCATCGTGAAGTTTCACCAGACGCTCCAGCATCGGATCGAGTTGCTTGATCTTACCGTCCTTTAACTGCTGCTTCACCTGCTCTGCCACGCTGCGCAGGGCACCTGCTTCTTCAGGCAGGCTGTGACGGTACGATTTCTCATTTGGAAACTCCTGGGCAAACTTCTTCATCTGCCATGACGCTCGGATCAAGCCGTAGATGATCCACGCGCCCGAGCCATCTGTCTTGTTATCGACAGATTTCGCATCAAGAGTGATCGTCATCTTGTTGTCCTTAAGCAATGACACGTCAGTTGGCGGCTCGATGCGCGGATGGCCCAACCGGACCTTATACTGATCGGCCCATTGGGTGAGGCCAACCCACGCACGGCGGTTATAAGGCTCCCCTACGATAGCATCGACGAACTTCTGTCGGGACTCTTCCTTTTTGTTCTGCCCCATCATTAGTGCGTCGCCCCAATAGCGATAAGCCGTCTCGCGATCGGGGTTCACCGCCACGGCCCGAGCAAACCACTCACCGGCCTTGTCCCACTCCTTCTTCTTGAAATACATATCACCGGCAAAGAGCGGAGCCTCATACAACTGTGGGTCGAACGCGAAAGCCCGCACATAAGCGTCTGTGGCCTGGTCGAGTTTGCCTTCTACGTAAGCCTTTTCACCCTCGTTCATTAGAGCTTCGGCTTCCTTATTTCGAGAGAAAGCTGATTCGCTGTCGGCGGTCGCGACACCTTCCAGCCCGACCTTCAAGAGGTTGCTGTTGTTTCCCAGTTCCTGCGAACGCAGCAACGCCTCTTTCGTACGGGCAATCATTGCCGTCCGTTCCGGTGAAGCCTTCATGGTCTTCGACACGGCATAAAGCGCGAAGCCATACTTTTCAAACACGGCCGGGTCGTCCGGATAAACGGCGGAAAGCTTTTCCAGCAAAGGCACGGCTTCGGTGAACTTGCTTTCATTGAAGAGCTTAAAAGCGCGGGCAAGCTCCGGGTCGTCCTGGGGCTGTTGTCCAAACGCGCGCGCATTGGCACCAATAGTAACCACCAGCATGACGAACAATGCGGCTAACAAGGCTGGGTAACGGACGGCTTTATGGGTTAGTTGGGGCATTTTCGACTCCTTTGTCCGATCAGGTCCTGTTTGATGTATCCGGTTCGAACTTGGATGCTACGCATGCGTTAGAACGGGGGAACGGCGGGCTCCTTGCGGCAGGGCCAGTGGCCACTTACTACTGACCACTGACTACTGACCACTGACAACTGACCACTGACCACTGACCACTGACTACTGACTACTGACTACTGACAACTGACCACTGACTACTGACCACTGACCACTGACTACTGACCACTAACCACTGACTACTTCCTGTTTCTAATTTCAAATGTGAGGCTGGCCCATTTCGACTCGTAGTTTAGACTGGAATCGGAGAGCGAAATCATGTGAATGAATTTGATGTACCACTTGCCTTCTCCAACGAGTTTGAAGGTCGCAAGGCCGCCGGTAGTCGTCCGCGCGTCGAGCGTATGCAGTTTCCCATCGCTCGACTCCCACCCAGCCATGACAAACTGATTCGGCACGGGCTGGCCTTCAACCGTGCAAAGCACAGTTATCGTATCTCCCTCTCTCAAAGCGTAGGGATTCTTCTGCGGGATGACCTCCGCCGGATAGTTAAGTTGCCTCTTGTAGTCATCTGAAAGGCGTTCGCCCACCTGAAAGACGGCGCGAACATGTTTCGAATAACGCTCGCGGACGTCCTTGTTCAACTCGTTGTTTTTCTCTCGCTCGGCAAGTGTGTCGGGGATGCCGTCGTGTTGGAGGTAGTCGTTGAATTCGGCGGCCTTCAGATCGATCTCTTTAGGTTTGGTTGAAACTCCCGCCAGATAAGTTCCTGGTCCACCAGTCCGGACGTCCATTACAGTCGTCGTTCCCTCGTCCCGCCACGTAACCGACTGACCGATAGGCCCACTTAGGTTCGGAGCATATAGGCTGATCTCTCTGAAACGGTTACGAGCGACCAAGCCGTCGCTCTTTTGGAAAGTTCCATTCAGGAGGCGTACGCTGGCTCTCGTGTTTGGCTTCAAAAAATACGAATCGAGCTTCATGAACAGGTCATGGCCACTGGCCCCGGCAGTCACCAGGAGCGCGACGGAAAATGCCATCACAAACCTTCGCATCTTCGAAACCTCATTAGTGCCCATGTCCGGCGTGTTCAGAGGAGTACTTCTCGATAATCTTTTCGCGCACCTGCTCGGGTGTTAGCTTTTGCTCCTTCTGCAACTTGTAAGCCAACAGAGCTTCGTCAACGCACACCGCGCACCCGGCGGCATGATCATTTTCGAAACACGTGTGCAGGCTCTTGTGCCCAAATCCTAAATCGCACTCGCAGTAGCAAGGCAGCTGAGCCAGAGTTTGAGGAATCTTCTTAGCCACCTCGTAGGCTTCGCGGGTCTTGCCGACAAATCCCGACACTGGAAGCGTAGGAGGAAGGTTTCCGACTGCGGACGCCGACTGATACGCGGGAATCCTGGGCGCAGTTGGCACGGCAGCAACTGGCGCCGTATCCGGCGCAGCTACGGCTGGCGCAGCATGCTGGTGATTAATCTCAGTCGCCCCACCTCCGGGCTTCAACATCACCAGAGTCCCGGCGCCAAGTGCCAGAATGACAAGAATCATGAGTAAGAATTTGGTTTTCATTGATTGGTATCTCCAAACGTTGGACTAGTTCGTGTATTTCGCTCTCGACTTCGGGCGCCCACGGAGGGACGCCCTACAATCTCGCCCTTACAATCTCGCCTTGCGCAGCCGCAAGGCATTGCCAATGACCGACACTGAGCTAAAACTCATCGCGGCTGCAGCAATCATCGGGTTTAGCAGCATACCGAAGAACGGATACAGCACACCAGCAGCGAGAGGTATGCCAAGCACATTGTAAGCAAAGGCAAAGAAAAGGTTCTCTCGGATATTTTTCATCGTCGCCCGGCTCAGTCTGACGGCCCGCACGATACCACGCAAATCTCCTTTTACCAGCGTTATGCCGGCACTCTGCATGGCTACATCAGTGCCCGTTCCCATTGCTATGCCGACGTGCGCCTGTGCCAATGCTGGAGCATCGTTAATCCCGTCGCCCGCCATTGCCACTTTCCGGCCCTCAGCTTGATAGCGCTTGATCACTTCCGCCTTCTGGTTCGGCAAGACCTCAGCAACCACTTCATCGATTCCAAGCTTATCGGCAACGGCGTTGGCAGTAGTACCACTATCACCGGTAAGCATGACGATGCGAACGCCCTGTTCGTTGAGCTGCTTGATGGCCTCGGGAGTGGTCTCTTTGATGGGATCGGCGACCCCAAGCAAACCGGCGGCGTTTCCGTCTATTGCCACAAACACCACAGTCTGACCAGCTAAGCGCAACTCTTCAGCCTTAGTACCGAGGTCTGTCTGATCGATATTTAGATCTTCAAGCAACCTTCGATTCCCTAGATTGATCTTGTGCCCGTCAACGCTTCCGGTAACGCCCTTACCGGTGACTGATTCAAATGACTCTGTATTGCTCAGTTCAAGATTCCGCTCTCGTGCGCCCGCAACAATCGCTGCCGCCAATGGGTGTTCGCTGACACGCTCGAGACTTGCAGCTAGTCGAATCAGTTCGCCCTCAGTCCATCCCGACTCGGTTATTACCATTACCAATTTTGGTTTGCCTTCAGTCAGAGTTCCGGTTTTGTCGACTACGAGTGTGTCGATTTCCCGGAGGATCTCGATCGCTTCGGCATTCTTGAACAGGACTCCAATCTGCGCGCCTTTCCCGGTGGCGACCATGATCGACATCGGCGTTGCCAGACCCAGGGCACAGGGACAGGCAATGATCAGAACTGCGACAGCATTGATTAGACCGTAGGCCATGCGCGGCTCGGGTCCGAAACTGGCCCAGATAACGAAGGTGATAATCGCGATCAAAATCACCGCGGGCACGAAATAGGCAGAGACGCGATCTGCCAGCTTCTGAATCGGAGCGCGACTGCGCTGGGCCTCTGCGACCATTTGCACTATCTGAGACAGCAGCGTCTCCGCACCAACGCGCTCGGCTTTGATGATCAGCGTTCCCGTGCCGTTAACAGTGGAACCGATGACTCGTTCTCCAGGCTGTTTCCCTACGGGAATCGACTCACCAGTCACCATCGATTCGTCAATCGCGCTGGCGCCGTCAACCACAACTCCATCCACAGGAATTTTCTCGCCCGGGCGGACGCGCAGGAGATCGCCCCGTTGTATCTGATCGAGAGGGACATCCTCTTCTATCTTGTCCGCGGTGATACGGCGTGCGGTTTTTGGCGCCAGACCCAGAAGCGCCTTGATTGCCGAGCCGGTTTGACTGCGGGCTTTTAGCTCCAACACCTGGCCCAGCAGTACAAGCGTCGTGATTACAGCTGCAGCCTCAAAGTAGACGGGAACGCCGCCTCCATGTCGAAACGAATGTGGAAAGAGGCCGGGAAAGATTGTGGCAGCAACACTATAGGTATAGGAGACGGCGACGCCCAGTCCGATCAACGTGAACATGTTCAAGCTGCGATTCACCAGTGACTGCCAGGCACGCACAAAGAAGGGCCACCCACCCCAGAGTACGACCGGCGACGCCAGCGCTAATTGCAGCCATGCGAGTGAACGCACGGGGACTAGTTGTTGGAGTGGCGCCCCTGGAACTATGTCGCTCATTCCTATCAAAAACACCGGGAGAGTAAGAACCAAACTAAGCAAGAACCGTCGCCGCATGTCCGCGAGTTCGTGACTCTCTTCTTCGTCTAAGGAGACCGTGCGGGGCTCGAGTGCCATGCCGCAGATCGGGCAATTACCCGGCACCTCACGAACGATCTCGGGGTGCATCGGACACGTGTATTCAACCCTCTGTTTCAGTGGCGCGACCCTCACTTCATCGAGGGCCATCCCGCATCTGGAACAGGAACCGGGCTTCTCCGAACGCACTTCGGGATGCATGGGGCAGCTGTAGTGGGCCGGTTGCGATACGGAATCAACTGGCGCATTCCTGGATTGAAGGCCAACCGGCGCTGCATTTATCGATCTGGATATCTTTAAAAAGCGCTCCGGGTCTTCACGGAATTTTTGAAGACAATGCGTGCTGCAAAAATAATAGGTTTGGTCGTCGTAGATGAACGACCCTGCCGCCGACTCAGGTTTGACAGTCATGCCGCACACCAAATCGACGACCGGCGCAGATGTGCGTTGGGGTTTGGATTCTTTTAAGCTGGCTGAGTGATCCATGTCTGAAAGGACGGCTCAAGCTCGGTTAATTTACAGTTTAGGAAGGGCGGTTTACCCCCGCTCAAGTTTTGCGGCCATGAGGTCAGTACCGAAGCGCGGTAGCGTCGGGTCAACGCTTCGTCACTCTTATCCTTGTCGTCGCACACCGTTGAC
>JAMQPI010000152.1 GCA_023717565.1 Pyrinomonadaceae bacterium | reverse complement strand
ATTAGTGCGACGACCTCGCCTGCGGATCTGGCGCGTGCAGCCCTTGCCGCCCAGGGTGGTGAGAAATTCAAGAACTTGAAGAATATGGTGCTGAGAGGCTCCGTTGATCTATTTGCCCCAAATTCTACGCAGTCTATTCCCGGTTCGTTTGTGAGTGTAATAGCTGGCGATAAGAATCGTCTTGAGGTTGATGCGCGCCCGGCCGTTAGCTTCAAGCAGATTTACGACGGTCAGCGTTCGTATAGCTCTCTGCCTAATGTGGACATACCGCCCGCGAGCAAGTTTGGTATGAGTTTGCTCCTAAAGTTTGATCAGCCGGGTTACGTGGTGAGCGCACTCCCTGATAAGAAAAAACAACGTGCCTTTCGCGTCTCCGATCCTGACGGCAACACTACGGATTTTTACGTTGATGCCGCCACCGGCCGAGTCATGAGTTTCATGATTCCTTATGGCGGTTATACGTTTGGCACTGAGAACAAGAAATTGAAAGAGGTCGACGGCGTACTAGTCGCCACCAGCTTTACCCAACGGTTGGAGATGCCCCAGGGAGCGTTCTTCGCTGATTAC
Organism: Pyrinomonadaceae bacterium; assembly: GCA_023717565.1. Lineage (GTDB taxonomy): Bacteria > Acidobacteriota > Blastocatellia > Pyrinomonadales > Pyrinomonadaceae > PSRF01. Next base: position 3,899 of record JAMQPI010000152.1, on the reverse strand, counting down.
ACCGTCAAGGACGTAAAGCTCAATCAGGCCCTCGGCGACGACGTGTTTGCGATTCCATAAAGTCGCGGTGACATCGAAACTAAAAGGGCCGCCTTCAAAATGAAGGCGGCCTTTTCGCTTTAAACTGGGCTGTCAGAGTTGTTTATTACACGCTGGTGATTTCGTGTTCTTTTGATTTTGTCAGCTCATCGATCTTGCCGATGTAGCTGTTGGTGAGTTTCTGGACTTCCTCCAGACCGTCGCGTTCGTTGTCCTCGGAAATCTGTTTTTCCTTGAGCATCTTTTTCAGACGCTCGTTGGCGTCTCGGCGAATGTTGCGGGTCGCCGTGCGGTGATCCTCGGCGATTTCATGCACCTGCTTGGCTAGCTGCTTCCGCCGTTCTTCGGTCAGCGGGGGAATGGGAATGCGCACCAGTTTCCCGTCGTTTGATGGGTTCAATCCCAGGTCAGAGATCCGGATAGCTTTCTCGACAGCTATCAGCTGTGTCTGGTCCCACGGTTGCACAGTAAGCATTTGCGGTTCGGGGGAGTGCACAGAAGCCATTTGATTGAGCGGTGTCATGGTCCCGTAGTAGTCGACCATTACGTTATCGAGCAAGCTGACGGCAGCACGCCCGGTGCGAACAGTGGCCAGCTTGCGACGGAAATCCTCAATGACGGTGTCCATCCGAGGCTTGGTTTCTTTGATTACGTCCTTCTCACTCATCTGTCTACTCCGAAACTATTTGTTAAGGCAAACCTTGGTGCCGACTTCCTCTCCCGCCACCACCCGCTGGATATTTCCCGGCTGACGCATGTTGAACACGATGATAGGTAAATTGTTGTCCATGCAAAGCGAGATTGCCGACGCATCCATCACCTTCAGTTGGCGCTCAAGGACCTCCTGGTAGGTGATGCAATCAAAACGGGTCGCTGCGGGATCGAGCATTGGATCGGCGGAATAGATACCGTCAACCTTGGTAGCCTTGAGGATAATGTCGGCTTTGATCTCGAGGGCGCGCAGGGCGGCGGCTGAGTCCGTGGTGAAGTAAGGATTGCCCGTTCCCGCGGCGAAGATCACTACGCGGTCTTTCTCAAGGTGCCGCACGGCGCGCCGGCGAATGAAGGGCTCGGCGAGCTGTGGAATGTCCATGGCGGACATGACGCGCGTTTGCACATCAAGCTTCTCCAACGCATCCTGCAGGACCACCGCGTTCATTACCGTGGCCAACATGCCGATGTAATCCGCCGAAGAACGGTCCATGTTACCGGCGCTCTTCGAGACGCCTCGAAAAATATTGCCCCCGCCGACAACTACGGCGACTTGTACGCCCAGGGCGTGCACGGCCTTTAGTTCTTCAGCCACAGTGCGGGCGACATCCACGTCGATACCATAGTTTTGCTCGCCCATCAGAGCTTCGCCGGAAATCTTCAACAGGACTCGCTGATAAGCCAACCCGGCGGCATTGGTTTTTGGTTGTTGGGCGATCATTACTTTCTTTCGACGTAGAAAGGCGCCAGGCAAAGCCTGCACTGCCGCACGAAAAACTAGCTGATGAGTGATGCGACTTCGCTACCGAAATCTTCATCACGTCGGTCGAGGCCTTCGCCCATCTTGTAACGCGTGAACCGGCGGATGGTAATCTTCTCACCGGTCTTTGCTATTTTTTCGGTAACCAGTTCACTAACCGTCTTCGCCGGATCCTTAACGAACGGCTGATCCATTAGTACATTCTCTTCGTAGAACTTGTGCAGCCGGCCCTCGACGATCTTATCAATAACCTGCTCAGGCTTGTTGGCGTTTTTCGGATCGTTCCTGGCCTGGGCGCTGGCAATTTCACGCTCCTTGTCGAGGGCATCACTGGGAACGTCCTTTTGCGAGACATAGCGCGGCTCAGCAGCGGCGATATGCATGGCCACGTCTTTGACGAGTTGTTGAAACTCGTCACCACGGGCTACGAAATCGGTCTCGCAGTTTACCTCAACCAGCACGCCTACCTTGCCGCCCATATGGATATAAGAACCGACAATCCCTTCGGCAGCGATGCGTCCCTCGCGTTTTCTGGCGGAAGCCAATCCACGCTTTCGTAGGACATCAATGGCCTGCTCTTCATTTCCCCCGGCTTCCACCAGCGCGTTCTTGCACTCCATCATCCCGGCCCCGGTCTTCTCGCGAAGTTGCTTGACTGCGGCTGCTGTTATATCTGCCATGATTACAAATTTCTCCGATGACTAAATAGCACAGATCTTAGTCTGTGTTGGTTTACCGTGCAGCACAGACTAAAGTCCATGCCACTTGTCTAACGAAAAGCGCAGCCCGGCGGAACTCCGCTAAAGGCTGCGCTCGCCGATGAATAGGAAATCTAAATTATCTGCTAGCTCGCCACGATGACAGATTCGGCACTTTCATCAGGCGCAGTGCCCGGTTCGTCTACCGCGATTTCGGGAACAAGCTGTTGATCGCCCAGGGATCCGTTATTCGATTCCGCCACCGTCGCCGGTGCGGAACCCTCTTCGACGGCCTCAACGACCTCCGAAGTTTCGCCTGCCTCGCCCGGTTCGGCTGGGGTAATTGCCACTCCACCTTCCGTGGCTATTTGCTGACCTTCGAGAATCGAGTCAGCAATGCGCGAAGCAAATAGCCGCACGGCACGCAGAGCGTCGTCGTTCCCGGGAATGACATAGTCAATTCCTTCAGGCGAACAATTTGTGTCTACGACGGCGACAATCGGGATGCCCAACCGGTTCGCCTCAGCAACTGCTATCTCTTCCTTGCGCACGTCGATGATGAAAATCGCGTCCGGCAGCCGGCCCATCGTCTTGATACCTGAAAGATTCTTGTTCAAACTTTCCCGTTCGCGATCGAGTTTGATGCGCTCCTTCTTGGTCAGCTTTTCGTAGCGACCATCAGTTTGCATCGCTTCCAGATCCCGGAGGCGCTTGATCGACTTTTGGACCGTCTGAAAATTGGTCAGCAGACCACCCAGCCAACGCTGATTGACGTAATACTGGCCACAGCGTTCCGACTCTTCCCGGATGGCGTCCTGAGCCTGGCGCTTGGTACCAACGAAGAGGACTGTCTTGCCGCGATCTTCGGCGATCAGAGTGGTGACGAAGTTGATCGCCTCCCGAAACATACGCTGCGTCTTTTGCAGGTCAATAATGTAAATGCCATTGCGCTCACCGAAGATGTATTCCTTCATCTTCGGGTTCCAACGCCGTACCTGGTGGCCAAAGTGTACGCCAGCCTCCAGAAGTTCTTTCATCGTAACCGAAACCAAACTTATTCTCCTTTGTGAACTGGTTTAATGTACTCGCCGCGACTCCGCGCCCTCACTGTGGAGGGCAACCAATCCGAGCCACGACAATGGTTTCAAGTGATTTTTGATTGCCAATTTTTGATTTGCGATTTGAAGTTGGCGGAAATGACCGTTAGCCTGGCAGGGTCACGCTCTAAACCAATCTAAAATCAAAAATCTAAAATCAAAAATCGAACTTATCGTTTCGAGAACTGGAAGCGCTTGCGCGCGCCCTTCTGGCCATACTTCTTGCGCTCTTTGATGCGGGGGTCGCGCGTGACCAGACCTGCTTGCTTTAACATCGGACGAAGGTCAGCATTGAATTCCATCAGCGCGCGGGTAATGCCATGGCGAATCGCGCCCGCCTGGCCAGACGGTCCACCGCCGCTAACGTTAATCAACAAGTCAAACTTGCTAGTGGTTTCAGTCAGTTGCAGCGGCTGACGGATGATCATTCGCAATGTTTCGTTGGGGAAGTATGTATCGAAAGGTTTGCGATTGACCACAACTTCACCGGCGCCCGGGCGCAGATAAACACGCGCGGTCGAGGTCTTTCGTCGTCCGGTCCCGTAGTATTGAATTTCAGCCACAGTTATATCGTCCTCTTAATTTACTCTGTTT
>JAMQPI010000121.1 GCA_023717565.1 Pyrinomonadaceae bacterium | reverse complement strand
CATCGCGTTGATTCCGCTCGCGCTAAAAGGAGTGAAGTATCGTCCGATGAGCGCCGCCTCACTGTTGAGACGCAATTTGTTAATTTATGGGTTGGGCGGTCTGATCGTGCCGTTCATTGGCATTAAGCTGATCGACATGATCATCACTGCGGTTGGATTGGCTTAGGGAGGGTCAGTTGCCAGTCGTCTGTAAGACGCGCTTAAACTGACGACTGACCACTGACAACGGACAAAGAACCATGAAAAAAAATCTAGTAACAGCAATTCTGATGACGATTGTGACGACCGTGCTTCTGGGTCTGATTTACCCATTGGTGATAACGGGCCTCGCGCAGGTGATCTTTCCTGACCAGGCGAACGGGTCACTAATCAAGAGCGCTGACGGAACGGTGATCGGCTCGCGTCTGATTGGACAGCCGTTTTCTTCCCCCGGCTATTTTCGCTCGCGCCCGTCAGCCGCCGGCGCTAACGGCTACGACGCTGGCGCATCCTCGGGCTCCAATCTTGGGCCCACAAATAGAAAATTGATCGACCGCGTCAAAGCTGATGTAGAGAAGTTACAAGCCGAGAATCAAGGCAAGCCGATCCCCATCGACTTGGTAACCACTTCGGGCTCGGGACTCGATCCGCACATCTCACCGGCAGCCGCCGAGTTTCAACTGCCACGTGTCGCGAAAGAGAGGGGCATGGCCGAGGAGCAGGTGCGCAAGATTGTTGCCGCGCACACCCAAGGTCGGCAGTTCGGTTTTCTGGGCGAACCGGTTGTCAACGTATTGGAGCTTAATCTTGATCTCGATCGCCACAAGCCGATGCCAGCTAAAGCCGCGACCACCGCTCCTTAGTGATGTCGGTCAAGATTCAACGTTCACTCCTGAAACGCTAAGGCGGCGGATTTCTAGTGTATGACCTGGCCGAGTCTAATTCAGTACGGGAGCTTTCTCCTGGTAGTGCTTATTCTAATCAAGCCGGTTGGCGGCTACATGACACGCGTCTTCGAGGGCAATCGGACATGGCTCGATTTCTTGCTCCGCCCCGTCGAACGCCTGATTTACAAGCTTGCGCGTGTTGACTCATCGCTCGAAATGGATTGGAAACAGTACGCTGTTTCCTTTGTCCTCTTCAGCCTCTTCGGAACCGTCCTCCTTTATCTGATACTGCGCCTACAGTACCTGCTCCCCTTTTACGACCCCGTTTATCTTACGACGCCGCTCACATCCGATCTGGCGATGAACAGCGCCGTTAGCTTCTCGACCACTACGACGTGGCAGGCCTACGGCGGCGAAACGACGATGAGTTACTTTTCTCAGCTCGTCGGCCTCGCCGCACAAAACTTTCTCGCTGGCGCTGCCGGACTCGCGGTCGGCGTTGCTTTTATTCGCGGATTAGCGCGTGAGCAGACTGATAAACTAGGTAACTTCTGGGTTGATCTGGTGCGCGGGTTGCTTTGGATCTTGCTGCCACTGTCGATAGCGGCGAGTCTCATCTTGGTCTGGCAAGGCGTGCCAATGAACTTCAGCCCGTACACGCAAGCCACGATGCTTGGGGGCGGCACCCAGATACTCGCCCAGGGTCCTGTGGCGGCCTTAGAGTCGATTAAGAATCTAGGCACGAACGGAGGCGGATTCTTTAACGTCAACGGTGCGCACCCATTTGAGAACCCTACCCCCTTCTCCAACTTTTTCGAGATGCTGCTCATCGTCGTGCTGCCGGCTGCGTTCGTCAACACGTTCGGGAGAATGACTGGCCGCTTGCGCGAAAGTTGGGTCCTACTGTGGGCGATGGTCTTTCTTTTCGCTGGCGGCCTGCTGACCTGTGACTGGGCGGAACAGCACGGCAATCCGCTCGTTGCGCGCGAAGTGAATCACGCCGATACGGCGCCTCAGTTCGGCTCAAGTGCCAACATGGAAGGCAAGGAAGTCCGTTTCGGTATCAGTGGTTCGGTATTGACCGCGGTCACCACTTCCAACGGCGCGACAGGTTCTTACAACTCCATGCACGACAGCTACACCCCGATTGGCGGCGCTGTGCCGCTCGCCAATATGCTACTCGGCGAAATCGTTTTCGGCGGACTGGGTACAGGGCTGTACAGCATCATTCTCGTGGCGTTGGTGGGGCTGTTTCTCTCCGGATTGATGATGGGGCGCACCCCGGAGTATCTCGGAAAAAAAATCGGCATCACGGAAATCAAATACATAATGCTCTATACACTAGCCGCGCCGATTGCGGTGCTTCTCCTAACGGCTATCGCTATCATGACGAAGGCGGGGCTGGCAGGACTAACGACGAACGACGGCGTGCATGGCTTCACGGAGATTTTGTACGCTTACGCATCTTCGTTTGCCAACAACGGCCAGAACTTCGCCGGCCTTTCCGCGAACAGCATTTTCTACAACGGGACGACTGCTGTGGCAATGATGATGGGGAGGTTCGGACTGGCGATTCCGGTGCTCGCGCTGGCAGGCTCCTTTGCCATGCAGCAACGCAGGCCAGCCACGCTCGGCACGCTGCCGGCCTACACCTTTACCTTCGGCGTGCTGGTGGTAGGCACGGCGCTCATCGTGGGAGGACTGAGCTACTTTCCTGCACTGGCTTTAGGCCCGATTATCGAGCACTTACTGATGAGTACTTACTGACCATTGCTTAATGAGAGACGACAATCATCGACCGTCACCAGAATCGCTGCTTGCCAAACTTAATCAGGGTGAGCGGGCGAGTTTGCGCGTGTACATAGGTGCAGCTCCCGGAGTCGGCAAGACTTACCAGATGCTTGAAGACGCGCATGCGCTCAAGCGCCAGGGTGTGGACATTGTGGTTGCCGTGGTTGAAACCCATGGACGCGCCGAAACAGCAGCCTTGATTTCCGATCTCGAGCGCGTGCCCCTGCGCAGGATCGAGTATCGCAACGTCACGTTGGAAGAAATGGACGTGGAAGCAGTCATTGCGCGCCGTCCCAAGGTTGCGATTGTTGATGAATTGGCGCACACGAACGTTCCCGGCTCGAAGAATCGCAAACGCTTCGAAGACGTGCTCGATCTGTTGGACGCTGGCATCTCCGTCATCACTGCGGTCAACATCCAGCACCTCGAATCGTTGAATGATGCTGTAGCGCGCACCACGGGCGTCCGCGTACGCGAAACCGTTCCGGACCATTTCCTGCGGCGAGCCGATGAAGTGGTAAACGTCGATGTTTCGGTCGACACGCTGCGGACGCGCCTGAGGCAGGGAAAGATCTACGGAGTCGAGAAGATCGAACAGTCGCTCAACAACTTCTTCCGCAAAGGAAATCTTTCTACCCTGCGCGAACTTTCATTGCGACAAGTGGCGCAGGATCAGGCCTCCAAATCACAATACTATCGTGAACGCGAAGGACTGGAGCAGGCCGTAATTCCCGAAAAGGTGATGGTCTGCATGGCCTCACGCGGGAGCGCGAAAAAACTTCTGCGCGTCGGTTCAAGAATCGCGGGGCGACTGGCAAACGATTGGTATGCGGTCTATGTCGAAACACCAAGTGAAGAGCCTGGCCGCATCAGGCCTCCTGACTATGCGGCTCTCCAGGAGAACATCCGGTTCGCCGAAGAGCTGGGAGCTAAAGTAGTCAAACTCAGTGGTCGTCGCGTGGCCGACGAGCTTATCAAGTTCGCCCGGAGCAAGGGCATCACCCACGTCATCTTCGGCCAGTCGGCCCGCTCGCGCTGGGACATTCTAATGCACGGGTCCGTGATTAACCGGTTCCTGAATGAAGTTAGGGATGCGACCGTCCAGGTGGTCCCGTTGGAACATGCGGAAGGCGATGGGAGAGAAGTTTCGGACGCCTGAAGAGGACGCGCTAGGACTTGGGAAGCAATATGAATTTAAGAACCAAACTGCTGAGCGGATACCTGATCTTCGTGGCGGCGCTGGCCGTGCTCGGCGGGTGGAGCGCCTGGCGATTGCGCGAGATGGGTGACGTATCGGGCCGAATCATTCTAAATAACTATGACTCGGTGGTTGCCGCTCAGGATATGAAGGAAAGCCTGGAGCGCCAGGATTCGGCTGCTCTCTTCGCGCTTCAGGGCGAAAGCGAGCGCGCTCTGAAGCAGCTCGCGGAACACAGAAAGAAATTCGATGCGGCTTTTAATAAAGCCGCGAATAACATTACAGAGCCAGGTGAAACTGAACTCATCGAAACGATCCGTCGCGGACGCGACGAATATTACCGGGTCTTTGACGCTTTTATTACCAACTTAAATGATCAACGTTCTGATCCTTTGGCCGCGCAGGACGCAACGGCGAAGAACGTCAAAGCCAGCAGCGAATACTTCACCCGGCTCGAACCGCTATTCAATCGGCTGCGCGGGGAATGCGACAACCTGTTGCAGCTCAACCAGCGCGCGATGTTACTAAAGTCGGAAGCGGCTGCCGGCGTCGCTCGGAGCTGGTTCCTTACCACCTTGGCAATTGCAGCCATACTGGTCATCGCCGGGATATTTCTCGCACTTTTCATGGCCAACAGGATTGTCGAGCCGTTGCGCCAACTCACCGCGACGACAGTCCGCATCGCAGGTGGCGACCTCAACGCGAAGGTGGAGGTAACGTCGCACGACGAGGTCGGCATTCTCGCGGCCGAATACAACCGCATGGCAGAACGAATCCGCCAACTGCGACGCTCGGACATGGGAGAACTTGTTGTGGCGCAGCAGACCACCGAAGCCGCCATCGACTCGCTTTACGATCCGGTGCTGGTGACGGACGCTGACGGCCGTGTTACGAAGCTCAACCCGGCTGCCGAAGAGATCTTCGGTCCGGAAGCGGAATACAAAGGCAAGCACGTCGGAGAAGTCGCGCGCGACAGCCGCCTTGCATACGCCGTAGCCGAAGCCCTGCAGTCGCAGCGTCCGGTAGCTGGCGAAGGCGCTGCTTCGGTCCTGCCGTTGGCCGTTGATGGTTCGCAGCGCGCATTTCGTCTGCGCACGACGCCGATGCGTGACAACGAGAATCACATCGTGGGCGCTGTCACACTGCTTGAAGATATTACCCATCTACGCGAGATCGACCGGCTTAAATCCGACTTTATCGCGACCGCCTCACACGAGTTGCGCACGCCGCTCACGAGCGTGCAGATGGGCGTGCACCTGCTGCTCGAAGGAGCGGTGGGGGAGTTAACCGACAAACAGGCAGAAGTGCTCCAGGCGTGCCGTCAGGACTGCGAGCGACTGGATAAGTTGATGCAAGATCTGCTCGATCTCTCCAAAATTGAGGCGGGTGAGGATAAGCCTCAACTCGTTTCTCTTCGCGCAGATGATCTAATCAAAGGGGCTGCCGAACGATTACGCACACAAGTAGAAGCAAAAGGGCTTGCGCTTCGACTTGTGACTCCGGTGGATCTCCCTTCGGTCCTGGCTGACCGCACGCAAATTGAGCGCGTCGTCAGCAACCTGGTGACAAATGCCATTCGCCATACTAAGCACGGCGAGATCGGAATTAGCGCCGAGCGTCGGGGAGAACAGATCGCCGTGTCAGTCTCTGATACCGGTAGTGGGGTTCCCAAGGAATACTTGACGCACATCTTTGATAAGTTCGTGCAGGTGCCGGGTGCGACAACTGGTGGAGCGGGGTTAGGCCTGGCCATCTCGAGATCAATTGTTGAGGCACACGGCGGGCAGATTAGCGTGCAGTCGGAACTGGAACGAGGAACGACCTTCACCTTTACTCTGCCGGTTGTTGGGAATGGCTCAGGTTGAGCTGCTGGTCTGTTTTGAACGGGCAGTGCACCCGGTTTGGTAACGCCGCCCGGATCTGTGCCTGAGTGACGGTGTCCGTTTAGCGAGGAATGCAAATGAGTAAACGCGTATTAGTGGTTGACGATGAAGAGAACATTCGTCAGATGACGCTCCTGACGCTCGAGGCGGCCGGTTATGAAGTTGGCGAAGCGGGAAGCGGGATGGAGGCTTTTGCAATTCTGGGCAGCGACGCGTTGTGGGACGTCATCCTGTTAGATCAGAAGATGCCGGGTATGGTCGGGATCGAAGTACTGAAACGGATCAAGGTGCTGGCCCCGACCGCCCGCGTCATTATGGTGACTGCATTTGCTTCTGTAGAGCTGGCAGTTGAAGCGATGCAGCTCGGCGCCAGCGATTTCGTGCGCAAGCCGATGACACCCGAAATTGTGCGGAATGCAGTGGCCGCCGCTCTCTTGAAATCAAGCGAGCCGCGGACATCCCCGGATAGAGTAGCTGCCGAAGCCCAAGCGCCACAGCGCCTCGCAGTGACAATGAACGGCTTCACGATTCTACGCTGCGCGGACGTTCATGGCGGATCGCTACAGAAATCAGATGAGCGACACTTTCTCGTGAGGAAGCCTGATGGGCGAGAACAGGAGGTTGTGGTCGAGATTTCATCCGAGGCTACCGCATCGGTTGAACCAGTAGCGAATCGATTGCCGCTTGACCGGGCCTTCTGGACGGAGCAAGCCGAACGATTCATCAGCGACTTCATCTGGAATGATGGGGCAGTTCCCGCTAGTGGAAGGTTGGTATTAAAGGGCGTTGACGCGGATGAGTTAGAGAAATTCGCCAAGGAGCGTCAAGGAAAAGACCGTGCTCAACACATATGAGGTCTGGCCATCAAATCACCCCTTCTCCAACAGTGATTCTAAGGTTAGTCCTAAAGCGCAACAATAGCATCGATATAGAAGGTCCATACCACAACGGCTCAGTCTGATCTCAGGACAAATGCATTGATCGGACAGGGGTTGTCACGTATGGTTTGGGAGATTAGTCATAGATGTCAATCAGGGCTTACGGCGCATCACAGGGTGAGGTTGAGGGGCCGCAAACGGGGAAGGAGATCGGGGTATGAGCAAACGCGTTCTGATCATCGATGATGAAGAGAATATTCGTCGCGTAACGCGCTTAACCCTGGAAGCGGCTGGCTACGAGGTTGGTGAAGCGGCGGATGGTGAGCGTGGCTTGGAAGCTTTCGGGAGCGGGTCGAGTTGGGACGCCGTGTTGCTGGACCAAAGAATGCCGGGTATGGACGGTCTCGAAACGCTCAGGCAAATCAAGGAACGACAATCAAATGCGCGGGTGATCATGTCAACCGCGTACGCTTCGATTGAGCTCGCCGTGGATGCCATGAAGCTGGGCGCGACCGATTTCGTGCGCAAGCCAATGACCCCCGAAATTCTGCGCAACGCTGTCGCGGCATCCCTTGCTAAACAGACATCCGTAACGTTAGTCCCCCCGGCACCTCCACAAAGAGATTCAGGCGAGCCGCTCATTCAAATTATCACCATGAACGGTTTCACGATCTTAAACTCCGACGCCGTCCGGCAAGAACCAAACGAACGTCGCTTCCTGGTTAAGAGCCCCGACGGAAGCGAGCATGAAGTGTTGGTGCAGATCGACGAGGAAGCCGTCGGATATGTAGAGCGCATGACAAGAAGGAGACTTCCGGCCGAGAACTCGTTTTGGACCACTCAGGCCGAACGTCTGCTAAGCGATTACTTATGGAAGGAAGGAAAAGTCCCTCCAATGAAGAGACTCGTGATTACGGACGTCGGCATTGACGAACTACCTGTGGCGGCGCGCTGGCAGAGCACTTAGGTCTACGATGTAAAAAGCTGAGTTATGAACACACTCCCGGAGGATGACAACTGTGGCAGCGGAACTCAAACGTTTTATCATCGGGCGGGCCTTAAGAACTGAGCAAGCTGCGCACGAGCGTCTCTCGAAGAAGACTGCCCTAGCGGTCTTTTCTTCCGATGCCCTGTCTTCTACAGCTTACGCTACTGAGGAAATCCTGCTCGTGCTAGCGGTCGCCGCAGCCTACGGTCAAGCGGGAGCTTTCAGGTACGTGGTGCCGATCTCGATCGGCATTGGCGTTCTGCTGGTCATCGTTGCGACCAGTTACCGGCAGACGATTCATGCCTACCCATCGGGCGGCGGGGCGTACATTGTTGCCAAAGAGAACCTCGGCACTTATGCGGGACTTGTCGCCGGCGCATCACTACTGGTTGACTATGTGCTTACCGTTGCCGTTTCGATCGCCGCCGGCGTCGCGGCTATCACTTCAATGGCCCAGGGAACGCGCTATGCCTGGTTGGACCAACACAAGGTATTCCTCTGTCTAGTTTTCATAACCTTCATTGCCATTGCCAACCTGCGTGGCGTGCGCGAATCGGGTAGCCTTTTCGCCGCGCCTACCTACGCTTTCCTCATCAGCTTCCTCTTCATGATTGGTTACGGGCTATTCAGCTACTACACCTATGGTGGCGCGACACCTGTCCCGGGCACTGACGAGATCAAGACGGCTGAAGGATATAGCCTTCAACCTTTGACGCTGTTTCTGCTGCTGGGGGCTTTCTCGAACGGCTGTGCAGCCCTCACAGGTATCGAAGCGATCTCCAACGGCGTACCAGCTTTCAAGAAACCTGAAGCGACAAACGCGTCGGTGACGTTGGTATGGATGGCCGTACTCCTCACGGTGATGTTTCTTGGAACGAGTGTCCTTGCTTATCTTTATGGCGTCCATCCACACGCGAGTGAAACCGTCATTTCGCAGTTTGCGAGAATCGTGTTCACTGGCTCCATGGCCTGGTTCTACTACGTCGTTCAGATCGCGACGGCATTAATACTGGTACTGGCCGCTAACACTTCCTTTGCCGACTTCCCGCGGCTGGGCAGTCTATTAGCGCGAGATCGTTTCCTGCCCCGCCAGTTCGCCAACCGCGGCGACAAGCTGGTGTTCTCGAATGGGATTGTGATCCTGGCGATCTTTGCCAGCGTTCTCGTAATCGTGTTTGCAGGAGATACGAGCCGGCTGATTCCCCTGTATGCCGTAGGCGTCTTTCTCTCTTTCACCCTTTCACAGACCGGCATGGTCCGGCATTGGCTAAAAGAACGAGCACAGATCCTGAACAAAAAGCCGCCTAAAGGTCCACAGGAAGACATCCATTTCACTGAGAGTACCGTAGATGCTGAGCCGGATGTCCAACTGGCAGCTTCTGAGGAACGCGGATCGACCTTCATCACGGACCAGGTGACGGACAGTTCTCACTGGAAGAAATCCATTGTCATTAATGCGGTCGGGGCCGTTGCTACTTTCACCGTGCTCTGCGTTTTCATTACCACCAAGTTCATCCACGGGGCGTGGATAGTGGTGGTAGTTATTCCTCTACTCGTGTTCATGTTTCGCGCCATTCACGACCACTATGTGGGCGTGGCGAAACAGCTATCCACTGAGGGACTTGAAGATCTCCGTCCGATCAAGCACACGGTCATCGTGCCGATCTCTGGCATCCATCGCGGCGTCGTCGGTGCGCTGCAATATGCCAAGTCCATTGCCCCGGATCACGTGCAGGCGGTCTATGTGGATTTCGATGAAGAGGCCACCGCGAAGCTACGTGAAAAATGGGAGCGTTGGGGAGCTGGAGTGAAACTAGTGGTGCTTCCATCACCGTATCGCGAACTTACCCGTCCGCTGCTGCGTTACATCGCTCGCCTCGAACGAAAGAACGAGAATGATGTGGTCACTATATTGTTACCGGAATTTGTTCCCGCCAGGTGGTGGCAACACCTGCTCCACAATCAGAGTTCGCTAATGCTCAAAGGCGCGCTCCTGTTCAAGGAGGGCGTCATCGTCATCAGCGTGCCCTATCACCTAAAAGGATGAAACCGCGGTGGCGAAGACAACGATATTGAGCCGAACGTAAGTGTCTATCCCCTTTTGCGAAAAGGCTTGCATCGTTCATGTCTGAAACGTCACACATCCCTCAAATAGTCGGCGGCGTCATCGCGCTGTTGATGATCGCGGTCGCAGTTTTAGTTCTGACCAGGCGGCTTAAGTTCCCATTTACAGTCGCGCTGGTCTTAATCGGCGTGGCGTTGTCATCAACTGCCACCGTCTTCCCGCAGGTCCTTCCGGCAATGGGCGATCTAGAAATATCGCCCGCTCTGATCCTCTACGTTTTCCTGCCGGTGCTTATCTTCGAGTCGGCATTCAATCTCGACCCGCGCCTGCTGCGCCAGAACATCGGCACTGTCCTGACCCTAGCCGTGCCGGGGCTGCTGCTCTCGACGCTTTTAATCGGCCTCATCGTCACGCTCGCGACTCCGTTCTCACTGACTGCGGCACTGCTGCTCGGCGCGATACTCAGCGCGACCGACCCGGTTGCGGTTATCAGCCTGTTCAAGCGGCTCGGAGCACCGCGGCGGTTGACGATCCTTGTCGAAGGCGAAAGCCTATTTAACGACGCCACCTCGATAGTGCTCGCTCGCATAATGCTCGGCGTGCTCTTAGCGGGCACCGTGTCGGGCGGAGTCGCGGTGCGCGGCGTACTCGACTTCGTGATCGTTTTTGTTGGCGGGTTGGTGGTCGGGGTGATTCTCGGCCTGATCTCCGGTTACTTACTCGGCGCAATTGGCTCCGACCTATATATAGAGATCACCTTGACGACAGCGCTCGCTTACCTCTCGTTCCTGCTTGCTGAAGAGGTTTTTCACGTCAGTGGCGTGACGGCGACCCTCGCTGCCGGACTGACGGTCGGCGGCTGGGGGCGAATGAAGATCAGCTTGCGCATACGCCATCACCTTGACCAGTTCTGGGCTTACATAGCTTTCATTGCCAACGCGCTGATCTTTCTGATGGTGGGCTTGCGCGTGGACCTCTCAGAGTTGTGGGCGAACGCGGGGCTGCTCATGTGGGTCATCGTTGCGATGCTCGCTTCTCGCGCCGTAGTGATTTACGGATTGACCGCGCTCATCGGGCGGCGTCCGGGCGCGGAACCAATCGACCGAGCGTACCGGGCCGTGATGTTCTGGGGCGGACTGCGCGGGGCGGTCGCGCTGGCCATCGTGTTGAGCCTGCCCGCGTTCCCGGAACGCGAAACCTTCGTCGCGCTTGTGATGGGAGCAGTGCTGTTCACGCTGCTCGTTAAAGGTCTGACAATTGAGCGGCTGGTGCGACGGCTTGGCTTGGACCAGCCTCCGCTCGCTGACCGCTTCGCACGTCTCGAAGCTTTATTCGCCGCCCGGCGGCGGTCGCTCTCGCGGCTGCCCGACCTCCTCGCTGTCAGCCTCTTCAATGCCTCAATTGCCGAACGCCTGCACGCGGAATGCGAGCGAAGACTCCAGGAATCGAAAGCGGAGCTCAACGAGCTGACGCACCGGGAACTGAATCACAAGCAGCAACGACGGATCGTGTTCCTGCGCGCTTTCGCCGAAGAGCGCTCCGCTTACGCCGACCTGTTCGATAAAGGTCAATTAAGTGAACCCGCGTTCCGTGAACTCACGCTTGTGGCCGGCATGCAACAGGACGCGATGCGTTACCGGGGTGTCCACCTCGTTACGCACATACGCGAATTGCATCGTCATCGCATTGGACGATTCGTACTGCGCCTGCTGGATCGCGTGCGCTTTGCCTCGTTCCTAGCCGAACGCCTTCGTCTGCGGCGCGTCGCTCTCGACTATGATGTGGCGTGGGGCGAGTACCAGGCGAGCAGCCGAGCACTCGACATGCTCGAGAACTTGTCGCGACTCGAAACCATCCCCACAGGCGTGCTGAAAGAAGTCGTCAGTTCCTACCGCGCTCGCAACCAGGCGGCGCAGCAACATCTCGACCATACCGCAGAACAGTTCCCCGAGTTCGTCCACGACTTGCAGGAGCAACTTGGTCGGCGGCTGGTTTTGCTGACGGAGCTCGCCTTCGTCGAACGGCAGGCGCGCGGCGGCACGCTGCCCTCATCGGTTGCGGACCACCTGACGGCGGAACTAGAACAGGAAATGCGCAGCCTGCGCGGACATGAAATCGCCAAACTCAAGACCACGCCCGAAGAGCTGCTACGCACGGTCCCCTTCCTGCGTGATCTCCCGCCGGAAGAGTTCTCTGTTCTCGCCGCTCGTCTGCACGCACAAACCGTCGCCGCCCGAGGCGTGATCTTCAGCCAAGGTGATCCGGGCGACGCGCTCTACATCATTGCGCGCGGAGTCGTCCGCATCTCCCGTCGCGAGGGGAATGACTGGCGTCACGTTGCCACCCTGATGGCCGGCAACTTCTTCGGAGAGGCCGCGCTCATGGAACGCCGCCCACGCAACGCGACCGTGACGGCCATGACTCCGTGTTCGCTTTATAAGCTGAGACGTAAAGACCTCGAAGTAGTCATTGAAGTGTACCCGAACATCCGCCGTGCCCTCGAGCAAGAAAACCAGCGGCGCAAGACAGAGAACGCCGACCTGTCAGCTGTGCCGGACCCAGTTCATGACCGTGGGAGTAGCGCGTACCACACCAAAGAACCAGGATCGCTAGGGTAAGTGGTAAGACGTTTCCTGGGAGGGACGCCCCTACAATTTCAACCGGCTTTTTCTGTTTCCGGAGGAATATTTCTTCCAGGCTCGATAGTTCTTGGGAATGTCCAACTTCTTCAATTGGGCCCAGACGTGCACTGCTTGTTTCCTTGTCGAGTTCTTTTCCGCGGCCAAAAAATCAGATAGAAAGTTGATATATCTGCCCGAAGGAACCTGTGGAAAACTGCCCTCCATTTGGTTCAGCTTGATATATTGTTCTACCAAATCACCATATGTGATTCTGTTGCCCGTTTCCCTCTGCTCCTCACGCCAGCGGTTGAGTCGATAGCGGGCTCCTGATTTCCTCTTTAGATTTGGAGCGATCTTCAGGGCTTCTTTGACAATAAAGTCCTTCGTTTCTCTGTTGCTCGTATATCTGACTACGGGAAGTTTGAGATCAAGTCCCATGTCAATATCTCTAACTCCCGAGGTTGAGAGAATTTGTCTAGGCGGACTTCTTACTTCCCCGGTTCGCAAAAAATGCTCAATGAGTTTTTCGAGCTCGTCCTTGCGAAGCTTGGACGCTGATGGGATGCCGATTTCATTGGCGAAGGCCTTTATTTCAACAGCGTACCAATACCCATTCCTAAACTGATCTTCGGTCATGGATTTTGACAGCTTTGGTTTCTTGGGCATCGGATCTGATTGTCGAACCGGGCCTTTCCTCCGGTCAACTCTAGCCGCGTGTTCCGCCGTAGCAGCATACGAGATTTTGAAGTTTTGTCGAAAGTGGGATTCTAACGTCCCGAAAGCGAAACGGTTTCACTGCTCGGACGACTCGGCTCCCAGCACCTCCAATGATGGTTTCAATCAAGAAGACGACAAAGCATATCGATAACATTGGCTGAAACGACCCTTTGGCCCATGAGCACGTTCGGAGGATGGCGTTGGCACGGCCTTTGTTATCCCTGCTTCCCGGGGGACTGTGTAGTTGCCGGAGAAGTTTGTCGTCCTGGATTTTTAGAACACTTCCCGTGCACCTTTCGCCGCTCTCAAATTGGCATGCACAGTTCTCCACAAATTCATTTGGCCCAAGCGAGGTAGGCTTGCAGGCTGAACTGATTCTGAAAGAAGTTCATGGATATTAAACGTCCCGGAAAATCCAAACTCAAAAAGCGCATCCGCAATGGCGTGCTCATCGTCGTCGGTCTGGTCGCCGTCGGCGGCATTACTGTCGGTCTGACAAAACTAAAGCCGGCGGCCCCAACTCTCGATCGATCCACGGCGGTGATCGACACCGTCAAACGCGGCCAGTTCGTGCGCCAGGTGCGCGGCAACGGCACGCTGGTGCCACAGTTAACTCGCTGGGTTCCGGCTCCGGCCGACGGACGTTTGGAAAAGATCCTGGTCGAGCCGGGCGTCGAAGTTACCACTGCGACAGTGATCTTCGAGCTTACAAATCCGCAGATGGAACAGCAGGCGATTGACGCGGACTTTCAAATGAAAGCCGCGCAAGCCGACCAGGAGAATCTGAAAGTGCGTCTGGAAAGCGATGGCATGACGCAGCAGTCGGCAATCGCCAGCATCAATGCGGAGTACAGTCAGGCAAAAATGCAACTTGAGACCGATGAAATCCTTGGCAAGCAGGGTCTCGTGCCGTTGATTCTGTTGAAGGTTGCTCGGGTCCGCGTGCAGGACCTGGCCAACCGGCTCAGGGTCGAACAGCAAAGATTGGAGATCAGCAGCAAGGCGACCAAGGCACAGATTAACGCCCAGCAGGCTCGCATTGACCAGTTGCGTGCACTGGCCGCGCTAAAGAAGAGTCAGGTTGATGCGCTAAAAGTAC
Organism: Pyrinomonadaceae bacterium; assembly: GCA_023717565.1. Classification (GTDB taxonomy): domain Bacteria; phylum Acidobacteriota; class Blastocatellia; order Pyrinomonadales; family Pyrinomonadaceae; genus PSRF01. The sequence goes on along the minus strand of JAMQPI010000121.1, from coordinate 3,586 downwards.
GGGCCGGCACCAACGGAGTGCTGCAACAGGTTTTGGTGCAAGTGGGCCAGCAGGTGACACCCGGATTCAATATGGCGCGCGTTGCCGATCCCGCTTCGCTCAAGGCCGAACTCAGGATTGCCGAAACCCAGATCACGGACGTCAAACTCGGCCAACCAGTCGAAGTAGACACGCGCAATGGAATCATCCAGGCCCGCGTTTCCCGCATTGACCCAGCCGCCCGTGAAGGCACGTTCGTAATCGACGCTGAACTCATTGGGCCGCTACCAGCGAGTGCTCGGCCCGATCTGAGCGTGGACGGCACCATCGAATTGGAACGTCTCGACAATTGTCTGAACATGGGCCGGCCTGCCTTTGGGCAGGGACGGCAGACTGTCGGTATCTTCAAGTTGACACCTGACGGGCAGGACGCCGTGCGTACTCAAGTGACACTGGGCCGGGCTTCGGTTAGCACGATCGAAATCGTCAGCGGACTGCGCGAAGGCGATCAAGTAATCCTGTCTGACACTTCGGCCTGGGACAACTACAACGAGATCCGCGTGCGCTGAATAGAGTTTTGAAGTTGCCATAGAAACCCAATCTGCGGTGTTCACAGTTAGAGCAGTAATAGTTCAAAAAAACATCGAAGGAGCCTGAGATGAGTTCATCTGATCCCCTGATTCACCTGGCCGACGTCAAGAAAGTCTTCTACACAGACGAAGTCGAGACGCACGCGCTTTCCGGAATCCACCTGGACATCAAAAAAGGTGAGTATGTCTCAATTGCCGGGCCTTCGGGTTGCGGTAAGTCCACCTTGCTGTCGATTCTCGGCTTGCTCGATACGCCGACCGATGGCGAGTACGTACTCAATGATCACCCGGTCGAAAACCTTTCCCTGTCACAGCGCGCACGCATTCGCAATCGCGAAGTTGGTTTCATCTTTCAGAGCTTTAACCTGATCGGCGATCTCACCGTCTATGAAAACGTCGAGTTGCCCCTGACCTATCGAGGCATGAACTCGGCGGACCGCAAGCAGCGCGTGACTGAAGCCCTCGAACGTGTGGGCATGGCCCATCGCGCCAAACACCTTCCGAGCCAGCTGTCCGGCGGTCAGCAACAGAGGGTCGCGGTGGCCCGCGCTGTCGGCGGCCAACCCAGCATCCTGCTGGCTGACGAACCTACCGGAAACCTGGATTCGACCAACGGCGAAGCGGTGATGGAGCTAATGCGAGAGCTGCACCGTGGGGGCGCAACCATCTGTATGGTGACGCACGATCCACGCTACGCCCAGCACGCCGATCGGATCGTCCATCTTTTTGACGGGCTCATTGTCGAGGAAGAACCCGGAGCCAATCGCCGCGAGATCGAAGATGCCAAGAGAGAATTGAAAGAGAGCGGATTCGGAGCGATTGCATGATTGGTCTGCGTAACATCGAAAAGGCTTTCTCGCAGGGCATCAACAAGACTTACGTGTTGCGCCGGATCGACCTGGACATCAAGCCGGGCGAGTTTGTGTCGATCATGGGGCCGTCAGGGGCGGGCAAGTCGACCCTGCTTCACATTCTGGGAATGCACGATCAGTCCTGGAGCGGCGAGTACAACTTCGACGAGGTGGCAGTCCATAAGCTGGATCACAAGAAACGCGCCCAGCTACGCAATAGCAACATCGGGTTCGTTTTTCAGAGTTATCACCTGCTGGACGATCAAACGGTGTTTGAGAATCTGGAACTGCCACTGTCCTATCGTGACGTGGGTAAGAAGGAACGCGAGTCGATTGTTTGCGACACGCTGGACCGATTTCAGATTGTTGGCAAGAAGGACCTGTTTCCCAGCCAACTGTCCGGTGGTCAGCAGCAGCTGGTGGGAATTGCGCGCGCAGTCGTCGCCAATCCGCGCATCATTCTGGCCGACGAGCCCACCGGAAATCTCCATTCAAGCCAGGGCAAAGAAATCATGGAGATGTTCAAGAAACTTAACGAAGAAGGCACCACCATCGTCCAGGTAACCCATTCCGAGGTCAATGCCGCCTATGGCAACCGGATCGTCCGGCTCGAAGACGGCTGGATAACAAAAGAATGATAGCGACTGAAAGCGTCATGGAGAGCGTTAACCCAAACATCTTGGGAGCACCAGGTGCACGCGCGCTGATCGCGGACGATCAACCGGACATCGTAACCGCGCTGCGTTTGCTGCTCAGGGGAGCGGGCTACCAAACCGAAGGAGTGAATTCTCCGGCGGCCGTATTGGAGGCGATCAAGCAGCGAGATTTTGATCTGGTCTTAATGGACCTTAACTACGCCCGCGACACCACGTCGGGTCAGGAAGGTCTGGAGCTGATAACTCACATTCGCGCCTTCGATAGCACGCTGCCTGTCATGGTGCTCACAGCCTGGGGCTCAGTAGAGCTGGCCGTAGAAGCGATGCACCGGGGTGTGCGCGACTTCGTGCTAAAGCCCTGGGACAACTCCGAACTGCTCAAAAGTGTGCGCACCCAAATCGAATTGGGGCGGAGGCGACGCCAACGCCGACGAATGAACGCGGCCCGCCAAACCATTAACTACAGACTGCAGCAGGAGCTGACAGAGTCGCAAGAGATTCAAGAGGCTTTACTTCCGAAAGACTTGCCCCAGATCGACGGCATCGAGATCGCTGTTTCCTGGCAGCCGGCTCGCGCTGTCGGCGGCGATTACTTTGATGTGCTCAAGTTTGATGATCGTCACAGCGCCATTTGCATTGCGGACGCAGCGGGCAAGGGGATGCCGGCAGCGCTCCTGATGTCGAATGTGCAAGCGGTGCTCAAGTCCTTCGCTTCGGCTGAGGCGGCCCCATATGAACTGTGCGGACAAGTGAATAGAGTCATGTGTCAAAACATGGTCCCGCACAGATTCATCTCCTGCTTCTACGGTCTCTTGGACACCCAAACCAGAAAACTCTCATACGCCAACGCCGGTCATTGCCCGCCCATGCTGGCGCGTGGCGGCACTTGCCTGCGGTTGAAGGAAGGTGGCCCGGTCCTGGGCATCTTCCCGGACCGACATTATCTGCAGGGTGAGATCGAGTTGAGCGTGGGCGACACCCTGGTGTTTTTCACCGACGGTGTCACCGAGGCCCGCGACGCGTCAGGTGAGGAATTTGGCGAAGAGCGATTGCAGGAATTGCTGACCCTCGGTGGAGAGTTCAGCGCCCGGGAATTGCGAGACCTGATCATGGCCGCAGTAGGTGAATTCAGCGATGGTCCGGTCCAGGACGATGCGACGCTGATGGTCCTGAAAGTCGACTAGCTAAGTCGTCAGTGTCTAAAAATTGAATCGATTCAAAAGTCGTTGCTCTGATTTTGAAAGTTAATCGATGCTCGCCATAAGCGCTTAGTCTCTAACTGCGATAGACACTAAGCCGGTGCCAAGCGTTGGCGTGATGTCCGTTTCCATCGCCGTTGCCGTTGCCGGCCGGTAATGAAACCCGATCACGCACGTTCGGTCCGGGCTCGCGAGTAAAGGTGGACCAGGAATCTCTCGCTCGCGAAAGATCAAGGCGAGCGAACATCAGGGAGATTGAGCACGATGGATGGATTGCTGAAAGACTTTCGCTACGCCCTCAGGAGCCTGCT
>JAMQPI010000115.1 GCA_023717565.1 Pyrinomonadaceae bacterium | reverse complement strand
GACAAAAATGTAGAGTCTTTAAATGGCCTTTTTAAAGAGAACTCTGTTTTTGTGCATATGGGAGGAAGTTGGGGGAAAAAACAAGAGTTAGATGTCATTAAAGGTGGCATGATCTGGTACAAGAAAGCTGAAATCTACTCTGCTTCAGTGAATGTCTTTGGTAATACCGCGATCTTGCTAAACGACATTGACTTGGTGGCAATGGTCGGTGGAAACGAAGTCATCAGTGCTTTTATGGTGACTGAGGTATATATCAAAGAGGACGGCAAATGGAAGATGGGGTCACTCACGTTTTCGCGTTTGATGAGACCAGTTAAATTGAATAAGCCACAGCAGCAACCCTAACACCAAATACACTTCCGCACCGACGGGCCCTACAGCCCGGCGAGCAATTTTAGACAATCACAATCTCGCGCAGGCGCCTCGGTGAACTTCTATTCCGTTGTGAGCACTGGAGCAAATTCTATGAGCAAGAAACATCGGAAGTTTTTCATCACACTCTCGCTGATCGCAGGCACCCTTATTAGTTCAGCAAGCGCACAAGAAGCCAACAAGGGCAAGCCAGAGCAGGCTTCCGCGATCGCGAAAGTTGACAGCGGTCAGTTGCAGGGGGTCGAGGCCGAAGGCGTGATCTCCTTCAAGGGAATTCCCTTTGCTGCACCCCCGGTCGGTGAGTTGCGCTGGCGTCCACCACAACCGACGCCGAAGTGGACGGGAGTGCGACAGGCCGCGGAATTCGGCCCGCCCTGTATGCAGGGACGATTTGGGCCGCCTCCGGGCGCGGCAGCGCGCCCCGCCGCACCTGCGGCCGATGATCCGTCCGAAGATTGCCTGTATCTGAACGTCTGGCGTCCGGCTAATCCGGCCGCTCGCAATCTGCCCGTGATGGTCTGGATCTACGGCGGCGGTTTCGTGTTCGGTTCGAGCTCCTCGCCCATAACGTCCGGCGTTCAATTCGCCAAGCAGGATGTCGTCCTTGTCGCCATGAACTATCGAGTTGGACGCTTCGGCTTCTTCGCGTTTCCTGCGCTGAGCAGCGAGCGTCGTCATGAGAATAAGGGCAACTACGCGTACATGGACCAGCTTGCCGCCTTGCAGTGGGTGCGGCGGAACATTGCTGCTTTTGGAGGTAATCCGAACAACGTCACCATCTTTGGGTTCTCCGCGGGTGGTGTCTCCGTCCATAGCATGCTCGCCTCGCCGCAGGCGCGCGGACTGTTCCACAAGGCCATCGTGCACTCCGGCGGTTCGAGGGACAGCGTGCTCACCGCCCGGCCGATGCGTAAGGACGGCGTTGACCCGAACTATCCGGTGTCGGCCGAGACGATCGGGATCAACTTCGCGAAATCGATGGGGATCGAGGGGACGGACCAGGCCGCTCTGGCAAAGTTGCGCGGACTCAGCGCCGAGGAGGTTCTCCGTGGCGCGCCGCCTCAGTCAGGGGTTACTGTGCCGTCCTACGAGACGACGCCGATTCTTGATGGCAGGTTGATCACTGAAACAGCGGAGACCGCCTACAAGGCGCGCCGCCAACCGCGCGTCCCGCTGATGCTTGGCAGCAACAGCGCCGATACCGCAGGCAACCGGATCAAGGCTCGCACAAAGGACGAGTTCTTCGCCCGGTACGGCCAGTGGAGCGTCGAGGCGAAGGCGGCCTACGATCCTGACGGAACGACCGACCTCGCCACGATGGTGTCGCGGGCCAACGATGATTTCGGCCAGGCCGAGCCGGCGCGCTTCGCCGCAAATGCCTTCGCTGCCCACGGTTCGCCTGTCTACCTGTACATGTTCTCGTACGTCCCGACGGCGATGCGGGAACAGTTACGAGCGGGATCCCCGCACGGCGGCGACGTCCCCTTTGCCTTCGGTACGCTGGGCGGAGGCCGCGGCGGCGCGCCAACACCGGAGGACCTTGCGGTCTCCCGGATGGCCCAAAGCTATTGGGTCAACTTCGCCAGGACGGGCGATCCGAACGGATCGGGACTGCCAACCTGGCCGCGTCACGTCGCCGGCAGAGATCAAATCTTCACTTTCCGGTCCGATGGTACCGCAGGTGCAGGTCCGGACGTTCGCAAGGCACGGCTCGACGTAACGGAGAAGGCCACTGAGTCCGGTAAGCGAGCCGACCCGTAGGACGGAATTATTAACACGCGGTCAGGTTCAAAATCGGAGTTGTTTTATTTTAGTAAGTTTGAGTTGAATTGCAGAGAACGGTTGCATTGGGCTTGCGTCCACTAATATCTTGAGACGATAGATAAAACGCTGGATAAGAGGAATCACATGAGAAAAATAGGCGCTGCCGTTCTACTCTACGCAACCTCCTGCTTAATTGTTTTCGCGCAAGCTCCCGGCACTCTTCCGCAAACGCCCACTCCGACCCCTACGCCGTTCATAGCTCCGCCGTTGCCGACAGTTGTTAGTTTTGAGAAGGCCAACGTCCTTTCTTATGATCCGGCGAAACTACCGCCGCCATATGCAACACAGAGCGCGGGACGCTTTTCAAAGGTCATCAGTCAACCTGCAAACGCAACTCTGACGGTGCCAAAAGGCTTTAAGGTAAATGTCTTTGCTGAGGGTGATTTTGTTGAGCCTCGCTGGATGGTTTTAGCTCCGAATGGGGATGTTTTCCTCGCAGATTCGCGGGCAAATTCGGTCATCGTTCTGCGTGACACGAATAAAGACGGGAAGGCGGATCAGCGTTTCGTATTTTCCAACAAACTTTCTCAGCCATTTGGAATGGCATTTCACGACGAGTGGTTTTATGTGGCCAATACCGACTCGATCGTTCGATTCAAATATAAAAACGGTCAGACGGCAGCCGAGGGCGAGCCCGAAAAGATCGCTGAGTTGACGCCAGGTGGTTACAACCAGCACTGGACACGAAATATCCTCTTTTCGAAGGACGGCCGACAAATGTTCGTCTCGATCGGCTCCGCATCCAATGTCAATGTCGAGGCAGACCAAAAACGAGCCGCAATCTCTGTCTACAATCCAGACGGGAAAAACCATCGGATATATGCGTCTGGGTTGAGAAACCCGATCGGTCTAGCCTGGAATCCTACAAGTGGCGAACTCTGGACCGCCGTCAACGAACGTGATGGCTTGGGGGACGATCTCGTTCCTGATTACGCGACTAGCGTCAAAGAAGGAGGTTTCTACGGCTGGCCCTATTCCTATATCGGCCAAAACGAAGACCCGAGACGGAAAGGTGAAAATCCGGAGTTGGTTAAGAGGGCGATTGTTCCCGACGTGCTTTTCACGTCACACGTTGCCGCTCTCGGCATCCAGTTCTAAACAGGCAAATCATTTCCGAAGGAATATCAAGGCGATGCATTCGTGGCCATGCACGGCTCCTGGAACCGGGCAAAACTCAGCGGTTATAAAATCGCTCGTGTTCGTTTTAAGAACGGAAAACTGGTGCGGAATGAATTCGAGGACTTCGTCACCGGCTGGTTGCCCGACGAAAATTCAAACGAGGTATGGGGAAGGCCGGTTGGATTGCTTGTGTTGGGGGATGGCTCGCTTTTGATCACCGACGACGGAGGGCGAAAGATATGGCGGGTTAGTTATGGAAAGTAAACTCGTGATTTCAGCCTTCGTAAGTACTAAGTCTCTATCAGCCGGGTGAACGGGCGAGCAAGTGGCGAGCAATGTTCGGGCCTCGACGCATAAATATGAACACCAATATTGCAACAAAATCAGTTATCGCGGCCTGGCTCATTCTTGCCATCCATTTAACTTCAGCAAATGCGCAGAACAACAAAAAGGGTACGCTAGAGCCGCTAACGATCAGGGAGCAGGGCAGCTTTGCCGTCGGCGGAACCGTTATCACGAATCCTGGGAAGTTTGATCCCTATCGTCCGACGCCCGACGGGCAAACCTTTCACGGTGATCATGCCTACGTATTTTATCAGCTTCCGGCGAAGGCTCGTCAGTTTCCGCTGGTGATGTGGCATGGCATCGGACAGTTCTCCAAGACCTGGGAAACTACGCCGGATGGACGTGAGGGTTATCAAAACATTTTCCTGCGCCGTGGCTTCGGCGTCTATCTGATTGACCAACCGCGGCGTGGAAATGCAGGTCGCAGCACGCAGCCTATTTCGCTTACCCCAACGCCTGACGAGCAGGGATGGTTTGGCACTTTTCGCCTCGGTATTTGGCCCGACTTCTTCCCCGGCGTGCAGTTTTCGCGAGACCCGGAGGCACTAAACCAATACTTTCGCTCGATGACTCCAACCACAGGCCCTCTCGATGGTGATGTGATGATTCGTGCCGTCGCCGCGCTCTTCGACAAGACCGGACCAGGAATTCTCGTTACCCATTCTCACAGCGGCGGCTTCGGTTGGCGCACGGCGATTAAGAACCAACATGTTCGTGCCATTGTCTCTTATGAACCGGGCAGCGGTTTTGTCTTCCCGGAAGGCGAAGTTCCCGCTCCGATTCAGAGTTCCGGTGGGACGCTGGAGGCGGTGGGAATTCCACCGGCTGAATTCATGTTGCTCACCAGGATTCCGATCGTTATCTACTACGGTGATTTCATTCCGAAGGAACCGACAACGAATCCGGGACAAGATGGATGGCGCGTGCGGCTGGAGATGGCGCGGAAATGGCGGGACGCGGTGAACAAGCGTGGCGGCGATGTCACGGTTGTCCATTTGCCCGAAGTCGGCATTAAGGGCAACACGCATTTCCCCTTCTCGGATTTGAACAACCTACAAGTCGCGGACTTGATGTC
>JAMQPI010000093.1 GCA_023717565.1 Pyrinomonadaceae bacterium | reverse complement strand
TATCTGGTGGGCGTCGCTTTTTTTGCCGCGGCGCTTAGCATCGCCGTTCTCGTCAACGAACGGTTAGCACGGCTGGCTGCGGCTCTGGTCGGAATGACAATGCTGATCTTCGTATTGGTAATGGACCTGCCGGCCGCCGTTGCGAACCCAGGCAACAGATTTTTTTGGGCGCTGGCCCTGAGACAACTTGCCTTCAGCGGAGGCGCTTTCGCTTTCGCGATGTCGTTCGGGAGCGCGCGGCCGAGAGAGGCGTGGCCCACAGCGCCCGCACTGTGGACCGCTGCTTCGGCCATTCCGCGATTCTTCGTGGGGATTACTTCGCTATTCTACGGGGTGGAGCATCTGCTGCATCCGGTATACGTGCCGGGAGTTCCGCTGGAAAAGCTCACTCCCGAATGGATCCCCGGCCGAATTTTCTTGAGTTATTTTGTTGGCGTGATTTTGATTCTCGCCGGCGTTTGCTTACTCGTGAATAAGAAAGCGCGCACGGCGACGACAACTTTAGGGCTCACGATTCTGCTGACGGTGTTATGGATCTACCTGCCGATGCTCCTGGCCGCGCCCACAGACGTGGTTGCGCTGAACTTTTTCTTCGACACACTGCTTTTCTCCGGAGCCATTCTCCTGTTAGCGAACTCGATTGACAAAGAACCAGTTGTGGCGCGGACTTAGTGCTGAATCATCCTCTCGGCGCGTTCTGGACATTGATTAGCGAAAATCGCAGAATCCGGGGCCTGAAGCCGATTGCGGGCCTGAACTCTCGGTGTCGAGTTTCTTGCCGGTGCGTCCACCTTACATCTGCTGGGCGCCGAACTGACGCTAATTCTCAAGGAGTTGCACGATGAAAGACCTCTACAAATTCTCTTCGGCGATCACAACGATCGGGTTGCTTTGCGTGATGCTGTTTGCAGGCCTGCCTTACACCGCGGGTCAGTCGCCCACTGGCGCGACGCAGACCTCGGGCGCGACCTTTGATTTCGATCGGTTTACCAAAAACAAGCCATTCAAACTCAACACGCTTCCGACAACACCGTATGGTCCACCGTGGGCCGACATAGTGATGAAGCCGGAGAACGTTCTGGAATGCAAAGGCGCTCCAATCGCACTCTGCTACTACTCGGGCCAGGGGCCAACCACGCCCTGCACCCCGGACAGACTCGGCATAGCAAACTGCACCTGTTATGAGATTCCCGCAGGGCAACCTTACAAGGTTGATATCAACGCCATCTTGAACCGTGACGTGTACCTTAAGACAGTGGCCGCGTGCGGGAAGGACGGGAGCAAATGCGAACCTACCGGATCTCGTCAGGCCCCCGTCTGCGAGGCCATTAACAGCAACACCTTGATCCCCGGCGCGGACCTGATCTCGACGTTCAGTCTCTACCTCGAAAAGCAAGCGAAAGAGGATCCGCAGTTCAGCATTAAGCCGACAACCTGTGCGACCCCCTCAGCCTATGCGGGATGCATGACAGCTCCCTGCAAGCGGACAGGCAAAATAGATCCAACAACTCACTTGCCGCTGGTGCAGTGCGGCTGCCCGACTTTCACTGGTCCTTATCAAGTCGGGACAGCCATCGAGCAGAACCAATGCGTGTTGGACGGTAACTATGTCTGGTCGGCCGCCTACACGCCGAAACCTGGTTCGCCAAATTAGCGCCTCCGATTAGCTGCAAGAAATCAATTGTGTGCTTTAGGCATCAGTTCAGAAAACTCATAACGATGACGCATAGCAGGTGACTAACTATTTGATCAAGCACGCACTCGCGTGTTTTGGCGTGAAGCAATTCTCGGAGGACACATCAAATGCCGACTCATGATTACCCCTACAAGAATCTCGTCTTTGAAGGTGGCGGTGTTAAGGGCGTCGCATACGGAGGCGTGTTCGAGGTGCTGGAACAAAAGCAGATTACGCCGCAGATTGAGGCGGTGGCGGGAACTTCCGCCGGCGCCATTACTGCCACCATGATGAGCCTCAATTACTCTGCCGAGGAATTCACCAAGATCATGATGACCCTCGACTTCGAAAAGTTTGAGGACGGCTGCGATCTGATCGGCCCTTTCAGGCTCATCCGGCATTTTGGCTGGTTTAAGGGAAACTACTTCCTGAACCTGATGGAATCCTTTATTGAGAAGAAGACCGCGGATGGTCAGAAGCCAGGGAATGGGCGCGCGACGTTCCGGGATTTGGTCGAGAAGTATGCGGACCTACACTTCAAAAGACTATATGTCTTCGGCAGCAACCTGACGCAACAGGCGGTGCAGAAATTTTCCTACGAGACTACACCCGACGTGGCCGTTGCCGACGCGGTGCGCATTTCCATGTCGATACCCTTCTTCTTCGAGGCGCGGTATTACGAGCAGAACGGCAGCAACGATGCTTATTGCGATGGCGGCGTGCTGAACAACTATCCCATCGACACGTTTGATGAACAGCACACCGCTGCTGATCCCGACTCCGGCCACCAGATGCTTCATAGAACGCCTAACGGGGAGACGCTCGGATTCCATTTCGACAATTCAGGTCAATCCCCGTCGCCCATCAATAGTCTGCGGAGCTTTACCGGCGGCGTCATCGACGCGCTTTTGGACATCCAGGATATTCTGCTGAAGACAAACCCTGGTGACGAACGGCGCTCGGTCTTCATCAATGACCTGGGCGTCAAGTTCACGGACTTTGAACTTTCCGACCAGACGAAACGCGCGCTGATCGATCAAGGAAGGATTGCCACCACTGAGTACCTGGACAAACCCCAACTGCCGCTGCCTGAGATTAAGCGTCTCCTGCGCCGCGCTTAGAATACTTTCAATTGCTATTGACCCTGTTAACCCTTAGCAGCGTTAGCCAGACGACTACGAAATCGACGAACCTTCGCCAGATTCCCGCAATCCTGCATGTGGCACCATTGGCGGCTCCGGTTTCTGCTGATATCTTCAAACAGCCAGCCGCATTCTTCGGCACCACACTCTCGCAGGCGCGACAAGTCCCCTGTAGTCAAAAGCTCAGCTCCCGAATGGGCTATCGACCAGAGCATCCGGTCCAGCGCAGCTTCGCTGTCGACCCATTCCCACGTAAACCCAACCGCCATATGAGTCAGCCTTTCATGAGTCCGTGCTCCCAATAACTCGTCATTCACGATCTCCAGATCGACCTTCTGCGGTCGGCGGCCTGTCATTGTTGCCTTGCAGATGCGGTAGAGCGCTTCCCGCAACGCAATAGCGCGGTCAAACACGTTTCTTGCTTCCGCAGCATTTCGCTTGCTTGCCTTAATCAAGCGTCCAGATTCTAGCGCTGTGACGATGCCCGAGTGCCGGCTCCACTCCACCAAATCTGAATACTCTCCGAGCTTGTCGCCCAACACCAGACGGTTGATTGAACCTGATTCGCTTCGGGGCGAAGCGCTCTTTCGTCCGTCGACTGTATTAATAAAGTCCAGGCACAATCGACCTCCTATCAGCCTCATGTCCGCTGCGGATGCTGGAATTGCTTTCATAATTTCACACTCTCGTTAGTAACCAGTAAAGGCTTCATTGACAGGTTACCACTGTTCCTCTTAGCATGTAACCTTCATCAGCCATATTAACCGGTTACGGAGGTTGATTGTCAAATGTGCGGACGATTGATTATGAACAAATCAAGCTGCGATCATCTTGACTGGCAGAACGAAGGAGGAAAGTTATGATTGCAAGAATCTGGCATGGGGTCACGCCTAGTTCAAAGGCCGACCAATACCTCGTCTATCTCAACGAGACGGGAATTCCCGATTACCGAGCCACTGAGGGAAATCAAGGCGTATATGTTTTGCGGAGAATTGGAGAGAGCCGGGCGCACTTTCTGCTCCTCACTCTCTGGGAGTCACTCGATGCCATTAAGCAATTTGCCGGTCCTGACTTTGAGAAAGCCCGGTACTATCCCGAAGACGATGAATACTTGCTGGAACGAGAGCTGACCGTCGATCACTACGAAGTCGTGGGCAGCTCTAAGCCGTAAATTGGACCTGAATGCCACGCCTTGAGTTCCAACTGATTTCTTGAAGATGACAAATGCGTTCGAACCAAGACTCAAATTCTAGCTACACGACCGGCCGGAACCGCCTGCTGACCCTGCTTGCCTTCGCCTGCATTTATTTTGTTTGGGGCTCAACTTATTTGGGGATCCGGTATGCCGTGGAAACTATTCCGCCGCTCTTTGTTGCCGGCTTCCGGCATCTGATTGCCGGTGGACTACTGTTTGGATGGTGCTGGTGGCGAGGACTGCGTCCCGTTAGACAACAATGGTTCGCGAGCATCGTGCTCGCGGTATTATTTTTCCTGATCGGTCATGGCACACTACATTGGGCACAGCAAACGCTTCCTTCCGGTATGGCTGCGTTCTTAATAGCGACCGAACCAATCTTCGTCGCGATCATCCTTACGACGACTCAACGCGCCCGAATTACTCCGTCACTATTAATAGGTTTGTTGCTTGGATTACTCGGCGTCGCCCTGATTATTGGCGCCGACTTCCGAACCGGTCACTCCGATATGCTAGGTTCATTCGCAGTTCTGATCGGCTCGGCGTCCTGGTCGATCGGGATCGTTTATTCACGCAGTGCATCGCTGCATCCTGACTCCCGCATGGCGGCGGCAATGTCGCTCCTGGCAGGCGCCGGGATGCTGTTACTTGGCGGGACGGTCACGGGGGAGGCAGCGAGACTTGACCTGGCTTTGGTTTCGCTGAAATCCCTCCTGGCCCTGGGATATCTGGCAATAGCCGGTTCACTGGTCGCTTACTCCGCCTATTTCTGGTTGTTGGACCGTTTCCCACCGACACTAATTGCAACCCATACCTACGTTAACCCGCTGGTAGCGTTGGTTCTTGGCTGGACTATCGCCGGAGAGGTCCTTACAGGTGGCTTCGTGTTCGGAGGACTGGTCATTATCGCTGCGATCGCTTTGGTGGGAAGAGCGACGTCTCGGGAGGGTCAAGCGACGAAAATCCTCGAGCAGGGGTCGTCATGCTCCACCACGGAACAGACCTCTGCGACCAAGGCGATGAATTGAATATTGATTTAAGTCCAGCATCCCACAGCAGCACAAAACGATCAGCACGTGGATCCGGTATCCACTACCGCAGAAGCTGGGTGGCGGCGACGATGGTGGCGGAATCTGTCAATACATAACGAGCCGAAGCAATACCTTGATGACCGCTGAGCTGATAAATACTGGTTCGTATCGGCTTGCATCGACGCTCCACTATTTAGAAGGTTCCCATATATAGTTTCCAGTTTTGTCGATGTAACCCCACTTATTCCCGACCAGGACACGCGCTATGCCGCCTCGGAATCTGCCAGCCCGATCAAATTGAGCTTTGATAATCATCGTTCCTGCACGATCGATGTATCCCGTCTTAATGTAATTATCTCTCGCTACCGCAGCTAGTCCTTCGGAGAATGATCCAGCGAAGAAGAAGGTTCCTTTGATTGCCTGGTGCCCAGTTCGGTCGATGTAAAACCAACCCTTTTCTTCTGACAGGTTTCCGTACTCGTACTTGACCTGCACCAGACCCTCCGAGAACCTACCCGCGTCTCCATAAGTTGGCTCAATTGCAATCGTTCCGTTCTTATCCATGTAGCCCAGCACGGGACGACGATTTTTATACCCCTGAATGAGAGCCATGCCGTCGTGAAAGTTAGTCAGGCAATCGAAAACGCACTTTCCAACGGTCTTGCCGGTATGATCGATCATCAAATGCCGCCTGCCCTCCATTACATTTGCTACGCCGTCCTTAAAATCACCGTGATCCACGAAATCGGGGTATTGGGGACGACTGAAGCGAGGCTCGATTACAAACTTACCCGTCTTATCCATGTACCCGAACTTCCCGCCAGCCTCGACTTGGGCCACCCCATCGGAAAAGTCGCCCGCACGTTTAAATTGGGGCGCGATTACGACCGCGCCTCTTTGGTTTATGTAACCCCAACGATCTCCGATCCTGACCGCAGCCATCCCTTCACAGAACTTCCGGCCTTCCTTGAATTGGGCCACGATAACGAATTGTCCCGAAGTGTCGATATAACCTATTACTCCCCGCAACTTCACGGCAGCCATTCCCTCGCTAAACTCACTGAACTGATTTACGCCAAGATAACTGGGTGTGTCGAATTGTGGTCGGATGACTATTTCGCCCGTTCTTGAGATAAAACCCATTTTCCCATTCTGGATGATTGCGAGCGGTGCTTCTGAATCACTCGCTTGAGCGCAAACAAGAGGGGAGACGAGTACTAATAATGTAAACACCCGAAGGTAAACCGTCATGTGATTTGCACAGCGTGCCAATCCGGAAGTAAATTCGACCACCGCGTTGGTTCGGGGTCTTTCACGTTCACTACAGAGATAAATCATCTGGAGACCTCCCGGGAGGCCTCAGCTCGGGTGCTAGCGCCGAACAGCTGTGTTCCGCCGGCGGCGCGGTAGATCTCTTCGGCCTCAACCAGGCGTGCTTGACCCCGTTTGAGTAGCTCTTGGTACCGCATCGTTGAGCGCAAGCGATCGAACCAGGGATTGCGAAGCAGAACCTGAACCCCTGAGAAGCCCTGGTCCATGCTTTCTCCAATTACTGTCAGGGCGCGCTCAGTCTCACCCAGATGCGCCATGATGAGTCCCATGTAGAACACGCCCTCGGGATCGAGGTAGTGTCGAATGCACTGCTCAGCGGCATCAAGGCTCTCTTGGCGATTCCCTTCTAACATGGCTCGCCAAGCCCCGATAAATGCCTGCATGGGCGCAGGTAAACCGGATTCCTCCGTCTTGCGAAAGGCAACCAACCCTTCCACGGTACGCCCCATCGTGCCCAGCGTCATACCCACTATCGCCCAAGCTCCCTCGGCTACATGCTCTAATGCACTGTCGTAGTCTTCGAGTTGGTAATAAGTGTGACTCACGCTAGTAGCAATCAGCGGATCAAGTTGGCGAGCGCGTTCATGGGCCGCTACGGAGGCCTCGAACAACCCAGAAAACCGGCAGCATAGCACAAGCGCGACAAACAGATCGGGGCTGGCGCTGCCTGTCATGGCGCAGCCCAACAGTCTTTCCACGGCGTCTTTTGCGCGGCCCAGTTCTGCTTCGAGGAAGGCATATTGACTGTGGGCCAGGGGCAGGTCGGGATTTAGCTCGAGCGCGCGCAGAAAAGCGGCTTCGGCCAGCTTGAAGTTCTCACGCCCGTTCTCCATTCCCTTCCCAATGAGTCGATAGCACCTTCCCAGCTGTGCCCATGCCGGAGCATAGCGTGGATCGGCCTCGACAGAACGCCGGTAGAGGTCACGGGCTACAGCAAGGTTGCCAAAGCCCGCGAGCCCCCGACGACTCAACTCATTTCCTCGCAGATAACACTCATACGCTATTGAGGTGGTCGGCACATCGCGGTTCAGTCGATGGTGTTCACGGGCGCTCAACGATAGCGCTAAAGATTCGACGATCCGCCGCACCAGGTTGTCCTGCAACTCGAACAGATCTGACATGGTCACGTCCGGACTGTGCCACCACAGCACGGTCCCGCCCGGCGCCTCGAGGAGTTGGCAGCTGACACGGATGCGATCACCCGCGCGGAGAATAGTTCCCGTGAGCACTGCTTCGGCCTGCGTTTCTTCTGCGATCTGCTTCAAGTCAAGAATTTCCTCGGCGTAGCGCGCCGCACCGACAGGTGAGCGCACCACAACGGAATCGAGCACCGAAAGCGCTCCCGCAACCGCATCGGGAATGCTGAAGGCGAGGAAGTCAATGTCGGGATCGGTGCGCAACATACGGAAAGGCAGCACCATGAGGCGGATGACAGGACGCGTCGAGCCAACTCTCGCGGACTCAAATGTGGTTTCAACTATTGCCTGCCCAGGGCTCTTCGCAGACGACTCGATGTGTCCGTTCCGCTCCCGCTCTTCGATGATGACCCTAACACCCGCGATCTCTTCTGTATAAGTCACTATCTGGTCCACCGATTCACTGTCGCTCACTTCTCGGTCGAAGATGTACCCCCGACCGTGAACCGTTTTGATAATCTGCTGCGCCTCGTCGTGGAGTGCGTGCCGAATATCCTTCAGACACTGCACCAAAGAATCATCAGTTACTGCCGTCTCCACCCAGACGGCACGAATCAATTCATCTTTGCTAATGAGTCGGCCACTGTTTTCGACCAGACACTTGAGTACCTCAAACGACTTGGGCCGAAGTTTGATGTCGGTCTGACCGCGGAGCAGACAACCGCGGGTCAGGTCAAGCGTAAACTCGTCAAAGGAACGTGTTTGGTGAGAGAGTTTTGGCATCGGATTCGTGGCCGCCCGATGGGCACGATAAACGCAGAATTCGTTTCGCAGAAGATCAGGGCTGATCCGCGCTAATCTGGCGGCCGTCTATTTTGGCGCGATTGAGTTAGAGCGGCTGGGAAAAGGCGGGGCGGCGGCGTGCTTCCGTCTCGTGCTGACATGCCCAGCAGTGCCGTTCATAACACTTTTGGCCGGTCGTGCCGGACATGATAGCTCCATACGAACGGCATTCGCCAGTTTTTCCCGAAGTTTCCTTCCCGAAATTTTCCCCAAACTTTCCCGCTTCTTTCGTGACCCGCAGCACCGCGCAGCATTAGGGTGCGGCTGTTGAAAGAGAGCGAAGAAGTGAGCAAATACCGACGCATTGAGATCATTGCTTTCCGCCGGCGCGTGACCATTGTTTCCGGCGAGGAGCAACGGGAAAAGCCTGGCGCACAGCCGGACCATATCGATGACAGCGTCTCGCTCACCGATACCGATTCAGACGAGACCGTAGCTCTTGATTCCCCTGAGGGCCAACTGATCCTCCTCGAGGCGGTTCGTTCTTTGGAGCATCGCTTATCGCCCGAAGCTCGCGCGAAGATCTGCGCCGATCAAAATCCTCTCGCCTCCAGTCGCTCAAACCGAAATGGTTTCTATCCCAGGTTGCAATCGCTATATGACCGGGTTCGCCAAAAGGCTCCACGCTTTGCTCGATAGAACGAAGAAAGGAAGAAATAAAATGCTCCCCTCAAACACTCAAAAGAAGCACGATCAACCTTACGTTACTGTGATTCTGGCACTGCTGGTTCTAACAGGGGCCGCGATCCTTGGTCCAGTACCTGCCGCTTTCACTGCCCCCAGTTCGGCGCCGATCTGGTCCACGCCCGTCAACCTCGGCTCAACCATCAACTCGGGCTCGAGCGATCAACAACCGGCGATCTCGCCAGATGGCCTGAGCTTGTACTTCACTTCTAACCGTCTCCCAAGTCTCGGCGGCTTTGACATGTTCGTCTCGCAGCGCGCGAGCGTTAATGACCCATGGGGATCACCAATGAATCTTGGGCCGACTCTCAATACATCGTCCGATGAGGGGAACGCTGCCTTTTCACGTGACGGGCGCTTGCTGTTCTTTCAGAGCAGGCGTCTTCCGAGCGTGGGCGGAATAGACATCTGGGTTGCACAGCGCTACAACCCGCACGACGATTTCGACTGGCAACCGGCCATGAACCTTGGTCCGAATATCAACTCCGTAGCTGACGATAACGGCCTTTCCTACTTCGAGGATGAGGTGCGGGGCACTCGTCAACTTTATTTCGGTAGCACCCGTCCCGGCTTGGGCGGTGCTGACATCTACGTGAGTGACCAAATGCCTGACGGCTCGTTCGCACCGGCGGTGCTGGTGCCGGAACTGAGCAGCCTACAGAACGAAACCGACTCCTCGATCCGCCCTGACGGGTTAGAGATATTCTTTCAATCAACCCGCACCGGTTCGATTGGCACAGCCTCCGACGTGTGGGTTGCGACACGGGCAAGCACGCTGGAGACCTGGTCAACTCCGGTGAATCTCGCGGACACAAACACGGCGTCCCAGGAGCAAAATGCGTATCTCTCATCAGACGGTATGACCCTTTTCTTCAGCTCGGATCGTACGGGCGGCTCCGGAGGACTGGACCTTTACATGAGCACACGCACGCTCCCGACTGTGAGGAGCAAGAACATCAGCGTAGCGGCAGATGACTCCTGTGCTGCCAGCATCAACCCGAGCGATGTGGATGACGGTTCATTTGATCCGGTGAGTGGGGACGCCTTAACCCTCTCCCTCGATCCGGCAGGGCCATTCGCCTTAGGGCCGCACACGGTCAGACTCATCGCAACAGATAACCGTGGTGTGACAAACTCGGCCATCGCGATAATCACAGTGGCTGATCAGACGCAGCCAACCATCACGGCACCGGCGGCAGTCAACGCAACAAGTGGCGGGGCTGGTTCAACCTTGGCTGGAGCTCTCATCAGTGACGGCGCACTCGGCGACGCCACCGCCAACGACGCCTGCTCTTCTGTCCAAATCACACGCGGCTCCGTGCCGGTCGGTAACTTCTTCCTGGTTGGCGTCACGATCATCACCTACACGGCGACGGATGGCGCCGGCAACAGCGCCAGCGCGACGCAGACGGTCACCGTCATTGACGACACACCACCCGTCGTCACGCCGTCGTCAAACATTACTACGGACGCCGTCTCCCCTGCGGGTGCGCCCGTCAACTACGTGGTGACCGCCAGCGACAATGTCGGTGTAAGTTCACTTGACTGCGCGCCCGCGTCGGCAAGCGTTTTTCAAGCCGGCACCACGCTGGTGCATTGCACCGCACACGATGCCGCCGGCAACAGCGCTTCCGCCAGCTTCCAGGTGAAGGTCAGAGGCGCGCCGGAGCAGATCATAAGTCTGATTCAACTGGCGACTGGTCACAACCTGCCACCAGCGATCAGTGCGCAACTACTGGCGGCACTGCAGAGAGCGCTGAGCAATCCGCGCAATCTACCCGCAGCGTGTCGGAGTTTGGATCTCTTCATCGCGCTGGTCCGTGCCCACGCGGGGAGGTCAATCCCGGTAGCCCGAGCTACTCAGTTGATCGCTGATGCCTCACGGATCAAGGCGGTGTTGGGTTGCCACTGTTGAAAAGGTCGCGAGGGGGCACATGCACTGCATTCAGAGTGTGTGCCCCACTTTTGAAACTGAAGCGCGTCAAGTACGGAAGTTATCTGGTGTTGCAGACTAGGGAGGTAGCGGATGCGGCCGGGCTTTTAAGTAGTTACCAATCTCAAAAATACAAAGGAGCTTCCAGCGCTAAATCTGCCAGGACAGACCTGGCCTTCACGTGCGCGAGTAAAGTCTCAAGATAGCAACCCATGTGATGGATCGGATCGGCGGGGTTTTCTCCACGCCTGGCCGCCGCTAGAATCGCTTCCGAGAGAGATTCAAACTGTTGCCAATCTTTGTACATCAGGCGTCGCATACTGCCTTCGCGAAATGAAGCTAAGCCTTCCTCCAGAAGGTCCAATGACTGTTGCGGAAAATACTTGAGCGAATCCGCCCAACTCCCCTGAACCAGAGCGATCAATTCGGAGAGATCCCGATACAGGATCAGCGAGCTTTCTCTGCGGCTCTGCCAATCGTTGAATAGCGAGGCATCGGTCAGACTGGCATCAAACACGCGGGCGAGATTGATCATGCATTGCTGGAAGCAGTTGGTGAGCACGCCCTGCGCGTGTAGGAGAGCTCCACGTGTCTCCGGATCGTCCCGATCGAGGCTCATGTTAGCAAGGTCAGTATTGAAGACCCGGCGGACCTCGTGGTTTATAGCGTAAGCCGAACTGTCGAGCGTTTCGCTCAGACGAACATTGATTCCCTCCAAACGTAGCGCGTTGGTTTCGATAAAAACCGCTAGCATGTAAGCTTCACTGCGGACGATGTTGAGTATCAAAACCACTTCCTTGATTCCGCCGACGTTTCGTGGCCCGGCGACCAGACTTAAATAGTCCAGAAGGAAAACCAGATCAGCCAGGACCTTACCTACAGCTAAACGCACTGCTTCGTCACTGATCGAGTTGGTTAGAAGGCTGACTTGTGATTGAAGGTTTGGGCCGGAAGGATCAGAGGCCGCATTACGGGCCTCGCCTAGGATTGTCTTTCGGTCAGAGCTTGCGCTGAACTGAGTGTTAGGTTGGAGGAATGTACTCACGGGTGTGGTCTCCCTGAAGGCGGTGAGTAAAGCGGAGTCGATCAAGCTGGGCGCTCACCGTGGTTGATTCCCTCAAGGTCTTGAGTTGACCTTCGGTAATCAGGCTTCGCCGGGCCGCAGGCTCGTTCTGCACGACATATGCCAGACCTTGGGTAGCGTGAGGAAACCCAAAAAGCTAAGGGTTTTGGCGAATTGCGATTCGAGACTGGTGAACCAATCGGGCAGATTGAAGGCACTGACTGATTAATTTGACGGGGATGACTTAGCGCAGGTGTGAAGAATGGCTAGCCAGCCATATAAAGCTCGTAAGCGAGACGCAGCTCGTCGGTAGTCCATTCCAACTCAGTCTCTTCGTTGCCAATCTGATTGCAAAAAAAGTCCGTCATCACTCCCCCGAGCACTGCGCGCAGTTTTACCTGGCCAAGCAGCGTCTCGAGATAGGTCAAGAATTGATGTAGCACTTGCCCGCTATCGACGTCCCCACGGAGAGAACTCTCGAGTTGGTCGACTATCCGTTCAAAGTGGCCCCAATCACGGTACATCAGATAGTGCATGCTGCCGTTGCGAAATGATTTAACGCAATCTATGACCTGATTGATCTGGTATACGTCAAAGCTGCGCTTGGCCCGCCGCACCAAATTGAGCATTGTCCAGAGGTCCTTACACAAAACGAGCGACTGTTTCAGTCTCACCTGCGAGTTATCGAAGAGCTGCCGGCCGTCAAGCCTGGGATCGAAGACCTGTGCCAGCGTGATAATCGACTGCTGCAAGCAGTTAGTAAGTATTCTGTGGGCATCCCCGATTTTGGCCTGAGTTATTTCGCTCGGATCTTCCATTGAGAGATCACCAAGATCGTCTTCGAACACCCGCCGCACCTCATGCCGCAAAGCGAAGGACATCCCGTCAAGCACGGCGTAGAGAAGATCACTGATACCCTCAGTCTTCAACGCCTTTTTCTCAGTAAAGTCGAGCAGGGCAAGCGTGTCGGCCTGAACCAGCTCCAGAAGAGCCAGTGTTTCCCCAACCTGGTGAAGGTGTGGCTCCATCATTCTCAGACAATCCCCAAGTCGCACGAGATCGTTGAAAATTCGACGAACTGCCTTGAGGATGGGGAGGCATTCGGTGTTGCCGAGTATCAGGTCAATCTGAGATTCAAGGGTCGGGTGCTTAAGCAGGTTCGACTGGCTCAGCGAGGTCTGAGCGCCTTCCTGAATGGACGGAGGCGCAATATCGTTTAGTTCGGGTTTGACTGTAACTTGCACTATCTAGTTAGTCTCTTCTGAGGGGGATAGCTCGCAACGCTCGGTTGTTGAGATGCGGGCGGATGAAGTTTGACTTAGGCCCCGGAGGTTGGCCAAGTCAACTCAATTTACTACATTAAAGTTCTCAATGTCGAGAAATCTCTAAATTTGACGGCTTTGGGAGCCCCTTGCACGACAGTAATGCGTCCAATAAAGGGCGCGTCTGCGGGTGATCGACGTAATCAGAGTGGTTTAGAACGCTGTTGGCCGACTTTCTGCCACCGCGTACTTTCTGTTAGAGTTCCGTAATCCAATGCGAGCTTTTACATTCGGGCGACTGGCCACGAACGCAGGCTGGCACCAAAGACCTACGCAGTTGGTTGACCTGGCTACACACTGCCTGGCTGACCAACCGCACTTCGCGACCGCGGCATCATACGCTGCGGTTTGGCTTAAGATTCGTTAGGAATTGTGAGTTTTCATGCGAAATAGAAATCTGCTTCTGTTGATACTTCCGTTATTCGTAACCCTATCGGCGCTCCCAACCTTCGGCCAGACGCCCCCCGGTGGCGATGTGGTGATGGTGCTCTCGTTCGAAAATACTTCTAATCGACCAGAATACAACTGGGTTGGGGAGAGCTTTGCGAACTCCGTGGCAGAGCTGCTAAACAAGCCCGGTCTGATCGTCGTCTCTAATGACGAGCGCGAGCTGGCCTATCAGCGTTTGCGCTTACCCGCCACGGTGATCCCTTCGCGCGCTACCGCGATCAAGCTGGCCCGTGAGGCGAAAGCCACGATGATCGTTATTGGAACCTATTCCGTAACGACACCGCCAGAAACCAGTGAATCGGGTGACGCGAAGGCTGAGAAGCAGCCCACCGAAGCTTATGTACAGGTGACCGGGCGGGTGATCAAGGTTAACGAAGGACGTACCATGGGCGGAGTCCTGGACGGCGCGTGGGCCACCTGGCAGTTTGATTTTGGAGGCCTGCTTACGACGCTACAAAATATTCAGGGTCGCATCGCCTACCAGATTCTTTACCAACGCGACAAGTCGTTGCCTTTCTCGCAGAACCAACTGATGCAGGAAGCCACGAAGATTCCCCAGCGGGCCTTCGAGTCCTACGTCAAAGGCGTGCAATTGAGCGAGCGCGATCCTAAGCGCGCAAACTACCTGAAAAATGCACTGCGTTTTTACGGCGATGCCAACGGCGCTGCGGTATACCCGCAGGCGGCCTTTGAGCTGGGCCGGTTTTACATGATTGACGGAAAGTGGAAAGAAGCCACTGAGTACTTTACGAAGCTGCAGAAGAAAGATCCACACTACACCGAAGCAGCATTCTACGCCGGACTCGGTTACGCGAAACTTGGAGACCTGGGACGTGCCCTGGCCTCCCTGGTACCGCTCTCGGCGGATATGCCGCTGATCGGAATCTATAACAACGCTGGAGCCGTCGCGGTTCAAGCCTCACGCGAGGAGAAGAAAGAGGCTGAACGCGCGCGGCTGCTTGAGCAAGGCACATCTTTCCTGGATAAGGCAGCCAAGTCAGCGCCCGAAGACCAGATGGTGCACTTCAACTACGCGTACTCGTTGTTCCTGGCAGGGAAGTATGCGGAGGTCGCGGAGCAGCTGCGTCCGGTGATCACTGCTGATCCGAGAGACGGCCAAGCCTACTTCCTGTTTGCAAAGGCGCTAGAGAAGATCGGCAAGACTGAAGCCGCCACAGCCGCTGATGATCAGGCCCGGCGCTATCTGCAAACGTATGCGAAATGGCAGACGGAGTGGCAGAAGTCTCAAACTACCAGCAATGTGACCCTGCGTATGAGGGATGTCTTGAGTCGTGACGATGTAGCTGGCTTTTTACGACAGGCGGCGGTCGCCGCCAGTGTCGATGCGGGCTCAGGGACGCAAGACCTCCTCGTTAAGGCCCGTGACCTTTATCAGGCTGGACGTGACGACGAGGCGCTGCCGGAGTTGCATCGAGTGGTAATGATCGAACCAACCAACGCCGAAGCCTATCTCCTGAGCGGCCGCATCAATCAGCGTCGCGGCGATCAAGAAGCCGCAATTGCTGCGCTCAAGACCGCAATCTTCTGGGATCCTAAACTGATTGACGCTCATATCCTGCTAGGCCGAATCTTCCTGGAGCGCGGCGACCGCGGCGAAGCAACGAAGTATGCATCCAGCGCCATGACAATCGATGCCAATAACCAGGAGGCGATTGCTTTGCAGCGCCAGGTAACTATGGGCAAGAACTAACGAAGCGGAAGCTTTGGTCTATAGATACTGGGAGGCGGTCGGAAACTATTGCGGCGGGCAGTTTGTTCACCTAAGAAAAGAGAATCACAAGTGGAAAGTTGTAAAGACCGTGATGACGGTCATTTGTTGACGGCGCCTTAACTACGTCCTATGAGTTGGGTCTTATTCATCTGCATCATCAGCGCATTCGTCGCGCTCCTCATCATCCTCGCCGCTATGTCGCGGCACAAAAAATCTGCAACTAGCGAGATAAGGCTAGTCGGCTCCAAAGCGCAAGTCGATTCGCCGTTAGGTCCCGAAGGCACTGTCCTGGTTGAAGGAGAACTTTGGCGGGCTCGATCTGCTGACGGTACCAACATCGCTTCTCACACTACAGTTCAAGTGGTGGGATTGAGCGGTCCCCTTCTCCTCGTTGAGCGTTAGGCTTAACCCCACCCTTAACAACCAATGGCCTCCGATCTCCAGAAAATCTTTTCTGTGGCACAGCAGGTGCTCTAAGGAACCTCGGCAAGCACGGGAGACCAAAGTAAAGTTAAAACGTGCCCCCGCCGCCATCTTCCCTCTGAGCGCCGCCAGCCGCTGCGCCAGCCGCCCGCCGAGCAACCCTTCAGATAAACTCCAACCGAAATTGAACCCAGTCAGCGATGACTGGGTTTCCCGCATTTAGAGTCTGATTATTCTGCAAGCAATCTTTACTGTGTAAGAGTTGGTCCTGCAAAAGCCGCCACCATCGGAGCAAACCCTAATCTCGGAACGTTTCCAGGAAACTCCCTGCTCTGGCACGGGAGGTGCTCTAAGGAACCTCGGCAAGCACGGGAGACCAAAGTAAAGTTACAACGTGCCCCCGCCGCCACTCCCTCTGAGCGCCGCCTGCCGCTGCGCCAGCTACCCCCCGAGCAACCCTTCAGATAAAACCTCCCTAAACTTGAACCCAGTCAGAAATGGCTGGGTTCTCCCGCATTTATGACCTGACAACGTCGTTGTGACGGCTGCATCGTCTTTCCCAGACCGGGTGACGCAGTTTCTGTAGAGCTCAGGTTCAACTCCACCTAGTCAGTCAACCACTAAAGCGCGACGAAATTTGTCACTTCGACGGTGACGTTTTCTGTCGTTTTCGCGCCTGAACTCGACGTTTTGAGTCGAGTTGGTATCCCAAACCGGAGCGACAAAAACTTTTTTCCCAGACCGATCTTCCGGGACCCTCGTCGCTATCCACGCCGTCACACAAAGCTACAAACGAAGTGTGTTCGGCCAAATCTCTTTAGCCCGCGCATCCTGGCTTTGATAAACTCGCGGCAATGCAGGACGCCGTTTCCACAACTACGCGCGAGAGTAGCGCCTGCCCGAACGAAGAGTCCTCCACCGTCACGCATACCTGGCTGAGAGCTTCCGCGATTTCTGATTGGGTAGCGGCAGTCGCGTCTTCAGTTCTACTCATACTTTCCTTCCCGAATTCTGGTTACTGGTCAGTCGCCTGGTTAGCGCTCGTGCCTCTCCTGGTGGTAATCGGACTCAGGCCAGCCCCGCGACGCTCATTCTTAATGGGCTGGCTATTCGGGGCCATTTTTTTTTACGGGTCTTGTTACTGGCTAACGTTCTCAATGATCCGCTACGGAGGAATACCCAGGTGGTCTGCCTATCTCCTCCTCGCTCCGGCGCCGATCTTTGTGGGGCTGTTTACCGGAGCCTTTGCGCTCGTGCTCGCGCGCACGATTCGGGCCTGGGGAACCAGGGCGTTGTTCCTCGCCCCCTTGGTCTGGTCAGCATTTGAATGGGGCAGATTCACCCTCACCGGGCAGCTCTGGAATGCAATCGGTTACTCACAAGCGTATCAGCCAATGTTGATTCAGCCGGCGCGTTGGGGAGGTGTATACGCGATCGGGTTCCTGATTCTTTCGGTAAACGCGGCGGTTGCTTACCTGGCGCTGAAACGTAGCCTAAGGTCAGCGCTGTTGGCTGGGTTGGTATTTTTGAGTGTCGCACTTGTGATGGTCGCATCACGTAGTTTAGAGACGAAGTGGAATTCCGAAGCGCCTGGAGCCGTCGTCGTAGCTCTGCAGCCAAATGTGCCGATGGATATCTTCAAATCAAACGAGGAGATGCAACTCCTGATTGAACGGCATGTATCAATGAGCGAGACCGCTTTGAAGCAAGTTCCAAACGATGGAACGGCCCGGCTAGTGATCTGGCCTGAGTCGCCTATGAACTTCGCTTACGGAAGTGATTCGCGCTTGCGCGAACTCCTGGTCAGGTTTGCCACGGCTAACCAGACTGCGGTGCTCTTCAACTCACAGGAAGCCGCGCCGAACAATGGCATTTACAACTCAGCTGTAATGGTTAATCAACAGGGCAGTCTGATCGCTCAGTATGATAAGATTCGCCTGATGCCATTTGGCGAGTACGTGCCGCTACCGCGCTGGATGCCGGGAGCGAGTATGGTGGGAGCAATCGTTGGAGACTTCACACCAGGCACGAATTACGTGCTCATGAACGTGGGCGATCTTCGCGCGGGAGTTTTTATTTGCATCGAATCGGCTTACCCGTTCATCGCGCGAAACTTCACCCGAGACGGGGCAGATGTGCTGATCAATATTTCCAACGACGGGTATCTCGGGCCCACCGCAGTGATGCGGCAACATCTGGCGAACGTGGTCTTTCGCGCTGTCGAGAATGGACGCCCGATTTTGAGGGTAACGAATTCGGGAATAACCGCGTACATTACTCCAGCGGGCGAAGTGGAAGACGCAACGGAGGGCTTTCAGACCGCAGTTCGCATCTGGAGGATCGGACTGAACGAAAACACGAGTACTTTCTACTCCAGACATGGTGACCTGTTTGTCACGTTCTGTACCGCCATCAGCGTGCTGTTACTTGGCGCCACTTTCCTGAGTCGCAAACTAAGGAGTCGAGGTTAAGGATGATCGAAACTTTATCAATACAGGATTTGAAAACGTCTTATGACGACCTTCGCATGCGAGTCGAGCAACTCGGGAGGTTTCTTTGATGTTGCTGCCAGCCGCGAAGAGTTAAAGCGAATCGAGGATCAGGCCTCTTCGCCGGATTTCTGGAACGATCAGGATGCCGCGCAGAAGTTGCTGCAAAAACGCAGCCTGCTGGAGAAAAAGGTCCAGCGCCAGGAACACTTTGAATCGCAGATTGCGGATGCCGGAGTGCTTTTTGAATTTGCCGAGGAGGACGAAGAATCATTGAAAGAACTGCGCTCGCTGGTCGAGCGTCTGGAACATGAGTTGAGCCAGGCAGAAACAGAGATGCTGCTGGCGGGGGAGAGCGATCATCTCCCGGCCATCTGCACGATTCATCCCGGCGCCGGCGGCACAGAGTCGCAGGATTGGGCAGAGATGTTACTCCGCATGTATCTGAAGTGGGCCGAACAGCGGGGCTTTAAAACAGAGATCATTGATTACCAACCCGGAGAAGAAGCGGGCCTGAAAAACGTTACCTTTCGCGTGGAAGGCGAATATGCCTACGGATTACTCGCAGCCGAAGCCGGCGTGCACAGATTGGTTCGCATTTCACCTTTCGATCAGGCAGCCCGACGACATACTTCCTTCGCTTCCCTCTTTGTCTATCCTGAAATCGACGAAAACATCGAAGTAGAAGTCCAGGACAAGGACCTTCGCGTCGACACTTATCGCGCTACCGGCGCCGGTGGCCAGCACATTAACACCACAGACTCCGCAGTCCGCATTACGCACATCCCCTCAGGCATAGTTGTTCAGTGCCAAAACCAGCGTTCCCAACATCAAAATCGAGCGGTCGCAATGCAGGTTTTGAGATCACGGCTTTACGAACTCGAACTTGAGAAACGTCGCGCTGACCACGCGGAGTTGGAATTAAACAAGGCTGAGATTTCATTCGGTTCGCAAATCAGAAGTTACGTGCTTGCCCCCTATCAGTTGGTAAAGGACACTCGGACGAAGTTGGAGAAAGGAAACGTAGACGCTGTGCTGGCAGGTGATTTAGACGACTTTATCAAGGCCTACCTGCTGGCAAGGAAAGCGGCGTGATTAAGCCGACTTAAAAGATAGTCTGCTGCGGCACTCTGGAGTTTCCATGGCAACAACACAACTGGAAGAGAAGCCCCGGATAATAACCCTGCGAAACAGTAGGCAGAACGAGATCATCGCAATTTTGCTGCTGGCATTTGGCCTGCTTCTGTCCCTGTGCCTGATATCGGCGGCGTTCTTCCCCAACGACCCTTCATGGAACTCCGTTGGAGGATCTGAAACCCGCAACTGGGCCGGGGCGATTGGCGCCAACGTCGCTGCTGCTCTGTTCCAGGCCATTGGTATCGCTGCCTTCCTATTGCCGCTCCTATTGTTCGCCGGAGCCTGGCGCCGCTTTCGCACGCAAAAGATCGGAGCCCCCTTCTACCCGTTGATCGGGCTGATAATTTTGGTTCTCGCTGCGTCGGCTCTGCTTTCGATATCACAACTACGTTCGCTCTTTGACGCCAGCGTCCAGCCCGGCGGTCTGGTCGGAACGGTCATCGCACGAACGTTGGCCAGCGGACTTAACACGGTGGGGGCCACCGTGATCCTGGTCGCCACTGCGGCAACCGGACTATTGCTGGCTACTAATTTCTCTTTTGTCGGAACGTACGAAGCAATTGTGGCAGCAGTCAGTAATCGCTTCGCCTTCCTGCGCACGGCCCCTGCCCGATTCAAAGCCTGGCGCCAGACTCGGCGCGAAGAGGCGCGTTTACGCAAAGAAAAGAAACTGGCTCTGAAGGCAGAACAGGAAGCCGCGCGAAATGCTCTCAAGACTGGCCTGGACTTGAGTCCAGCCGATCGCGTTGCCGAGTTCATGAAGCAGCCCAATGGATCAAGCGCAAGTTCTGCCTCAGTAGTCAGAGGCGATACGAACATGACTGCGCAAGGCTCCATTTCCGCCCCCAGCGAACCTGCAAGGGCTGCCGCCATGGCTGCGGGGATGCCGGGCGCTACAGTGGTGGAAAGTCGGTCCGGTAAACGCTCGATTTTCCCCACCGGGAGACGACCGGCCGTCGCGGATGAGGAGTTGGAACTTGAGGAGATGGTTAAGGGCGTTTCAGTCGTACGAACCAAAGCCGAAGCTCCCGCTGCCGGAAAGCTGCCGTTCGACGCCGATCGCGCCCGACGCGTTAGCTACACTGACTACGGATTGCCGCCGCTGGACTTCCTGAATGAGGCGCCGCCGCCGAGCGAGCAGGCGGATGCCGAATTGCTGGGTCTGGCCACGCGTCTGGCGGAGAAGTGCAAAGAGTTTAATGTAACCGGACAGATCAAACACATCTGCCCGGGTCCCGTGGTCACGACGTATGAGTTCAAGCCCGATCCGGGAGTCAAGTACTCACGCGTC
>JAMQPI010000090.1 GCA_023717565.1 Pyrinomonadaceae bacterium | reverse complement strand
TTCAGATCGCGACGCCAGGTCTGCCACTCATGATCCGTCCCCGGCGATTCGTAGAAGACATGCTGAATCCTGGCTTCGTCAAGTGAAGCGTGTAGTCTTTGCAGTCCCGCCCGCATCCTCTCAGGCTCATTTGTTCCGACTCCGATCCACAGCAGATGCACTTTTTTGGCAAACGC
The DNA here is from genome assembly GCA_023717565.1 of Pyrinomonadaceae bacterium. Taxonomy (GTDB): domain Bacteria; phylum Acidobacteriota; class Blastocatellia; order Pyrinomonadales; family Pyrinomonadaceae; genus PSRF01. The sequence goes on along the minus strand of JAMQPI010000090.1, from coordinate 14,472 downwards.
GGCCGGGTCAGCAAAGACGCCGTTGTAATCGGTCTTGGGATCCAGTTTCCGATCCCCAAGCACGAGCATCCCCCCAGCTCCACTGAATCCGCCAATATAGGAGAACAAGTCCAGATGATTCAGCGTGATCTGGAACGTTTGCATGCCTCCCATCGAAAGGCCAGCCATTGCGCGATGATCGCGATCCGTGAACGTCCGGAAGGTCTTATCAATGAATGGAATCAGGACCTGAGTTACGTCATCTTCAAACGCCGCCGACATGTCCTGCATCGCCTTAAGCATTTCGGGAGAACCAAATGGCTTTCCAGTTAGATCAGGCGGAGCCTGACCGGCGCGGCGGGCGTAGCCATAAGCCATGACGAGGATCATTGGCTTGCAACTCCGGGCGGCAATCAGATTGTCGAGGATGAAGTTGGCATGCGCCTGTCGAATCCACCCTGTCTCGTCCTCGCCGCCACCGTGCTGAAGATAGAGCACCGGATAACGAACCTTGGTCTGGATATCGTAATTCGGAGGCAGATAGACCAGCGCATGACGCCAGGTTCCAGTCACCTTCGAGTTGTACCAAACCTCACGCACCTGTCCATGGGGCACATCCTGTGCAGAGTAATAGGTCGAACCTGGCTCCGGGACTTCTACTCCGCTTGCGAACCTGCCACCGCCGAAGTACGCCTGAGTGCCGGAGTCGCTGATTTCCGCACCGTCGATGTTCAGGGTGTAATAGTGAAAACCGGGAACGAGGGGAACTGTGGTGACGGTCCAGAAACCGTCCGCCTGTTTCTCCATGTCAACTTTCGGCCCGCTCCAGAAATTCAACTTAACCTTCGTGGAATTGGGTGCTTTGACGCGGACCTGAACTCGCCCGGAGCTATCAACGCGGGGATACTCCGCTCCCCAGACGTTGGTCGAAGAGGGTTGGAAATCATCTGACGCGTGTGCGCAATAAAAACTCGACAATAATAAGAAGACCAGGACCACAAACCGCTGCATGTGTTCTCTCCTTCGTCGCTGCGTAGAATCTGCGGTTGACTTCAATCAATCTCGTTCTTACACAAAACTGGATCAGCCCAGTCTTGCGGGTCGTCATTTCAGTTTGTGTTACTACCCAATTGAGATGACAGTCACTGACTTCGGCTCCAGTTTCAAGGTCAGCTTTCCGCTTTGAACGCTTGCTGATACTGGCTTTGGCACGACTGTGTTCGGTGCCTCGAAGGTGTTGACGCTGTCCACCTTGGGTGCGGTTAATGTTTCTCCGGCTGCCGTCTTCCCGGTGCTGCCCGCGATCGTGGCCTCTATCTCGACCGACTGATTCGGATCAAGATTAGTTATCTCCAGCCATAACTTGCCGCTCGTGTCCTTTGCGGCAATAGCATCCACGCGCGGCAAGCTAATATCTCCATGCGTGTAGGTACCAGCGTTGAAAGCGACGGGCACAAAGGTCGCATCCTGGAACGGGACGTACATCTTGTAGACGTAGTAGCTCGGCGTCAGCACCATCTTCTCTTTGTTCGTTAAGATCATCGCCTGCAGTACATTGATCATCTGGGCGATATTGGCCATACGCACACGTTCGGCGTGCCGAGCAAAGATGTTTAAGTTCAGTGCCGCCAGCACTGCGTCGCGCATGCTGTTTTGTTGCGCCAGAAATCCCGGATTACTGCCGGGTAACGGCGCGTACCAGCTACCCCATTCATCAACGACCAGCGCGATCTTCTTTTGCGGATCGTACTTGTCCATGATGGCTGAGTGCCTGCTAACCAGACCTTCCATCTCCAGAGTGTTCTTGAGAATTTGACCATACTCGGTCTCGCCGAATCCCACCGACGCAAACTTGTCGTTCCACCGCACGACCGTGTAGTTGTGCAGCGAAAGCCCATCCATATCCCAGCTCCACTGATGCTTCTGCCAGGCCTTCATCACCTCTTCGGTCCATTCAACAAAGCGAGGTTCGTTGCCGCCGGGACCGACGGCAATCTTGAGCATCTGCTGCTGGCCCTGCTGTGCGGGGTTGAAATTCCTGACGAAGCGGCTGTAGATCTTCAGTTGGGCCAGATAGTATTCGGGTGTCATGTTCCCGCCGCAGTCCCAGCTTTCGTTGCCAATGCCGAGGTAGGCGATCTTGTAAGGAGCAGAATGACCATTGGTGGCGCGCTCTTTGCCGAGCGTCGTCGGCTGCGTAGTGGTCAGGTATTCGAGCCATTCGGCCGCTTCCTGCGGAGTGCCCGAGCCGAGGTTAAGTGAAAGGAAGGCTTCGGCGCCGATCTGGTCCAGGAAGTCCAGGTACTCGTGGGTGCCGAAAGTATTCGGCTCGATCACGCCTCCCCAGTTTGGATTGAGCGTCACTACTCGCTGTGGGCCAATGCCCTTACGCCAGTGGTATTCATCGGCGAAGCAACCACCCGGCCAGCGAACATTGGGAACCTTCAAGGCCTTCAGCGCGGCAATCACATCGTTGCGCATGCCGCGTGTGTTAGGGATGCTGGAATCAGGGCCAACCCAGATCCCCTCGTAAACGCCATGACCCAGGTGTTCCGCGAACTGGCCGAAGATGTTTCGGTCGATCTTTGCTCCTGGCTGGGAGATGTCAATCGCTAATCTAACCTTGTCTGCGTTCGTCGCCGTTGCTGTCTGAGCCATCCCGGCTGGGGCAAGACCAAGAGAGAGCAAACAACTAACCAACAATGCGCCGCGGCATAGTTTGATCAATTGGCCGACAAAACGACTTAAGTAGACGCGTGACAACGCGGGGCGCGCCATGATTGCCGAAACCTGGCGTTTTGAGTAATGAGCAGCCGATGCTGATGTATGGGACATTGTTTCCCTCTCTCTAGACGTTTGAAGGGAAACCTGCGAATCGCGTGATGCGGAATCGTTTTCTCTTCATTTATTTACTGAGACCTCGACAGAGCAGCTCTCTGCTTTGCGAGTTCATTCTTGAAAGCTTGCTCTTTGTCTGCCACATACTTCTGGTAGCCCTCAGGATCAACGAAGGCTTCAAGAGCGCCATCCTTCAACCGTGCGTATTTCGTTTGGAGATCGAAGTAATTTCCATGAGCGCCAAGAAAGATGTCGCACGGCAAGGATTTTAGGACGCGGAACATTTTCTCGTAGTCCGCCGCAATCTGCGGATAGGCCCCGTTGTTCACGAGTCGGTAGCCGGGATTCACATTGGGACTCCCGATGATCACCACGTTGTAAGTCTTACCGGCCTCCTGCACCTTCGTCGTCCACGTAGTGCAACCCTTCGTGTGGCCGGGCGTGAGATGTGCCACCACCACGGCGCTACCTAACCTAACTTCATCGCCATCGTGTAGCACGCGATCCACCTTTGTCGGTTTGTAGAGACTGGCTGGAACGTTGCCATATTGAAAATCCGTCTTGCCGCCCGATTCGACGACGGGCACGTCGGCCTCCATGACCATGTACTTCGCGCCGGTTAGCTTCATGATGGTGTCGCTGGCGGCGTTGTGGTCCCAGTGCGCGTGGCTGATTAGGAGAATCTTAATGTCAGTGAACTTGAATCCGAGCCTCTCCACACTCGCGCGGAGCAGTGGTACGTTTTCCTCAAGATCGCTATTGATCAGGATGTGCCCCTGCGAAGTGGTGATGAGATAGTTCGCGAGGCCCTTGCTGCCAACATAGTAGAGATTCCCTGCAATTTTGAATGGGGGAAATGGTTCAATCCAATCCGGATCGGACTGAGGAGACACGGTGCCAATTGAAATAGCTGGCAATTTTGGTTTCGTTGAACTCGTATCCCAAAATCGGGAGCAGCTTTTCGGCGTAACGTTTTCCGCACTGCTCATAATGAAGATGGCAATCAACAGGATTTTCTTCATACCCAAGAGTGTGCACATAGGTGTGTTGTCATCACTTGCCAGATGTTCTCGAAACATAGCTGAGCAGGCGACGGACACTTTGGAGTTTAACGCGGTGCTGAAAAAATGGTGAGCCTGCGCCCGTGGCCGCAATGCTCACCATCCCAACATTGAGTCCTTTCCGGCAACTGCTGCCGGTGATTGATTCACGCGCATGGCTCAGAACGAATATTTTACTCCTAGTTGAATCTGGCGCATGGGGAGTGCCGTTGTGCTGATCACGCCGAAGCCTTGATGCGCTGCGTTGGCGGGCGCTCCCGGAAATGCCGCACCCGCCAGGATGTTTCCGTTCGGCGCCCCCCAGGTAGGATGGTTGAACACATTGAATGCTTCTACCCGAATCTGAAGGGAATGGTGTTCGCTGTAAGGCATGGTAAAGCGCTTGGCCAACGCCATATCGATCGACTGGAAATGCGGTGTCAGCATTGTATTCCGCCCGACATTGCCAAAGGTTCCTTGAGGGGACACAACGAAGGAGGCGGGATCGAACCATCGTGAGGGCGTGCGGTTCGCCGCATAGCCGGTACCTGTCCCTGAGTAACTGGGCCTATCGGGTAGCGGATTGTTGGTACCGGCATTATTGAAACCGATGGTAAGCGTTTGCGGAACACCGCTCTGGATCGTCGAGTTCGTGCTCAGCTGCCAACCGCCGATAAGAGCGTCGGCGATTGAGTTGTTAATTTCCAGGAGCTTGTTTTTGCCCACTGGCAGCTCCCAGACGGCCCCGAGAACCCAGCGATTGCGTACGTCGAAGGACGACAACCCCCGCTCGCACTCCAGGCAGCTGCTGTCTTGCGGGAAGAGTGTGTCGAGACCCTGAGTGCGGGTGCCGCTGGCATTATCAATCGACTTGGCAAAGGTATAATTCGTGTTCAAGCTGATACCTTGGCTGAAGCGCCGAGTTAGCTTCACGCTTGCGGCGTTATAGCCTGCCCTAAAAGTGTCATTGACATAGGAGAGTACTCCGTAGTTGGCATACGGCCGGCGCGAATTGATGCTATTTAGCGGACCGGGCGCCGCCTGGTTGATGTTTTGGAACCCGTAGAGATGCCGACTTTGCGATCCTAGATAGCCAACTTCCAACGCCCAATTGGAACTTAGCTGGCGTTGCACGTTCAGCATGTACTGCGCGGTGTAGGGAGTAGCGTGGTCGTAAGCGGCCGCCCACGCAAATGGCGGCGGCACTTGGACAACGGTGCCGCTTCCGCCGGGAATCGCATTGCTCCAAGTTACCGGAACTGCGGGCGTCGACGTCAGATCCACTCGGGCCGCGATATTGCGGGCCATGTCGAAGTACTCAGCGTTGGCGATGTCCTGCATGTAGAAGATGCCAAAACCAGCACGGACCACCGTCTTGTCATCGAACGAGTAGGCGACGCCAACCCGCGGAGCGAAGTTGTTGTATTTCGTCTGCCTGAGGTTGTTGTTCAGACCGCCGCCGCAGACTGCGTTCGTGCTGGTCCAATGGATGCTCAAGCCCTCGTATGGATCCGTACACCCTTTCTCCTGTCGGACGAAGAACGGCCAATTGGCTTGTGGTTGGTTAGGGGTAAAGTCGATCTGCGGTATCTTCACCGTAAAATAGTCGCCCTTCGTATTGGTGAAGGGCGGCGTCAGTTCGTAGCGCAAGCCGAGCGACAGAGTCAGATTGGGAGTGACCTTCCAGGTGTCGTCGATAAACGCGTGGAACACGTTGCGCTTGAATTTCGCATCGGCAACGGCGGCCGCATTTGTGGATACGAAAAGTTTCCCTAGCAGGAAATCGGCGAACGCGTAGCCACCGCTCCCATTTGCAGGGTTAGTTGTCGCAGTCGCCTGGAATGTAAACACACCGCGTGAGAACTGATTGCCCACCTGGTTGAAATTTTGGCGATTGTACTCGCCCCCGAAGCCGAAGGTGTGCTTGCCATGGATCCATGACACCTTATCGACAAATTGCAGGGTATTGTCGTCGATTGCGAAAGGACCGTCGTTGGCGTCGCCGATCCCGGTGAACCCACCCCCGTTAAATACTACGTTCGGAATTCCCCAAGTTATCGGATCGCCGGGGTTTTGGTTCGGTATGCCTATGTCGGAAATCACATCCAAGCTACCCGCGCTCAGAGTGCCGAGAGAGTTAAAGAATTGTGAGTAACCGAAGCGGGCCTCATTGATGAGATTAGAAGTAAAGGTTCGTGTGTTGGATGCGGCGTACTGTTTGTAATGGGTCAAGACCTTCGTACCCGCGAGATTCAGGGCCTGCGTGGACGTGCTTTCGTCGCCCCAGTTGTATCGTCCCATCCACTGCGACTTCGACGACTCGATGAAGTCCATTCGTAAAACAAATCCGTCCCGGTCTAAAGGTTGGGAACTGGTCTGCGCATAGTTGTTTGTTCGGAGCACATCGGCGGAATTGTAGTATTTCAAAAACTTCAAGGAGATCGGGTCCAAACGGTTGCTGGGAATGATGTTGCCCGCAAATGGTTGCCCGGTAGTCGGATCGTAGATGGTTGTAGAGGGGAGCAACTCGCTGAAGTCGCCGGCAAACATCTTAGCAGTCGGTACAGTAAAAGTGTTCAAGACGCTCTGCCGACGACGAAGGGCTTCATAATTTGTCATGAAAAACAATTTGTCGCGACCATTGAACACGTGGGGGATTCGCACCGGCCCGTCCACTTCGAACCCATAATCGTTCCACTTAAATGGGTTCTTAGGCCTGGCACTGGTGAACTGGTACTGCTTAGCATCCAGGGCATCGTTACGATGAAATTCGAAGAGCGCGCCGTGATAGGTATTCCCACCCGACTTGGTGAGCACATTAACTTGCGTGCTTTGGTGCCCATACTCCGCCGGGTAAACACCGATTTGAACTTTGAATTCCTGGATCGCATCGATGGACGGCAGGGCGATATACGTGTTGAAGTTCACGTCCATGTTATTGACGCCGTCGAGCGTGTAGTAATCGAAGAAAATGCGCTGCCCACCGGCGGATATTGCTTGCTGGGCGCGTTCGCCGCCTTGGCGGGCACCCGCTTGCCCCGCAGCCGGCGCGAGTACGTTCACGTTGGGCGAAAGCGCGACGAGATTCAGGTATTGCCGACCGTTCAGCGGCAATTCAACTACAATCTTGTTTTCGACCACTGTGCCGATAGTTGTGTTTTCACTGTTTAGCAGGGCGGTAGCGCCACTAACTGTCACTGTCTCGCCGACCTGGCCGACTTCCAAACCCACGTCCAGTCGCGCCGCCTGCTGAACTTCGAGCCTGACGTTATCGCTTAGCGAAATCTTGAATCCGGTCTGCTCGACTTTCAATTCGTAGATGCCGGGGGGGAGCGAGGGGAAAGAATAGAGGCCTTCGCTGTTGGTGGTCGCCTTGCGATTAGCGCCGGTCGCCTTGTTCGTAATAGTCACGCTGGCTCCTGGGACTGCCGAACCCGCTGGATCTGTTACCAAACCGGTGATCTCAGCACTCGTTTGCGCCGAACTGGCGACGGCACAGGCAGCGATTAACAGCGCACAGCTCAGTAGATGGAGCACCAAGCGAGTTCTCTTCATCATTCTTCCTCCCAGCAATTGCTTTGTTGTGTTGTCAAACATTTGATTCACCATTAGAATCGCGCAGTCAAAACAACCACGGCAGACCAAGCCACGTTTAGTAGTACTTGGGGCGAATCAACTCAGCTTTTGTCCAAGCGTTGCTTCCACGCTTCAACAACATGAAGTAGAATTCAGCTCCTTAGGATCTTTGGAACAGGAGCGAATCACAGGACTGATTGTTGATGCGTATTGTTGAAGCGTACGTCTGGAGACCACTCGTCTAAATGGCGACGCGTCCGCGCACAGTACTCAATCAGGGAAGAAAAGTCTTTTGGGTTGGGTTGAAAATTTCTGAAAATTTATGTTGGCTCGACTCGTTTTTGTTCGTAAAACCTAAGTAGCTGCCAAAACTGCCCTTGGTAGGACTCCAGCGACAAAGCTCGGTTCTAAATGTCTTGATATATGAAAGCGATCAGGAGTGAGGTTCGCGGAGAGTTCTATGCATTCGACCCGTTTCTTGTCGATGCGGTCAAGTGCGTCTTGCTACGAGATGGAAAGCTGGTGCCACTGACACCGAAGGCTTTCGAGATCTTGCTGGTGCTCGTCCGGCATCCCGGTCGCGTTCTAAAGAAGGAAGAACTGTTCCAACTTGTCTGGCCGGATGCGTTCGTCGACGAGAACAACCTACCGCGCAATGTTTCAGCGCTCAGGAAGGCACTGGGAGAAGAGCCCACCGAGCACAAATATGTAGTGACCGTCCCCGGGCAAGGCTATCGGTTTGTTGCCACTGTCCAGGAATTGGAAACTCTCGACGAACGGGAAAGCCCACCACCTCTAGTGGAAACCGCAACTCTCTTCGTATCTCAGAACGGAGGAGTTCATCAAGACCAGCAAAGCAACTTAACCTCGGCGTCGACTCGCACCCGTCAACCCAGAGTGCTGCTCGCAGCCGCTCTTGCAATCCTTCTCGGAGCGGGCTTGTTCGCCACCGGCTATCTTGTATTTGCGCGATGGTCTCGCCCAACTGGCCCGATACCACAACGCAAGCTGTGGCAATTGACCTTCGAGCCGGGTCTGGAGAGCGAGCCAACCTGGTCTCCCGACGGGCGGTTTATCGCCTACAGCTCGGACCAGAGTGGAAACTTCGACATCTGGGTGCGTCCGGTGGGTGAAGGCAACCCAATTCGGGTGACCAACTCTCCTGCTCACGATTGGCAACCGGCGTGGTCGCCTGACGGCGTCTCGTTGGTGTTCCGCTCTGAACGGGACGGCGGCGGACTTTACCTCGCTCCGGCCCTCGGCGGCAGCGAACGCAAGTTGAGCAAATTCGGTTATCACCCGCATTGGTCGCCCGATGGTTCTCAGATCCTCTTTTTCAGCGCCGCGTACCGAGGTTTTGTCAAATCCAAAATGTTTGTCACGAGCTCCGATGGAGGATCTTCGCGCGAGGTGTTAGCTGACCTCGTCACGGAATTCGTTTCTCCTCTGCGTGTGGCCTGGCACCCTGACAGTCAGCGCCTTTCCGTTTGGGGAAACCATCGACAATTTGGCTGGAGCTTTTGGACCGTGCCATTGACAAACGATTCGCCTGTGCAGTCATTCGTGGATCCGACCGTAGCGACACGGATCAAAGAGGCCGCCGTTACGTTTAGCGATTTTAAATGGTTGCCGTCTGGACAGGGTTTGGTTTTTGAGGGCGAATCTCAGGGAGTGAGGAACCTGTGGAAAATCAAAGTGGATGGGCAAACCTTGCGCTGGGTGAATGGGCCAGAACGTTTAACCACCAGTGCCGGCATCGACGCTGATATCGCGCTGTCCTCAGACGGACGGAAATTAGCATTCACCATTCGCAGCGAGAACAGCCGCCTGTGGTCATTGCCGTTTGACTCCATGATCGGTCGCATCATTGGAAATGGAGAAGCCATCACGAATGCCGGCATGGATGCGCTGCAACCGGGACTGTCGCAGGATGGCCGAAAGCTGATTTTCCGCAAACAGCGAGCGAACAAGGAAGAACTGTGGATCAAGTCACTCGAGAATGGAACCGAAACCTTACTGATTGCGGCAGATGATTTCCGACGCGTCAATCCCATCTGGTCACACGATGGCTCTCGCTTGCTATATCTTCGTTCACGTCCCGCAAGCCAAGGACAAACTGACGGCGACCCACAGATTGATCGAACTCTGGCGTTAAGACTAGTGGGTGGCAACGACGAACAGGTTTTGACCTCTCCAGTTCCAGGCCGGCAATCTCTGACCGACTGGACGCCGGATGGAAAATGGATCCTGGCGAGCACAGACTGGCGAACACCGGGAGAAGTCGCTCTTTGCCTATTCCCCATCGACGGGGCGCCTCATGCGGAAACAGGACTACGCGTAATCGCGTCGCATCCGGATTATCACCTTTGGCAAGGCCGCTTCTCTCCCGATAGCCATTGGATCAGCTTCAACGCTTTTAAGAGGACTGACGGGGCGACATCCACTATTTATGTAGTGACGCCGTCTGGCGGCGCATGGATCCCAATCACCGAGGGCCAGTATTGGGATGACAAACCGCGCTGGTCCCCGGATGGCAAGACGATCTATTTCATCTCAAATCGTACCGGATTCTTGAACCTGTGGAAGGTGCGATTTGATCCTGCCAGTGGTAAGCCTTTGGGTCAGGCAATCCGCGTCACTGATTTTGAAAGCCCAGCTCATATGATAATGCCTAACTTCGTTACGATGGAGATGGCGCTTACGTCTGACCGTCTTATTCTGCCGATGACCGACAGCTCCGGGGGAATTTGGATCATGGAGAACGTCGACCAGTAGCACGAATATACGCATTTGCGATTGCGTGAACGCCCATGCTTCTTATTTGCAGTGTGTGGTCCGTTTCTCACTTGCTGAGACCACAACCTCCGCATTCAATGGAAAGCCGGTGGCAGTGTCGTCATCATGGACTATTCGCCGACATAAGCACTCCCAATGCAGCGTCATTAATAATCTTAACTGACCGTTATCAAACAACTTGCCACAGTTGGATCGGGGCTTCGCGTCCTTTACCGGCCTGCTCTATTGCTGGTGCAAGCGGGCGTGATCGGATAAAATGCCCGCATTCTGTATCATTCCAGCTTATCGGGTGGTCCAATAATCCTTGAAAACATTTGATTCTAGGTCTTCCACGCCCGCTTGGCTCAGCAATTGAGCAGTCACTCGCAAGCCCTCTAATTTCAATCATTTACAGCTAAGGCAAAAATCCTAGGTGCTCTTCTTGGGCTCATCGCTAATAGATTCTTGAGCATCGCATTGCGCTCTTCTCTGCACGACTCTGTGAACTCCCTGAGCGGATCAACCTTACCTTCACGCGCTAACTTGTATGCGCGTCAGTTGGGCGACATCAACGAACTCGGCAACATCGTGGCCGGCGCATCCTTGCAAGATGCGAGAAGGAGGTTATAAGAAGCGGTTCGATTTGTTAGTTGATGATTATGCTAAGTCAAATAAGATGAACTCAGTTCCGTTTCCGAGCGCTTTTATCTTTAGCAGTTCTTCTGCACTGATTGCAGCGCCGTCGCTCGCCCGCAAAGTTTCACCGTTTAATTCCAGAGAACCCTTGACGACTTGCAGAAAGCCATAACGCTTTTCGGTCAAATCGTAGGAAACTGCCTCGCCTTCATTCAAAATCGAATCAAACACACAAACGTCTTGGTTGATTTTCAAGGAACCGTCACGGGCATCATTTGAGGCGACGAGGTTCAGCTTTCCTCTTTTGTCGTCGGGCGCAAACATCTTTTGCTCGTAACCAGGTGCCAAATCTTCTTTTTCCGGCAGAATCCAGATTTGATAAAAATGCAGAGGGTCTGCTTTCGACGGATTGTATTCGCTGTGCCTGATCCCGCCGCCAGCCGTCATTCGTTGCCACTCATGCGGTCGCAGGATTTCTTCGCCGCCTGTTGAATCTTTGTGCGCGATCGCGCCCTCGACTACCTAGGACAAAATCTCCATGTTGGCGTGTCCGTGTGTGCCGAAGCCCTGGCCGGCGGTTACGCGGTCTTCGTTGATCACTCGCAGAGAGCGAAAACCCATCAAGTCTGGGTTGTAATAATCGGCGAATGAAAAAGTGTGATAAGTGTTGAGCCAACCATGATTGGCGTGGCCTCTCTGATTTGATCTAATAACTTGTAACATCTCTTTTCTTCCTCTCATCGCGGCGAATCAACTTGCTGCACGCGTCGCCACAACTACTCGCTGTTTCATTGATATCGCTAAACAGCAGATTGATAGGAATGTCGCGGTAGCCAGGGGCAACACCAGCGAGCGCCTTAGTAATAGCGTTCCTATCAGTGCTCCAAAGAACATCATGAGAACGGCTAGAAGCCGTCGTCGCCAGCGTGGACTAGTTCCACCCGCAGATCTCGAATCGGCTGCAAGACCAGTAACGGTCAGGGTAAGAACCGTAGTCGTGAGATCCGGGATCGCCATCTTGCGAACTGTCGCGTTTCGAATTCCCATCGCAGACGCCGTCAGCACTATGATCGAATACAATTGGAACGCACTTCCCGACGAATTACGGAAATTGATAGCAGCAAGAGTTGCGACGAGCAACAAAGCCGATTCCAGGCTTAGGGCTGTGGTAATCCACCTCGGTGTCGAGACCTCTGAAAGACGAGTAGCAGCCCGGCCGCCAATCAAGGCGCCAATCATAAATGCAATAAGCGCGGTGAGCGAACGCGTCAACGAAAGCCCAGGTACTCCAGCCACAGCGAACGCGACGAAAACGACGTTTCCGGTCATGTTTGCCGTGAACACGTGTCCGAGGGCGAGGTAACTTATCGCATCGATCAGTCCCGTGATAGCCGTGGCAATATGAAGCAATAACGGCAGCGTGTGATTGGAACGAGTTTCCGGCGTCATGACTTCTCAAATTTCTTTGGAGCGCTAGAGGAATCATTGGTCTTACGCGAATTCAACCGCAACTCCACTTGTTGTCGTCGAAAGTTCGTGTGATTTGGTGGATGTTGATTTCGATGGGCAAAAGAACGATCCACGAAGTTACACGAAACTACACGAAAAAAGGGCGGTGTTTCGTGACGCTTCGTGTGACTTCGTGGATCGTGCCCTGTCCAGCGAAATAAGAAACCTTGAAAATGAACCACAACCATGACCAATGATTCGCTCCCCATCCTTAGAATTTGTAGCCGGCCCACAGTGCCCAGTAGTTAAGGTTGCGTCCCGGTTGCGTGTCCTTCAGAAAACGACCTGCATAAAAAATTCCGTAATCGGCCTGAAACCAAAGGTGAGGATTGACCTGCCATCGCACTTCCACGCCAGGCCTTTGTCCAACAAACCTTTCGCGACTACCGTCTGCGGCTCTAATTAAGGATCCTGGTACTGAGTAAACTCCGTCCTCCAGGCTTTGTCGCCATTGAACAATCCAATCGAAGGAAGCAGTAATGCTATGCGGGAATGTCAGGTCAAGCTTGGGATGGAAATCGATGAAGTTGACGGCGCCTGGACCAGTAGTGGCTAATACGCCGAAGTAGTTACCTTTCGGAAATAGTGGATTGAATGTTCCAAGTGTGTTCGGATTCGATTTCGGGTGATCGCCGCTGGAAACATCGAACTTCGCGCTGAAGCGAGGTTTCAGCGCTACGGACGTAAGCCGATAGCCAGTCTCGGACGCCATGGTCCAGGCACGGATCTTTGCCGAACCAAATGAACCGAATTGCCAGAGCGCCTCGTAGTCAAAGTCCCACGCTGGTTGTTCCGTCGCGATGGGCCGCGAAACTCTTGCGCCTACACTGTGGCGTACTTCCTGGTCCTTTCCTCGCTGAAAAGTTGCGTGCTTGCGATTCAGGCCGAGGTAATAGGCGTCCAGAGACGTACTCCTGTTAAGTGGACGCATCGCGTAGACACCCCAAAAGCCGATCTCGTGGTTGGGGACATTGTCGAAGAATCCAGGTTTGTCTACATCGGGGCGCATTGCAAATCCGTCGATGCGCCAGGAGTTGATTTTGGCCATCACCTTGAAGCCATCAAAGCTGAGGCGAACATTTGGGCCTTCACGCACGTCGACCAATCGGCCGGAGCCATATTCCAGCTGCTGCCTGCCCGCCCGAATTTTGATCCAGTCACGTGTTCCGGCGGTACTCAATTCCAGAAACGCTGCCTGAAAATCGAGTTTCTTCTCGTCTATCGGACGTGGACCGCCCTGACGGGAGGAGTTCAGCCCACTCTTGAACTCAAAGAAGGTGCGAACGCGTTTGCCGAGGTGAAAATCCAACGAGAGCGCGTACCTCTGATTGAGGTATCCGTTCATGAGGGGTTGCTGTCCCCAATTATCGTTTCCGATCTGCTCCCAGACCTCACGCGCTTCTCCGCCGATCGTCAGGTACCAATCATCGGAGTTTTTTCGGAGTCGAATGCATTTGAGCTTGTCCCAGGGATCCCGTCTGAGACGCGGGTCGCGCAGAAAGTTCCAATCCTCGTCTTCCCGCAATAATTTGTAGCTCCGATTCGGCCCATTGGGTTCGGGCGCATCGTCGGATTGCGCCCGCGCGGCCATTACACCAACAATGAGAACCAGTGCCCAAACTATAAGGAGTCGCTCAAACATGTTTCCTCTGCCGACCGGCTTTGCCACAAAAGTCTCAATCTCATTCTCACGCGCTTCAGTGTGTGTGTTGTGTGTGTGTAAACCCGAGTTTCCCTTATTGTTTTTGTTCGTCTCAGTTCGTGTGATTTCGTGGATCGTCCCGTTTACGCCGCCAAAAGAAAAATCCACGAAATCACACGAACTAACACGAAACGCAGCAACGCATAGATCAGACGTCACATTCAATTGTCATTACTTCTTTACTACTGAGTGGATCTCGGCGATATAACCTCCGGGGAATTGCACGAAGCTGGCTTGCCGCTGATCGGCTTGATATGGACCAACCAGAATTGTTGCGCCGGCACCTTTCGCTTTTGCGAGCGTGTCCGAAAGGTTTGTAACCTCTGCTCAGGTGTGGTCGGCATATCGCTCCAAAGGGCAGCATCAATAAATTTTGGTCAGCTAGCCTCAAGCAAGTATTTGTGTTCCCCTAACAAC
>JAMQPI010000077.1 GCA_023717565.1 Pyrinomonadaceae bacterium | reverse complement strand
CGCGAGCCAGCGGCCAAAGCGAATTAGTCATGACCTAAGTCGCTCAACTCAACGCCAATCTGGTCAGACTCGCACCCAGCCATTCTCGTCTCCTGAGTTAGCGTCCGCGACTTCTGACACAGTCTCCGTAGCCAATGGATCATAGACTCAACCACGCCAGCACCGCTCAACCACCGTCCGCCGTAGTGATGTGCAACACCCAGTGTATTGGATTCGTCGCAGCTCGAGATCCAGCGCTGATTGAATCTAACATCCTTTTGGCTACGGCAAATGGTTCTGTGGTTGAGTGGTGACGAGGCTGGTTGAACTAATAGGCGGCTGAGCTGATTCCTGTGGGTCTATTGCCGGCGGCTTCTTGCGCAATCTTTACGCCGACACTCGCGCCAATACGTGTGGCTCCGGCCTCCACGAGTTTGCGCGCATCTTCCAGACCCTTGACTCCGCCTGACGCTTTCACGCCCAGTTCAGAGCCAACTGTGCGACGCATCAACGCGATATCGGCGACCGTTGCACCGCCCTTGGAGAAACCAGTGGAAGTTTTTACGAAGTCGGCGCCGGCTGCCTTTGCCGCCAGGCAGGCCCGCACTTTCTCTTCGTCGGTGAGTAACGCAGTTTCGATAATTACTTTGCAGGTGGCGGCATATTCGTGAGCAACCTCCACCACCGAACGAATGTCATGCTCGACCAGGCAATCGTCACCACTCTTCAAAGCACCGACATTTATCACCATGTCGACTTCGCGGGCGCCATCAAAGATCGTCCGGCGAGCTTCGTAGGCCTTAACGTCTGACAGAGTGGCTCCCAGTGGAAAGCCAATGACCGTGCAAACCAATACTCCACTTCCCTGCAAATTACAGGACGCCGCCCTTACCCAGGTGGGATTTACACACACGGAAGCAAAACGGTAGCGCGCGGCTTCTTCACACAGGCGTTTGATATCTTCATCCGTCGCTTCAGGTTTCAGCAGCGTATGATCGATCAGGCTCGCCCAGTCTCTCGCCGAAGCCGTTTCGCCAAGCACGAGCCCAATCCGCGCAGCTCCCGCATCAACGACGCGATGCATCCGCTCGGGGCACCGGTTGAAACACTCGGATGTGCAACCGCACAGCTTCTCCTGCTCGCCGCCGTCGCCATTGAGTCGCGCGACGATGGCGTCAGTTATCTGCTCGATGAGTTGTTCCAAATTGCCGTTATGTGAATGTTGCATTGGACATTTCCTGACTAACGCTGATACTGACGCTCAATCGCTTCTATCTTCGCAACCCGTTTGCGGTGACGGTCTTCACTGATGTCTGTTCCGAGCCACGCCTCAACTATCTCGCGCATTTCGCGGCTCGTAATTGTCTTGCTGCCAAGCGTGAGGACATTTGCGTCGTTGTGTTCCCGCGAGTTGCGCGCAACCGAAACCGAGTAACAGGCCGCGGCACGCACGCCGGGGACCTTGTTGGCGGTGATTGCGCTTCCCACACCCGCACCGTCGATGACGATTCCCACATCTACGGTCCCGTCGGCAACTGCTCGGGCGACTGCATGAGCAAAGTCGGGGTAGTCAACTGCATCCTCGGAGTTGGTGCCAAAGTCGTGAACGCGATGACCCGCTTCGGCCAATAATCCTTTGAGCTCCTCTTTCATTTTGAACCCGCCGTGATCGGACCCTACGGCAATCATCCTGGAGGCCTTCGATCCGTGCCGCGGCACGCGCCGTAATATTTCGATCTTCTTTTCGTTAACGATGTCCGCCGCCAGCGGCGTTAGGCGTGCTCCTTCGGCGATGCGGAGGACGGCGCCCGTCTCCAGCCCGCGGACATCATCTTCAGTGATGACCATCTTCGACGATTCGTCGCGCGTTACATTTGGATCGGTCGAAGTCGAACCTTTCGGAGCGATATCGACAAAACGACTTGGGGTTGATGTGGAAGTGCCCTGAACGCCGCCGCCACTTTCCTCGGTAGCGCCTGCTTTGTCGAGCACATCTCGCACGAGAGCTCGAATGCGGTCACGAGTTGAAGAGTTGTCCATGTGGTCAGTGGTCAGTGGTCAGTGGTCAGTTGTCAGTTGTCAGTTGTCAGTGGTCAGTTGTCAGTGGTCAGTTGTAAAGCTCAAAGTTCCAATAGACAAACAACTGACAACGGACCACTGACAACTGACTAGGCTAGAGATTCATCACGCAGATCCAGTAACCGTCCCGCCGCCGCCACAATCTTGCCGGACCGAACAACGAAATCGACACGCCCCAGATAGATGCCACTCTTGCCAACCTGAAAAATCAAAGTCTCCGCTCCAGAGGGTTGTTTCACGCTCACGGGCTTTGTCATGAATGTGTGGGTGTGACCACCGGCAATGAAATCTATGCCATCCACCTGTGCCGCGACTTGCGAATCACCAATGTCTCCGTCCTTTGGCTCGGGATAGTAGCCAAGGTGCGTCATCGCGACGACCATGGTGCAGCGCTCAGTTTCGTGTAATGTGCTTACCACCTCACGCGCTGCGACGACCGGATCGCGATAAGTAACACCTTTGAAATTATCCGGCGTGATCAATCCGACTGGACTGATGCCCAAACCAAACAAACCAATGCGCACGCCCTTAATCTCACGTACTACATACTGCTTGACCTTGCTCTCGAGAGGCGTTCCGCGAAAGTCATAATTCGCCGAAACCAGATCGAACTTCGCGAATTGCGTTGCCGCGGCCAGGGCCTCGACACCATTGTCGAATTCGTGATTACCAATCGTGCCGACATCGTAGCCAATCTCCGACATCGCCTTGTATTCAACTTCACCCTTGTAGAAATTGAAGTACGGCGTACCTTGAAAAACATCACCACCGTCGATCAAGAGTGTATTGGGATTCTCCTTGCGCACTCGCTTAACCAACGTAGCTCGCCGCGCCACGCCACCCTTGCCCGGATAGAGTTTGTCGTTGGCAGGCAAAGGATCTATCTGGGAGTGAGTGTCGTTCGTATGCAGAATGGTGATCAGCGTTTCACCGCGACCAGTACGCAAGAGCGGCGCGGTTAATGAGCCCGTTGCGCTGCCGGAGGAAAATGCCAGATCCCAAGGACGAGCAACCATGCCGGCGCCGAAGATCGCAGACGTTGTCAGAAATTTTCTTCGCGTGATCATCTTTGCTGGCTCCCTGGCTTTGGAGCGTTGGGACCAATCAGGACAAACCGTTCATCCAGCGTTGCCTTGATGGGTCGACCGGCGGCGCTCTCAGCCTTCACATAGTCCATGATCGCATCGCGAATCGTAACGCCGAGAGGTCTGACGTTCTTCCCTTCCAGTAGAACCGAATATCGGCCACCGCCAAGTTTCAGCAGGTAGTCAATAGTAACGATGGAGTAAGTCGCGTTGGGATCGATCTCCATTTCCCTGCCCTGGCTGTCGAGCAATCGTGCACCAATCATTTCCGGCCTTTTATTAGCATTCATTCGGTAGGTGATACGTGCACCGGACAGGGCATCGCCCGACGAAACTACTACGTTCAGGAGCCTCAGTAACTGTTCTCCGGTTAGATCAACCTCGGTCAACGCATTTTCAAAAGGCAGGAGCTCAAAAATATCGGCAGCCCTGAGGTCTCCAGGAGCAATCGTGTTCTTGCGTAAACCGCCGCTATTCGTGACGGCAAGCAAAACCGGCCTGCCAAGTTTTGCGCTCGACAGAACGCGCATACCATCCGTCGCGAAGTTACCGAGATTCCCACCACCGACTGGCCCCTTTTTCAGTTCGGTCTCGAGCTTTCCAATCACAACATCGAGGGCACGCACCTTCGCGCTGAAGGGCTCCAGCATCTTCTCGAGCGCTGGATCATCGGGAATACTCGCATCAATGAGAATCTCGCTAACACGGCCCTTCCCTCTTGCTGGTGGAGTTGCTGAAGTTGGTTTGCTGGCTGGGGTCCGCTTGCGTACGGAAGTTCCTTTGGTCGCAGAGGCTCCCTTGCTTGCGGGCGTTGCTTCGGTAGTGCAGGGCTTCTCAACTACACAGGGTTTAATTGGCTCTGTCTGCTGCGTCGCCATGCCTTGAATAGACATGGCTGTTACTCCGAGCATGAACAGACTCCCGAGGCAGAAGTGCTTCAGGCACGATTTCACAGACGTTTCTGTTTTATTTGCGGCTGGATTCGACTTTGACATTGACCTCAAGGGAAGAGCTTGCATAGTATGTCGCACCACGGTCTCATACGCAAAGCTGCTAGGCCAAGCACTGTAACATTCTAAATCGATAGTTCCTGAGGTGATAAATTGGCTACGTCTTCCGCCCAAATACCATCTGAGTTCAGCAACCCCAACCTGGAAGTGCTGTTGTCAGAGCAGCAGATTCAATCGCGCATAAAGGAGCTAGGGGCTGAGATAACTCGCGATTATGCCGGGCTCAATCCGCTGCTGATCGG
>JAMQPI010000071.1 GCA_023717565.1 Pyrinomonadaceae bacterium | reverse complement strand
GTAGAGGAGATGGACTTTCGCTTTCTCCTCGATCCGGAGCGCAAGGTTTTTACCATCGGCTATAACGTGGGGGAGCTTCGCCTCGACAACTCTTTTTACGACCTGCTGGCCTCTGAGGCGCGTCTGGCCAGCTTTGTGGCCATCGCAAAAGACGACGTACCACAGGAACACTGGTTTCGCATGGGCCGTCAACTCACCTCGGTAAATGGTGGACGCGCCTTGATTTCCTGGACCGGCACGATGTTCGAATATCTAATGCCTGTCCTGGTGATGCGCAACTATCCGGGTACGCTACTTAACGAAACCTATCGCTCCGTGGTGGCCAGACAAATCGAATATGGTCGGGAACGTGGCGTGCCCTGGGGCATTTCCGAATCAGCCTACAACGTGCGCGACCTGCAACTGAATTACCAATACGGACCATTTGGTGTGCCGGGTCTGGGTCTGAAACGAGGACTGATCGAGGATCTGGTGATCGGTCCCTACGCCACCATGCTGGCGGCGATGATCCGCCCCAACGAAGCGATGCAGAATCTGCGCGCCTTGGAACGGGAGGGAGCGCTGGGCGCGTATGGTTTTTATGAGTCAATCGACTACACGAAAGAGCGCCTACCTCAGGATCAAAGACGCGTCATCATTCGTGCCTTCATGACCCATCACCAGGGCATGAGTCTGGTCGCGCTGATTAATGCGCTTTACAACGGTCGCATGGAGAATCGCTTTCATTCGGATCCAGTAGTGCGGGCCACGGAACTATTGCTGCAAGAGCGAATCCCGGTAGGCGTGCCGGCGGCGCATCCCCGGTCGGAAGAAGTGCTGACGGGTCGGGTCACACAATCGTTGCCCGGCATGGTCACCCGCGTTTACAACAGTGCAGATCTGGAGACACCGCGCACGCAGCTTCTCTCGAATGGCACTTACAACGTCATGATCACCACCGCTGGCGCAGGATATTCCGCCTGTGGCCCAAACGCTGTAACTCGCTGGCGCGAAGATGTAACCAGAGATAACTGGGGTACTTTTGTTTACCTTCGGGACGTGCGCAGTGCCACAGTGTGGTCGGCAGGTCATCAGCCGGTTCAACGCCGGCCACAGTCGTATGAAGTCACGTTCTCCGAAGACAAGGTAGACTTTTGGCGTAGCGATGGCGGCATCGTCACCCATCTCGAAGTTGTAATCTCAGCTGAGGACAATGCCGAGGTGAGGCGAGTTTCAATTACCAACAATTCGGTGCGGACGCGAGAAATTGAACTCACCAGCTACGCCGAAATCGTCCTGGCGCCACCTTTGGCCGACGCGGCCCATCCAGCGTTCAGTAACCTTTTCATTGAAACGGAATTTTTCGCAATTGAGAACGCCCTCCTGGCCCATCGCCGGCAACGATCGTCTGAGGACAAACAAATCTGGGCCGTGCACGCGGTGGTTGCCGAAGGCGACACCCTGGGAGCCGTGCAATACGAAACTGACCGGGGACGCTTTCTGGGACGGGGACACACTCCCGCCGATCCGGTGGCCGTGATGGAAGAGCGTCCGTTGTCCAACACAGTCGGAGCAGTACTTGACCCGGTGTTCAGTCTGCGCCGTCGCGTTCGCATTCCGCCTAATGAAACCGCCCGGGTAACGTTTAGTACCGCCATCGCCAATACGCGAGAAGAGGCCATGACGCTGGCCGACAAATATCACGATCCCAGCATCTTCGAGCGCGAATCACGATTGGCCTGGACCAAGGCCCAGGTGGAGATGAGCCATCTGAAGCTTGATGCTGAGGAGGCGCACCTCTTCCAGCGCCTGGCCGCTCGCATCATCTACTCCGATCCATCGTTGCGGCCACGGCCGCATGTGCTGGCGCTCAACACTAAAGCTCAGTCCAGTCTCTGGCCCTACGCCATCAGTGGCGATCTGCCGATTCTGCTGGTGCGCATTAACCGGCTCGAAGATCTGCCGATGGCGCGCAAGATTCTGCGCGGGCATGAATATCTACATTACAAGGGTCTGAATATTGATTGCGTGATTCTAAACGATCATCCCGCAGGCTACATTCAAGAACTGCAGAAGGAGCTGGAAGGGCTGGTGCGCACCGGCGGACTCCAGGGATTGCAAGACAAGCCCGGTGGCGTCTTTTTGAGACGCGCGGACATCATGCCCGAAGCTGATCGCATTCTGCTTCACGCAGTGGCCAGAGTCGTAATCGTTACCGAGCGTGGGCCCCTGGAAGATCAGGTCGAGCGTCTGGCGATTGAAGAACCATTACCAGCCCCCTTCGTTCCCCGTCTGGCCTCCCAAACCTATCCCGAGCCAACTGTGGCTTTACCGGAATTGACGTTCTTCAATGGCCTGGGTGGATTCAGCCAGGGCGGACGTGAGTACGTGATAGTGCTCGGCGAAGATCAGTGGACGCCGGCGCCGTGGTCCAACATCGTCGCCAATCAGAGTGCGTTTGGATTTCAAGTCACTGAAACTGGCGCCGGCTATACGTGGTCGGTAAACAGCCGCGAGAATCGGCTGACTCCGTGGTCGAACGATGCGGTAATCGATCCTCCCGGAGAGATTATCTACCTACGGGACGAAGACACGGGCAGAGTCTGGTCCACGACTCCGGCCCCGATCCGCGAATCAGAACCCTACACGATCCGGCACGGCCAGGGCTATTCAGTCTTTGAACACACCAGCCACGGCATCTCGCAGGAGTTGCTGCTGTTTGTACCCCTCGAAGGTTCGGTGAAGGTATCGCTGCTGCGCTTGCGCAATCGTACTGAGCGAAAGAGGCGCCTGACCGTTACACTTTTTAACGAGCTGGTACTGGGCACTCAGCGTAGTACGTCCGCCCCGTATGTGATCACCGAAATCGACAACCAGACCGGCGCCATCTTCGCGCGTAATCCCTTCAACAATGAGTTTGCCGATCGCGTCGCGTTTGTGACGTCGAGTGAAAGGCCCTCCAGTGCTACTTGTGACCGCAAAGAGTTTCTCGGCCGGAATGGTACTCTCTCGGCGCCGGCATCCCTGCGGCGCGTGAACCTCGCCGGCCGAGATGGGGCGGGATTAGATCCTTGCGCGGCCATTCAGGTGACCATCGACCTTGCACCTCACGAAGCCCGAGAGATTGTATTCCTCCTTGGTGAAGGCGAGTCAAAACAAGAAGCCCAGCAATTGATCTTGAGGTTCAAACCTCACTCAGCTATCAATGAAGCATTCGAGGCTGTTCTCTCTTACTGGGATGAAATGCTGGGCACCGTGGAAATAAAGACGCCTGACCTGGCGATGGATACGATGCTTAACCGTTGGCTGCTATATCAAACAGCGGCTTGCCGGGTCTGGGCGCGCTCCGCGTTTTACCAGTCAGGAGGCGCTTTCGGATTCCGCGATCAGTTACAAGATGTGATGGCTCTAGTCTATAGCAAACCGTCATTGTCTCGCGGCCAGATCCTGCTCGCTGCCCGCCATCAGTTTAAGGAAGGTGACGTGCAGCACTGGTGGCATCCGCCCACCGGACGCGGCGTGCGCACACGGTTCTCCGACGATCTACTCTGGCTGCCTTTTGTTACGTCGTTCTACATTAATGTCACCGGTGACGTGTCCGTTCTCGATGAAGTGGTTCCCTATCTTGAAGCGCCACTCCTGGGCCCGGAAGAGCACGAATCGTATATGCAACCTGTTGTCTCATCTGAGGCAGGAACCATCTTTGAACATTGCACCCGCGCCCTCGATCGTAGTTTGGCAGTCGGCCCGCATGGCCTGCCATTGATGGGTGGCGGCGATTGGAATGATGGCATGAATCGAATTGGGCATCTGGGCCAGGGTGAGAGCGTGTGGGTGGGATGGTTTCTCCACAACACGTTGGCCAATTTCTCGCCGTTCTGCGATCAACGCAACCAGGCCACCCGCGGCAACGAGTATCGCAGTCACATGCAGAGTTTGAAAAAGGCCCTCGAGGAGCACGGCTGGGACGGCGATTGGTATCGACGCGCCTATTTTGACGACGGCACGCCACTCGGCTCCGTGCAAAACGAAGAGTGCCGCATTGATTCAATTGTGCAATCGTGGGGTGTCATTTCGGGCGCCGCTGAACATCATCGCGCCGTGCGGTCAATGGCTGCTGTCGAAGAATATTTGATCCGGCGAGGTGACGGTCTGGTGATTTTGTTCACCCCGCCATTCGACAAGAGCAATCTGGATCCGGGTTACATTAAAGGCTACGTTCCCGGTGTGCGCGAGAATGGCGGGCAGTATACTCACGCGGCGTTGTGGACTCTAATTGCGTTCGCGATGCTGGGGGATGGCGAGCGAGCCGGAGAACTGTTTTCACTTCTGAATCCAATCAATCATGCTTCAACGCGCGCCGGACTGCACAAATACAAAGTGGAGCCTTATGCGGCCGCTGGTGACATCTATGCCGTCCCGCCTCACACCGGACGCGGCGGATGGACCTGGTACACAGGCTCTGCGAGCTGGATGTATCGCGCGGGCCTGGAGTCTATTCTCGGTTTCCAGTTGCGCGGGAATCGGTTAAAGATAGATCCCTGCGTGCCCCGCTGGTGGCGAGAATTTGAGATTACTTATCGACGCGGGCGGGCCACCTACCGCATTAAAGTTGAGAACCCGCTGGCCGTCCATCGAGGCGTGCTCACTTTGGAACTCGATGGCGCGTTACAATTGGCAGCTGAGATTCAATTAGCGGACGATGGTCAAACTCACACCGTGCGCGTCGTGCTGGGCGAAAAACCAGTTGAGGTAACGCAAACACCAGAAGCGCTGAACGAGCTGAAAGGACGAGCCGGCGGCAATCAATAGGAAGAGGGCATTGACAATTCATCCTAAAGACACTGTTCTGGAATTTAAACTTCGAAGCTCCTGGAGGGTCTATGAGTGACGAACGAAGAAGTCAGGGACGGGTAACGGCCTACATCGAAGTGCTGTGGGAAGGGGCTTCGGGAAAGTACGAAGCCAGAACGGGTGATATCCACTCACACGGCTGTTTCATTGATTCAATTGGCGAGGTTGCGGTCGGTGAGACCATCAATTTCAAATTGCAAATACCAAACTCGGATTGGATCGACGTGAAAGGCGTGGTCGTTTATAAATACCCTAACGCCGGATTCGGCGTGCGCTTCCTAAGTATCTCCTCGGAAGGTGATCTCAAACTTCTCGAATGGCTGGTCAAAGTCGAAGCCTATCAAAGGCAAAACCCGAAATGAGTTGAACCGAAGAGGAACCCGAATGCAAGAGAGAGCGTACTGACAGATGTTGTAGGAGCCAACCAATGTATTGCCCAAACTGTGGCAGAACAAATTCAGGGGAACAGAAATTCTGTCGCTCATGCGGTCTGAGCTTAGAGAAAGTTGTGCAAGCGCTCGTCGATCAACTACCGGCCACAGATCCGGCCACAGATATAGATAAGAATCTTCGAGAACGGCAACGCAGAGTCGAGCATTGGCTTAAGATTTTGGGAACCGGCGTCGTCTCCCTATTTGTATTGGTAGTTCTCTGGGTTTTTATTTACAAAATAATCATTGTTCAAGGTAAGGTGGCCGTAGGACTGGGGTTTGTTGGTTTCATTTTGGGACTTGTGGCTTTCATCCTCCTCTTGCTCTATCGCGAATCCTTGCTCGAAGCATCCAGGCAGACATTGCCTCAAGGGGCATCTTTTCCACCAGCGGAGACTGCAAAACTCCTGCCTGAGCCTTCCTTCGAACCAATGCCAAGCGTGACGGAAAGAACTACCGAACTGTTAGCGGTTGAGAGGAAAGAGCGCGGAGAATAGTATTAGACTCAATTACGGAACCGCGAGCGGTAGCGACCGGATCCAACACTCAACACCGGTACCTAGATCCAAGTTCAAATGAGTGTTGGATCTGGTCGCTACCGCTCGCGGTTCGGGCGTGGTTACAAACCAATAATCCCATCGTCCAGCATGGATTTGATCATGCGTAAGCTGTCAGCTTCGCGGAACGGGCATATCGAGAGTATCGATTCGATGTCCCACTCGCCGTTGATGCGCGAAAGAACAAACCCCTCCTGTGGTCCAATCTCTTTATTCGCCAACTCTTCGGGCTTAAGAACTATCTTGGGTATCCCGGTGGGTGGAATTTTTGCATATACCTCTGAGATAAATTTCCGCTCGGCTTCGATCAGAAGGGTTTCGGCAGCGGTGTTTTTCGGCTCCCTTCGCAGTACGGTATGAATAATCGACAGAGCTCTTTCAGCCTGGTCGCTATCCAACTCTGCACGGGCGAGCAAGAGAAGCTCCGCCGAGCCTTCGGGGAGATTAGGCATCTGGCTGACCCGATCAGGAATCTCCGGAAGCTCGCCAGCCACATTTGCCAGACCTTTGTTGATGAGGTCGTAAAGCTGCGCGTAAACAGCGAAAGGAGAGGTGTGCATGTTGTAGCAGATTTCTGATACCGACATGCGCTTCTCGAGAAAATAGAGAAGCTGGCGAGTTTCCTTTCCGATACCCAACGATGAAGTCCAGCCGGCACCCAACTCCATGACCGTACGATCGGAAGGAATCAAGGTTCGGTAACGCGCCAGTTCATCAGCCCGGTAGATTCCTTCCATGATGACTTTGGTAGGCTCGACGTCTACTCGAGTAAAGTCCGCCGGCAGAGGACCTTCAATAACGAATTCAAAGTGCGCTTCTTTCCACAGAAACAGATCGTAAATGATCTCCAAGGTACGGATCTTGAGAATCTCCACAACTTCTTCGTCACGAAGAACGCCCTGCTTGACCAGAATCTGGCCCAGCCTGAAACCAGAGGTCTTACGTTGGGCTTCCATCGCCGCCTGCAGGTGGGCCTCCGTTATTTTTCCGTAATGGATGAGGACCTGGCCGAGGTATTCGGTAGGATCGTTCGTGGTCGAACCGACGATGAAACCGTTCTCAAAATAGATCCCCTTGGCCACTTTGCCATGGGTGAACTTCAGCGCTCCCGTCTTTCTGCCTACTGCCAGGAACTGCAGCAGATCCGAGACACTCATCGTCGACAAATTGCCAATAATTCCCATTTTACTCAGTGACTCGGTTGATGTGCCGCTGGATATAACTTAAGCAGCGTGAGAGGATTCGCACAGTGGGAGGGGGCAATCTGAAAACCGTTAGACCTGTCAGGCACATCGTTAGAGTACATGCGATTCGAACTGGGATTCAAGTATTAAATAATTGTGCTGGTCTAAGGGACGATATCTGACCTCTAAGGCAACCTTGATTGGAGTTGTTGGCCCTTGAATAGTCGATGAAACCTCACGAAAAGCCCATAAACCTCTCGAGCGATGGGTCTGATTTTGTCGTTACTCTCCCTTCTGCCCGGGAAACCAAATCCTCACGCAATTATGTCTCTGTATTGACAGCGTAGTCTCCACTTCCCTATATTGATATCGCGGTTGGGATTACTGCACTCACAGACTTTGGCCCCGCTTGCCTCAGCAATCTCACTTCAGTTCAGGACTAGCAAATCTCTCGTCTGGAAGTGTGTCATGAAACGAATAATTATTATCTCCTCCTTTTGTCTGCTGCTGCTGAGCGCAGGCCTGCTGCCGAACAGCCAACCCTCATCCCTGGCAAAGTCACCCTTAGTGTCGGAACCGAACTCTTCGACGGTCGATCATGGCGGCAAGATTGAGACCAAGTACGACGGCTTTACTCACGAGACGGTGGTGATGCTCAAGCAAATGCGAGTCAATTGCGGCGGGGTCAAGGGCTCTGTCAAACAAACCTGCGTCAGCTTGATCGCGTCGCTTCACTGTCCGGGAAAGCAGCTTGAATATGTTCGGTATGCCAAGTTGCAACTGGTCTTCGAAACCAAGGATTGGGACAAGCGACATCCACTCGAGGAGCGGGACTTGTTTGTCGTGGCTGACGGAAAGACGCTAAGGCTGGGCAGGATGGGGCTGGTGAACCAGAATGTTGCCGGCGACTGGTGGGCTGACGTGATGAAGGAAGTGTTGGAGATTGCGGTTTCGTATAAAACATTCGAGACGATCGCTCAAGCTCAAACCGTAGAGATCAAAGTGGGTAAATCAGCCTTTGCGCTGCAACAGAAGAATCTTGAGGCTTTGGGTGATCTGAGTCTTCGAGTGAAATTCTAATGACCGCTGTTGGCACGCAGTTAGGCCATATCAAATAGCAATATTTCGGCTCGCGTTCGACCACTTATGATCAGTTCGGATTCGTCACTGATCGCCGCACCATCACCCTGATCGAGATTCTCGCCGTTTACCACGACCTCGCCTCGGGCCACTTGAATCCAGGCATGCCGGTTCGACGCCAGTTGATGATTTACCGTCCGGCCGCTGTCCACTACTGCACCGAACACACTCACATCCTGATTCACCGTGACCGAGTCGTTGCGACCGTCGGCGGAAGCAATCAAACGCAAGCTGCCATGTTTCTGTTCATCGCTGAAGAACTTCTGCTCGTAGCCCGGTTTTAGGCCCTGTGCCTGCGGCATGATCCAGATCTGCAGCAAGTGCACGGAGTCTTCTGCCGAGGGATTTGCTTCGCTATGGGATACGCCGGTCCCGGCCGTCATTCGCTGCACGTCGCCGGGACGAATCACCGAACCGTTCCCCATGCTGTCGCGATGTTCCAAACCACCCTCGAGAATGTAAGTGATGATCTCCATATCGCGATGGGAATGCGTCGGGAACCCGCGGCCGGCGTGCACAAAGTCTTCATTGATCACGCGCAAACTGCGAAAGCCCATGAAAGACGGATCGTAGTAATCGCCAAAAGAGAACGTGTGATAAGTATCCAGCCAGCCAAAATTAAAGTGACCGCGGTCTTTGGCTTTGCGTATTTTGATCATGATGTTTTTTGTGATTCAGGGCATCCGGAGATTGGAAGTACGCTTGCATTAACTTTGCCCTTTGACTAACGCCATCGTCCTCCGAGGATTCCGCCAACTGTCGAACGTACCTTATAAATCCCTCACCTGCGATTAGGTTGACTAGACGGCACATCGATCGAAATTCCCTGGTCCTCCGCCGCGCAAGATATTTACGGGCCACCTGCAGGAGGCGTTCCGATTGACGTTCGGTAAGCGGCACACGAGACAAATAGCGCCAAAGGCTTTCTTTCAAATAGCCCGAGCGGTGCTCATACACATCGGCCTTAAGAAAATGAATTGCGGGTTCCACACCCCGTAGATTGCCAGCTTTCAAATCCTCAATCGCAGCTTCCGCTTCTTTGTAATCGCGCTTCATTGAACACTCAGCCACTCAAGAGGCATGACGAGCCCGTCATCGCTTAAATCAAAAACTGGTTGATTCAGCGAACACATCGACCAGGTCGTTCAGCCCTCGCGCGTCCTCTTCATCGAAGCGTGCAACGGTCGGGCTATCGAGATCGAGCACGCCGATAAGGTGTCCGTCTTTGATTATGGGCACGACAATTTCCGAATTCGATGCGCTGTCGCAAGCAATGTGGCCAGGAAAGTCATGGACGTTATCAACGATGATTGTCTGTCGCCGTTGAGCCGCAGTCCCGCAAACACCCTTGCCGAGAGCAATGCGCACACACGCCGGTTGTCCCTGAAATGGCCCCAGCACCAACTCGTCATTTTTGTGAATGTAGAACCCCGCCCAATTCAGATCAGGCACTGAGTGAAAAAGCAGCGACGACAGGTTGGCCGCATTGGCAATCAAGTCGCGCTCACCTGCGACCAGGCTGCGCAGTTGCAATAGCAAATTTGCATACAGTTCACTTTTCGGGGCGCCTTCGTTAAGAGATTGAGAGGTAAACATATCAATCCTCTGTCGCAACGTTATCATAATCAAACTTCTCACCGACATTGGCTGACGGCTTGATGCTGATTACCACCGACTTCGATGCCGGCGTGTTGCTTTT
>JAMQPI010000070.1 GCA_023717565.1 Pyrinomonadaceae bacterium | reverse complement strand
CAGCAACAGGCAGTAGTGATGACCTGTAACTGATAGTCGGCACGCGGCTTGGAAAACCAGGGCTCTCGTGTTACTATTCGCAGTTTGTCACTACACCCAGAACTCCAGTCTGAGAGGATATGGCAAAGGAAGAGGCTATAGAAGTCATGGCGAAGGTGCTGGAGACTTTGCCGAATGCGATGTTTAGGGTTGAGTTGGAAGACAGTCAGCACCAGGTGCTGGCCCACATCTCCGGAAAGATGCGCAAACATTTTATTCGGATTCTTCCTGGCGATCGAGTTCTGGTAGAACTCTCACCCTACGATCTCAATAGAGGTCGGATAACTTACCGGTATAAATAGAGCTTGATGTTCTGAAGGTTCGAGGCTGTTAAAAATGAAAGTGCGTGCTTCAGTCAAGAAGATGTGCGACAAGTGCAAAGTCATCCACCGCAAAGGTGTGGTGCGGGTGATCTGCGTAAACCCGAAACATAAGCAACGACAGGGATAGTTTCGATTCCGATTTTTCGATTTGGCTTACGTGATGGGCCGTCGTTGAATCGGAGACTTTTGGAGACAGATTGTAATGGCACGTGTAGCTGGTGTGGACCTTCCACCGAACAAACGGTCTGAGATCGGACTGACTTACATTTACGGTATTGGCCGCCCGCGAGCAACCTCCATTCTCAAAGAGGCTGGAGTGAACGTCGACACTCGAATCAAAGACTTGAGTGAGGATGAGCTGAGCCGGATCCGCGCCATTTTGGAGGCCCAGGGTGAGATTGAGGGCGACTTGCGCAAGCGCGTGCAGATGGACATCAAGCGGTTGATGGACATCGGTTGTTATCGCGGTCTGCGTCATCGCCGCGGTCTACCGGTTCGAGGTCAACGCACGCACACCAACGCACGCACGCGAAAAGGACCACGGCGGGCGACAATCGCCAAGAAGAAGGCACCCGGGAAGAAATAACGATATTTTTGATTTTTGATTTGTGATTTTCGATTGGCTCTAGTGCCAGACGATTAGTCAAAATCAAAAATCAAAAATTAGAAATCTAAAATTACTTATGGCAAAAGCAGGCGGAAAAAAGAAAGTCTTTCGGAAGAAAGAAAAGAAGAATGTGCCGGTTGGTATTGCGCACGTTGCGGCTTCGTTCAATAACACCATGATTTCGATTACCGATTTGGAAGGTAATCTGATCGCGCAATCTTCGGCAGGTGCGCGCGGTTTTCGCGGTTCGCGAAAGGGAACTCCATTCGCAGCTCAGCAGGCGGCGTATGAAGCTGCCAAGAAGGCCCACGAAGCGGGGATGCAACAGTGCGAGGTTCGGGTCAAGGGTCCCGGCGGTGGTCGGGAATCAGCGATTCGGGCGATTGCAAATGCCGGCATCAGAGTTATTACTATTAGAGACTCGACGCCCATTCCGCATAATGGGTGCCGTCCGCCGAAGCGGCGGAGAGTGTAGAGATTTTTGATTTGCGATTTTAGATTTTTGATTGGTTCGTGAATGGGATGTGACGCTGATGGTCCTCCGAAATTCAAAAATCAAGAATCTAAGATTGAGTGGCTGATTTGCGATTGCGGGTTTTGAGATTATTGGTCTGGGGAAGTCACCGTCGGTGGTTCGCTCAAATCAAACATCAAAAATCTAAAATCAAAAATTGATTAACCTAAAGGATGAAGGGCCAGCGCTGAAGCGCAGCCTGTAAACTTTTCCGTCTTAAAGACCGGAGGCAAAAACAGTTGGCTAGGTATAGAGATGCGGTGTGCCGTTTGTGCCGCCGCGAAGGTGCAAAGCTTTTTCTCAAGGGTGATCGATGCTACAAGCCATCTTGTCCAATTGAAAAGCGCGGCACGCAGCCGCCCGGACAACATGGCAACTCGATGCGTCGTGGCAAGGCGTTGGTCGGTTACGGCCAGCAGTTGCGCGAAAAGCAGAAGGTCAAACGCATCTATTTTATCCTTGAAGGACAATTCCGAAACTATTTCGAGCGTGCCGCCCGCATGAAGGGAATCACAGGTGAGAACCTGTTGTTCCTGCTTGAGCGGCGTCTTGATAACGCAGTTTATCGCGCTGGTTTTTCAACCTCGCGCCGCCAGGCGCGGCAGTTGGTGAACCACGGGCATATCCTGGTCAATGGGCGTAAGGTAGACATTCCTTCCTACAAAGTGCGGGCCGGCGAATCAATCAGCATCAAAGACGCGAGTCGCAAAAACCCTCATATTGAAGGTGCCTGGCAGACTGCTGCGGGGCGCGGACGTCCGTCGTGGATATCACAGGATGGGGCTGATATGACGGTACGTATCAGTGGACTGCCGGCGCGCGAAGATATCGATCGCTCGATAAACGAGCAGCTTATCGTGGAACTATATAGCAAGTAATCGAGAGACCCTGGGAAGCGGCGCTGCGGTAGCCGGATTCGGGGCAAACGCATTTTTTGACTTCTGGACGCAAAAAGCTATGGCTATGGATCAAAACAATCTCTGGACAGGATTTCAGATGCCCCGCCGCCTGGCGGCCGACGCTGAAACGCTAACGGAACGATACGGTCGGTTCTCGGCCCAGCCATTTGAACGAGGATTTGGCACCACCATCGGAAACTCTCTGCGCCGGGCCCTGCTCTCCTCAATTGAAGGAGCAGCCGTCACGGCCATTAAGATCGAAGGCGTCGAGCACGAATTTTCTTCCATTAAGGGAGTCGTCGAAGACGCCACTGATGTCATCCTGAACTTGAAGCAGGTGCCGTTCAAGTTGCACGGTAACGAATCCAAGACTCTGCGTATTTCCAAGGAGTCGGCGGGTGAAGTTACCGCCGCGGACATCGAGGCCGACGCAGATGTCGAAATACTCGACGAGACTGTGCACATTGCCACGGTCAGTGAAGGCGGTTCGCTGAAAGTGGAGATGAGATTGAAGCGCGGACGTGGGTACGTCTCAGCAGATCGAAACTTCGACGAAGATCTCTCGCTTGGTTATATTCCGATTGATTCGGTTCACACCCCGGTGAAGAAGGTCAACTACACGGTGGAAGCAGCTCGTCTGGGCCAGAACACGGAGTTCGACAAGTTGACAATCGAGGTCTGGACAGACGGCTCAGTTAAGCCGGAAGACTCGATCGGACTCGCCGCTAAGTTGATCAAAGATCACATGTCCATCTTCATCAACTTCGAAGAAGATACTGACGACTTCGCTTATTCAAAAATGGAGCGTCCTCCGTTGCCGCGTAACGACCAGCTGGATCGCTCGGTAGATGAGTTGGAGTTATCGGTTCGCTCTTACAACTGTTTGAAGAACGCTGATATTCGGACCATCCGCGACCTGGTGCAACGATCAGAACGGGAAATGCTCGCCACCAAGAACTTCGGCAAGAAGTCGCTCAACGAAATCAAAGAGATTTTGAACGGCATGGGCCTTGATTTCGGCATGGAGTTTGACGAGCAGGGCAATCCCATCCCGGGCTCAGGTGGGCGCGATGGCGCGGAAGCTGCCGACTTCGAAGCGGACGACGAACAATAAGCGGCTCAGTGGGAGTAATTTCGCTGAGACAATTGGAAGACACACAAGCAATCAGGATACTCGGGACGAGTCATGCGGCACTTAAAGGCACATCGCAAACTTGGTAGGACCACGGAACATCGCATGTCGATGCTCCGCAATCTTGCGACTTCACTAATAAACGCGCGCGATGAGCGCATTGTCACCACTCTTCCCAAGGCGAAGGAATTGAGACCTTTTGTCGAGCGGGCCATAACTCTATCCTGTCGAGCGCGCAGTCTGGAAGGCGCCCAGGCAGTGCACCTGCGCCGACAGGCAGCTGGATTTTTCCACGCGGGCAACATGCAGCAAGCTGCGTTGACGGGAAAACGCGGCCAGCTTCGTCTGCCGCGCACTGCGGGAGTAGCAGCGCTCAAGCGGTTGTTCGATGAACTGGGCGAGCGCTACAAGGACAGACCAGGTGGCTACACCAGGATCCTGAAACTCGGCACCCGCGAGGGTGACAACGCTGAACTGGCAATAATTGAGCTGGTTGATAATCCTCGTGAACTCGAAGCGCTGGAAAATGCGCGGAAGCGGGCGAAGCACACGCCAGCAAAGAAAAAGAAATCAGTGGATGCAAAAGTAACTGTGGCGTCCGGCAAGACCCAGGTTGCTGAAGAGTCAGATAGT
>JAMQPI010000068.1 GCA_023717565.1 Pyrinomonadaceae bacterium | reverse complement strand
TTCCTCACGTTCCAATTTCAGGCTTCCGGCGATGAGATCAGCATAGCGTTGGCGCTGCCGAATCTCCGGATCGTTAATGCCGTGCATCTTGTCCGGCAGCGGCAGCAATGCTTTCGCCAGGAACTGCAGGCTCTCCACGTGCACCGAAAGCTCACCGGTTTTGGTGATAAAGAGGTAACCTTCAGCGCCGATGAAGTCGCCGTGATCCAGGAGTTCAAACAACTCCCAGCCTTTGCCTTCAGTTTCGATCAGTGCTCGGGTGTCATTGTTGACGGCTTTCACGTCAGCCTTGCGAATGTAAATCTGGAGGCGTGACACGCCATCCGAGAGGTGCAGGAACGCGGCCTTGCCCATCACTCGTGGCGGCGAGGCGATTCGTCCTGCCAGGCGCACCACCACCTTATGTAGTTCCTGGTTTGCCTCTGCAATTGCTTCAGGGGCCGGTCGTGCGCCGTCCACTGACTTAGGTTCAAACCCCCGGAACTTCTCAACGATTGCCGTAATCGTGTCTTCGCGTCCACTGTCAACAACCCGGCTGCGTTCGAACTTGTTTGGATAGACGTTTCCCACGAGCCGGCGCAACTGCTCCAGATGTTCCTGCCGCGCCTGGGTCTGATCGTTCTGTTCGATGAAGGGTATGGACAAGAGTTTCGCTCCTAAGCAAAGCGCTGATTATAGAGAGCGGGCCACGGATTGCCAATACTGCAGAGGCGCGGGCGAAGCTATTGGCACTCAACGCACAGAACCATTTGCCGTAGCCAATGGATCATAAGCTCAACCAACTCCAGCACCACTCAACCAAAGAACCGTTTGCCGTAGCCAATGGATCATAAGCTCAACCAGGCCGCAACGACTCAACCACAGAACCATTTGCCGTAGCCAATGGATTCACAAGCTCAACCAGCCCCGCATCGCTCAACCAGTTATCGTCCTGATCTTTATGATAATCACCTGTGCCAGTGAGCGGCAGATTCGATGCTCGCGCAAATGGTTTTGAGTGGTACTGGGGTGGTCGAGCTTGGCATCCATTGGCTACGGCAAATGGTTCTGTGGTTGAGCGGTGCTGGAGATCGTTTCTGTGGTTTAAGTGGTTTTGGCAGTTGGCAATCGGCAATCCACCTCGCCTCATGCTAGATTGTCAGTTGAATGAGCGGCAAGATACTCAGCCTCGAAGATCTGCTTCGGGAGCGCATAGCCCTGCGCGCTACTGGCAAAAGCCTCGTTTTTACGAACGGGGTATTCGATCTATTGCACGTCGGACACGTGCGATACCTCCAGCAGGCGCGGGCGCTGGGCGATGCACTGGTGGTGGCTATAAACAGCGATCGCAGCGTGCGTGAGTTGAAGGGTGACAGCCGCCCGGTCATCGTGGAGCAGGAGCGCGCCGAGATACTCGCGTCTCTGCGACCGGTAACTTACGTAACCATTTTTGATGACATATCTCCTCGTGGCTTGATTGCAAGAGTGCTGCCCGACGTGCTCGCCAAGGGTGGCGACTGGGGTCTGGATGCGATTCATGGACGTGAGGAGGTAGAAGCTGCGGGGGGCAAAGTGGTCTCGTTGTCGTTCATTGAGGGTGTCTCAACATCGGCGATAATTGAGCGGATGCGGAAAAGAGGTCAATAGTCAGTTGTCAGTGGTCAGTTGTTCGAGCTTTGTACTTTGAACTTTGCCCTTGGTGCTTTGTACTTTGATGTGTAACCAAAATACTCCATGCGCCGAACCATGACTGCTGACGAAGTTACAAGTACAAAGCACAAAGTTCAAAACACGAACAACTGACCACTGACCACTGACAAACAAGAATGAGTTCTACAACCCAAACAACTTCCGGCTTGCGTAACGCGTTGCATCGAGTGACCGAGACCGGAGAGTTCCGTCAGCTCGCTGCCGAAATTGAACGCGGAGCACGGGTGATTTCGGTCAGTGGTCTGGTAGCCGGCTCTGCTCGCGCCTTAGCTCTGGCGGCCTTGCAGCGCGAAACCGGCAAGCTATTCGCGATCGTCACGCAATCAAATCGAGATCTCGAGCCACTGGAGCGGGACCTCCGTTTCTGGTACTGCGCGCTGGCCGGGAAAACCGATTGCAACAACGAAGTGCTGCTGCTGCCCGCCTCGGAAAGTGACCCGTACGCCGGCTCGTCGCCGCATGCAGAGACTCTGGAACAGCGCGCGTTAACACTCTGGCGCCTGGTTCGCCACCCACAGGATTTCGTGCTGCTGACTGCTCGCGCCCTGGCTCGCAAGACTGTAGCCCCCAGCGAACTTGCTCGTGCAGGAGCCTTGCTCAAGCTCAATGAAGATCACTCTCCCGAAGAGTTGGTCGAGAAACTGCTGGCCTCTGGTTACCTGCGCGAAGATCCGGTCGGAGCCGTTGGTGAATTCTCAATCCGCGGTGGAATTCTGGACGTGTGGTCCCCCGGGCTCGACTCACCGGTCCGCATCGAGTTCTTCGGCGATACGGTGGAGTCAATTCGTGAGTTCGATCCTGAGACCCAGCTTTCCACAACTCAGTTAACGCAAATCGAAATTGCTCCAATGCGTGAGCTGTCTGTAACCGGCAGCGACTTTCGCAACTGGGCTGAAGCCGCGCGTGAGCGCTGGTCCGAGCCTCGTTATGCGCGGGCACTTCGCGATCAAAGTGCATTTGCCGATGAAGGCGAGGCTTTTAACGGCTGGGAGTGGTTAATGCCCCTGGTCAGAGAACGCAATTCGACAGTGTTTGACTATCTCAAAGACGCCTTATTGGTAATCGATGAACCATCCGGCATCGAGTCTTACCTCAGTGACGCTTACCAATCACTCGTTGATCGTTTCAGTGAAACCGACGCTGCAGATGATCTCGGGCTCGCACCTCAAGAGTTATACCTGACGGCGGAAGAGTTGCGGACGAGAATTGACCAAAGAGCCCGACTTGAGCTGCGCACCTTGGGCCGGGCGGCGTCGGAACCTGACGAACGGTTGGCATTGGAAGCGGAATCACCAAAGGTTCAACTGGGTCGGGCGCGTTCCAAACGTCTCCCGATGTTTCTATTCCCGACGGTGGATAAGGTGCGGGAAGTCGAGTGGAAAACTCAGTCGGTAATGCGCTATCACGGACGCCTGGCCGATCTTGCCGCGGATGTTGCGCGGGGACGCGAGAGTGGCACGACGACAGTGTTTGTGATGCCGAGTCTTGGGGTCGCCGAACGCATCGTGGACATTCTCGGTGAGTATCAAGTTGATGCGGGTCTCCGCCTGGTTGGTGAAAACGGCGAGACTGGGGCGTCGGCTGAGACAATCGTAACAGTGGGACGGCTCAGCTCCGGTTTTGAAATGCCCGACTCGCGTCTGCTGGTCCACGTGGAAGGTGACCTGTTCGACGAGGCTGGTGAGCAAGCGCTGGAGCGTCGCGGCGTCTCCGCCGAGAGCAGAAGAGCGAAGGCCGAAACCAGAAAACGAAAATCGAAGACAGCAGCTTTTCTTTCGGACTTTCGCGATCTGAAGGTGGGCGACTTCGTGGTGCACGTCGACCACGGTATCGGACGTTTTGGCGGCTTACAGATCCTCGATCTGGGCCCGCGCAGCGGCGAGTTCATGCTGCTCTTCTATGCTGAAGAATCCAAGCTCTATGTCCCGGTCGAGCGACTGGACCTCGTACAAAGATACTCTAGCGGAGAAGGACATCAA
Source organism: Pyrinomonadaceae bacterium (assembly GCA_023717565.1). GTDB lineage: Bacteria > Acidobacteriota > Blastocatellia > Pyrinomonadales > Pyrinomonadaceae > PSRF01. The sequence goes on along the minus strand of JAMQPI010000068.1, from coordinate 13,287 downwards.
CCGACGCTAGACCGACTCGGAGGTCTGGGTTGGCAGAAGACTAAAGCCAAAGCGAAGCGCGCCATGCGCGACATGGCTGACGAACTGCTGCGCCTCTACGCGGAACGAAAACTGGTGGGCGGTTACGCGTTTGCGGCCGACACACCCTGGCAACGAGAGTTTGAAGATGGTTTTGAATATGTGCTTACTCCGGATCAGGAAACAGCGATTGAGGACGTGAAGCGAGATATGGAAGAGCCGACACCAATGGACCGTCTGTTGTGCGGCGACGTAGGTTACGGGAAAACTGAGGTTGCCATGCGCGCCGCATTCAAGTCGGTGATGGAGGGAAAGCAAGCGGCCATACTCACACCGACCACTGTGCTGGCTTATCAACACTTCGATACCTTGCGTGCTCGCTTCGCGCCGTTCCCCGTAAAGGTTGAGTTGCTGTCTCGTTTCCGTTCCGCGAAAGAGCAGAAGGAAATCGTTAAGCGGGTCGAGTCCGGGGAGATAGACGTAATCATCGGCACGCACCGGATGCTGTCAAAGGATGTGCGGTTCAAGGAGCTGGGTCTGGTGGTCGTAGACGAGGAACAGCGGTTTGGGGTTGCCCACAAAGAGAAGCTCAAGCAACTGAAGAAGCGTGTTGACGTCCTGACACTTTCAGCAACCCCGATCCCGCGCACCTTGAACATGTCTCTAACAGGTCTCAGGGATATGTCGCTGATTGAGACACCACCGCGCGATCGGCTGGCAATCCAGACTCAGGTTGTTCAGTTCTCAGAGAACGTCATAAAGTCGGCCATCGAGCTGGAGCTTGGGCGCGGTGGCCAGGTCTTTTTTATCCACAACCGGGTAGAGACCATCGAAACGATTGCGGCCCTGGTGCAACGCCTGGTGCCGCAGGCCCGAATAGTGGTCGGCCACGGGAAGATGAATGAGAAGGAAATGGAACGAGTGATGCTCGATTTCATTGAGTTTAAATATGATGTTCTCGTGGCAACCACCATCATTGAGAACGGAATAGACATCCCCCGTGCCAACACAATCATCATAAACCGCGCGGACGCTTACGGTCTTTCTCAGCTTTACCAACTGCGGGGCCGTGTAGGCCGCTCAAATCGCAGGGCTTACGCCTACCTTCTGATTCCAGGCGAACAGGAGCTTTCGCCGATTGCCAGACGCCGCCTGGCTGCCATTCGAGAGTTCTCGGATCTGGGGGCCGGGTTCCGTATCGCCGCCCTGGACCTGGAGCTGCGTGGCGCCGGAAACTTCCTGGGCGGTCAGCAGTCAGGCCACATGGACGCGCTCGGGTTCGATCTTTATACCCAGATGCTCGAACGCACGGTTGCAGAGCTTCGCGGCGAGCAGGTGGATGATGAGACCAGCGTTTCCATCAACCTGGGCGTTAATGTTGCTATTCCTGATGAGTACATTCAGGACATGGGTCAGCGGCTCAGAACCTATAAGCGAGTGTCCTCGGCCCGCGACGAAGGGACCTTAGCTGAAATTCGCCGGGAGACTGAAGATCGTTACGGGCGATTACCCGCACCGGTGGAACAGCTCTTTGCTTATGCTCGCGTACGGCGGCTGGCGGAGGAGGTCGGGGTCATTTCAATAGACAGAACAGCCGATGGGATGGCGATAAAGTTTGGCGAGAAAGCGCGGGTTTCCCCTGAAAAGTTGCGTGTTTTAGTCAGTACGAGAACAGGTGCAACTTTCACCCCGAGCGGCGTTTTACGCATCGAACTGACCGATGAAGAGGCCGACGTCGTGCTGCGGATGTCGCGCGAGGCGTTGCTGGAACTCAGGGTGGAAGACTAGAATGGGCCGATTGTCCGTGGTCAGTTATCAGTGGTCAGTGGTCTTCACCCCTAGCGAGGTGCAAAGGCGCCGATCATCTGGCCGCTGGTCATGACGAAGAAAGCCATTTCACCACAGACCACTGACAACGCACCACTGACAAAGGGCCAATTTTTATCCCGGGAGTAATTTTGTGAAATCTAAATTCATACCATTTGCATTTGTGGCGCTGATACTGTTTGCGCCGGTCTTTCTTATTTCATCGACTGCGTTAGGCCAGGAGGGTGAACTCAAGGTCGTTGATGAGGTAATTGCTCAGGTCAACGAGGATGTGATTACCTTATCGATGGTCAGGCGCGAGAGCAAAGAGCGCATTCAGGCGCTTAAGCAGGGCGGCATGCCTGAGCAACAGGCAATCGATGAAGTCAATAAGCATCAGGCTGATCTGATTGCTACGCTTATCAACGAGCAGCTCCTGATGCAAAAGGGCAAGGAGCTCGATCTGTCGGCTGAGGTCGAGGGGGAAGTTAACCGTCGCATGCTGCAGGTGGCGAATGAACAGGGAATCACGACCATCGAGAAGCTGGATGCCGCGATGCGAGAAAGCGGGATGGATCCCGTGGCCACCCGTCAGACTTTACGTACCGAGATGATGAAGCAGGCCGTGATTCAGCAGGAAGTAGACCGAAGAGTCTATTTGGGTCTGTCGCCGGATGATTGCAAGAAGTACTTTGAAGCCAACCGCGCCAAGTTCACTAAGCCCGAGGTTGTGGTCCTCTCGGAGATATTTCTCAGTTATGCCGGGAAGAATGAAGCCGACGTAAAGGCGCGGATAATGGAGCTGGTCACACAGTTGCGATCTGGCGCCGACTTTAAAGCGCTGGCCGCAGCTAACTCAGAACGCGAGATGAATGGCGAACGCGTGGCGCCAAAGAATGGAGGCCAGGTGGGCCGGTTTGAAGTAGTTAATCTTCGTGAAGAGATAGCCAAGCAAATCAAGGGTGTAAAAGTCGGGGGTATCAGCGAGCCGCTTAGGATGAATGATGGTTATCAAATCCTTCGCGTTGATGAGCGCGAGGATGCAAGCACTACGCCAGTTTTCAACGAGAACCAGGTGCGCGAGGCGATGACTATCGAACGCTCGCCGAAGGAACGAGAGACGTATCTGCAAAATTTGCTTAACGATTCATACGTCAAGATTTCTGACAGTTATCACGATGCTGTCGCGCCTCTGCTCAAGCTCAAACCTGCAGCCGCGGCGAAGGCTGATGAGGCCACCTCCGGAAAAAACGCCGACAAGACCAAGAAGCCCTGATCATTTATCATTGGTCATTTCTCATATTTCTCATTTGTCATTGGTCATTTTCTGATCATCTACTCCTCGCTACTATCACGCCGAAGTCTCATGATAGCCAAAATGTCCGATATGCTTCAGCTTGTCGTCGAGATTGGCCAACACTCAAGCAATGATGTTACCCGTGACGTCGCACGTTGAGCTCTTCCAATCTCGACGACAAGCTGATGAAGCATATCGGAGACATTTGGCTTACTGACCTCGTGAGACCGCGACAAGAATCTCTTATAACGTGAATGCGCCTGGATCTCTTTCTTAAGGCTAGTCGCCTCTGTCAGCGGCGCACAATTGCGCAGAAGTTGTGCGATGCCGGACTTGTATTCATCAATGCGAAGCCTGCGAAGTCTGCCCACACGGTTAAGCCGGGTGACAAAATAACAATTCGGCGTCGGGATCTCGTAACCACAGTGCGAGTTCTTTCAATGCCCGCCGCTCGTCAAACATCTCGCAAAGAGGCAAGTGACCTCGTTGAACTCCTGAGTGAAGAGTCTTTGGCCCCTGAACCCGTATAAGCTGTGGTAGTGTTTTGGTGAGAGTATTAGGTGGTAGGCGATGAAGTATCTAATCCCTCTGGCGATTTGTTTGCTGCTGGTCCTGGTTATCGGCTTGGCGTGCCAACATAGAACTGCTGGGAAAGAGTCCCAAGCGGCCAGCGGTTCCACCAAAACGGAGTCAAACAGCCCGGTGCGGAAAACGGGAGATCTGAAGCTGCCGCTCAAAGAACCACGCATTGTGGTTTTCAAGGGCAAACGTCAGTTAGAACTTTACTCGGATGGCGTTGTAGTGCGGACTTATCACATAGGCCTCGGACTGAACCCGGTTGATGACAAGCAGCGGGAGGGAGATCGCGCAACCCCGGAGGGCGAGTTTTACATTTTTACCAAGAACCCAAAGAGCGCCTACCATCTGTCTTTGGGTATCAGTTATCCCAATATCGAAGACGCAGAGCGGGGACTGCGGGCGGGGTTAATCACACGCGCCCAGCACGACCAGATCGTGGGGGCGATCAAGAGGAAGGCAGGGCCGCCTCAATACACGGCGCTTGGTGGGTTGATCTACATACACGGGAACGGGGCGGGGAGTGATTGGACATGGGGTTGCGTCGCGTTAGAGAATGAGGACATCGACGAGTTGTACCGGGCGGTTGATGTTGGAACGCCCGTCAAGATAAACCCTTGAAGATCAAACCGTTCAAAATTAGGAACATTGAAATTAACCCGCCGCTCATCCTTTCACCAATGGCGGGCGTCACAGACGTGTCTTTTCGCCGCTTACTCAAACGCTGCGGAGGTGTCGGGCTTACTGTTTCGGAGTTTATCTCGGTCGAAGGCTTAACGCGCAGCAATCCGAAATCGAAGCGCCAGATGCGTTTCTATGAAGAGGAGCGTCCATTTGCCGCACAGATCTTCGGTGGTCAGACGGAGAGAATGCGTATGGCGGCGGAGATGGCGGAAGAGGTTGGAGCAGACATTCTCGACATTAACTGCGGTTGTCCGGCCCCGAAAGTGGTGAAACACGGCGGCGGCTCCGGACTCTTGAAGGATCATGAGCGGCTGGAAACAATCCTCAAGGAGATTAAGAAGTCGATCACTATACCCTTGACGATCAAGATTCGCGCCGGCTTTTACGACCACACAATTAATGCCGTCGAAACCGCCAGACTTGCGGAAGCGTGCGGTGTAGAACACATTGCCCTGCACGGGCGCACGAAGGAACAAGGCTATCGAGGACTGGCGAATTGGGACCTGGTAAAGCAAATCAAGGAAGTGGTGAAGGTGCCGGTCTCGGGGAGCGGTGACGTGACCACGATCGAAGGCGCCTTTGCGCGTTTTCGTGAGACAGGTTGTGACGGCATCTTGATTGGCCGCGGGGCGATGGCGAATCCCTGGATCTTTCGACAGATTGAAGATGTCAGCCAGGGTCGTGAGCCGTTTCAACCTTCACTCGCCGACAAACGCGGCATCCTGCTCGAGTACTTCGACATGTTACGTGAAGACATGCCTGAAACCCCGGCCATCAATCGCATGAAACAGCTCGCCGGCCAGTTTACTCGCGGGCTTCAAGGCGGCGCACTCTTCCGCACCTCGGTCTATCACTCGCATTCCGTGGAAGAGATCCTCTCTCGCATCGAGGAATACTTCTCGGCAATTGAATCGGGCCAACCCTATTACGGAGAGGCAGGAGCACAGGTGGATGAGGCACCTGTGCTCGATTCATGCGAAGCCGCAGCTTAGACCGCGACCAGAACCTCCGGGTTTCACCCCAGAGGGGTGAAATGTCTATAGCACCGGATCCACACCCTAACCCGGACGCCGTTCTGAGGGCGGAACTCACGTTGGCAGGTACTCGTCAAGTATCATTCCGCCCTCAGAACGGCGCAGAGATAGTCGTAGTTCCCCGGTCTATAAACATCGAACTCCTCCGGAGTAAAGAACCTAAGAAAAAGCTTGGCCACCAACGAATCTTGGTGGCTGGGCTCACGTTGAGACTTTAGGTCTTGGCTTTCGGGGTCGCGCCAGCGCTCACTGCCATCGCCGGGTAACCCTTACCCTTTAAAGCCGCAATCTCAATCACAACTTCTTTCTTGCCTTTGAAATTGCGGGTGACTTTTCCACTCGTCTTCGCGATGGCTTTAGGCGAAGACGCTGGCGAGGCGCTGGGAGAAGCCGAGGTCTTGGCGGTTGCCAAGGTATCCGGCTTCCCCTTCGCATCGCGAGACATTTCCTCCAGTGCTCCCAGAACCTGCGAGCGTTCTTCCTCTGTTAAATCCTCAAGCTTGACGCCGCTAGCATCTAACACCGCCCGGAGAGTTTCCTCTGTGTTGGTGTTGCGATCGTAGACGTCTCGGTAGATATGCAGTTTCCCGTCCTCGGCGACAATGGTCTCGTAACGCAGCTCAACCAGCACTGGTTCGCTCAGTGTGAATTGCCTGGTTTCACTTCTGTTCTTCTTGTAACCGGCGATGTCCGCGTCAGACAGTTTCTTTCCAGCTAGCTGGGCCAGCACCTTAGCGAAGTCCTGGGCCAGCGCATCTGTCAGTCCAACGCATCCGTGCGAGGCAAACGTGCCGAGTTTTGCGGCGCTTTTACCCCCATGAATCAGCGATGGTGACCCAATGGGGATCTTCAACAGACCAAGCGGGTTCAATTTACTTCCTGCCTCGACCTTCTCCCCGACCTTGACCTTCGACGAGGGTGACTCCACCCATGGCTCGTCAGGAGGCGTCCAGGTGGGATTGAATATGATCGCCTTAGCTGAGCGCAGGCCGGTGGGCAACGGAAACTCCGGATAACCGATCCCTACCTTATACGACTTGACCAACCTCCCGCCTTCGAACACGTCCATCCTGTATGCAGGTGCGTTAACCACGACGCGTGTATCCGTCGGCACGGCGTTGGGGGTGCTGGATAGGCTCTCAGTTGGTGGCGTCGCGTTTTTTGTATCCGGCGCATCGGTGCCTACGCGCCATCGTTCACTAACGAACGCAGCGAGCTGGGCCTCCTTTTCCGCCCCGACAATTTCTTTGACCCGGTTGGCAGCGAGTTCGCGAGCTGCCGCTGTCGTTCCAGTGTGATCGCCAGCCTCGGTTTCACGTAGTTTGGCTGTCTCTTCTCTGGCGACTTTTCGCAGTTGAGTTATTTGATCGTCCGTCAGGCTGAGTTTTGTTTTCAGTTCGGCGGTAAAGGTCTCGTCCGATCCGAAGAACGCGTCCAGCACAGGTAAAGTTACTGGAGCCGCCGAGACGGTGGGTGAAGCCGTTGACGTCGGTGACGATGATGGTGATGGGATTGCGCCCGGTTCGGAATTTGAATTGCTGGTTGGTTGAGTGACGCAGGCCGCTCCGAATAGAATCAAAGCGAGGCCCAGGACTATCATTGTTAGTTTACTGTCTTGCTTCATGATGATTTTCCTTCTTTATAAGTGCTTGGCCTAACTATCTTAGGCTCAGGCGTCGAGTCTCGCCTTACCGGGGATATGCAGCAACAGGTGTTCCCACAGAAGATGGACGTGTATTGCCCCTGTTAATGCGGTCGTGACTACTGACACTCGACTGGGCTGCACGATAAGCGAACGCCTGCAGCGGGTTGCTCGAACGACCATACAGAGCTAAGCCAACCGTCATGGATTTCTCAAAAGCGGATACGGATTGATGTTAGTACCTTCCCAATAGCGCTTCGGATCGGATACGACGGCGATTGAGAAGTGCAGGTGGTAATTGCCGGGCCCGGCATTTCCTGTATCTCCGACGTAGCCAATCACTTCACCCTGACGCGCAAACCTACTTTCAGTTAAGCCATCGGCATACCGCTGAAGATGGGCATAGTAGAAAATCAGCTTCTGGTTCCCACTTAACTGGTAGATGGTCGTCCCTCCGCGTTCACTCTGAAACAGCTTGATTATCTGACCGTCGGCGGTGGCTACGACCGGCGTCCCCTGAGCAGCCGGGATGTCGATTGCATCGTGCACTCGTCCCTCAGAACGGGAGTCCGAAAAAGTGTCGAGCAATTGATTAGGCTGAACTCCAGCAACCGGCACGATAAGTTTCAACGTTCCCACAAAAGCAGGCGGAGGCGTGACAGGATTTGGAGTCGCGTTAGCCGGGGACGGTTCGGGCGGAGCAGGGTAAACATCGGGGACAGGGCTGGTTGAGACTGGAGGCGGTTCGAGCGCGGGCGTTTGGGACGGTTCGGGAGACGGATTGGCAATGCCTGGGGTCGGTGGTGCAGGGATAGGTATTGGATTGTCTAGGCCGGAGCGGTGCGGACCGAAACGCCTTTGCAGAAACGCCACGATTACGACCAGCAAGGCTATGCCCAAGAGTAGTGCGAGAAAGACTCGTCCGCGCGCGGAGATCATCACTGGCTTGCTGCCGACGTTAAGTGTCTCGTTGTATTCCCAGGGGCAACAGGGGGCGTGGGGTCGTACCTTCAAAAAACCAACTGGCTCCAACTTTCAGGCGGTGGTGCCAGGTGGGTAGACGTGCAGTGTAAAGAGCAAAGCGTGCCTGGCGCGCGAGTGGTCCGCCGAAGGCCTTACCTCCGGCCAGCACCGCCGCGCGTTCAGTGCCGAGGCTAACCGCTTCTCCCATCTCCTCGAAGTGTTTTGTTTGCAGTTGCGCGCCGTCGATTAGAGCGCGAACGTTGCGAGCCACGAGGCCGGCTTGTTGCAAAGCCAGTTGGCCTGTGCCGGCCAGGGTTGGCGTAGCATCTTCAAAAAAGGCGATATCGCCCAGCGCAAAAATGTTCTCATGTGCGCGTACCTGGAGGGTTGGTTCCACCAGTATGAGACCGCGGTCAGTCTTCTCGACAGCCAGGCGGTCGACTACAGGGTTCACTCGAACGCCTCCAGTCCAGACTACGGCGGCGGTTTCAAACTCGGTCCGCACACCGTCATGTTCGACAGTCACCGTGTCCTGAGTGATCCGCACCACCCGGGTAAGCGTGTGAACTTCGACACGCGATTCGGTCAGCGCTGCCGCGACAATCTCTCGAATCGCGTCGCCCATGCCGGGCACAATCTTCTGGCCCATCTCGATCACGAGTACGCGCGGCTCACCAGTTAACGCTCGCCTTTCGAACGCATCGCGCAGGAGATCAGCAACTTTAGTGGAAAGTTCCACACCACTGGCACCAGCGCCGGCGACGGTGAACGTGAGCGCACTTCGCGTGTCCTGGGGTGGCAGATTCGGAGGCACACGGTCGAGGGCTGCCACCATACGATTGCGAAGTAGATCAGCATGGGCGATCTTGCGGAACGGGATCGCAAACTCCTCGGCGCCCGGGACCCCTGCGTAGTTAGTAACTCCGCCGACAGCAACTACCAGGATGTCATACTCAATTGGCTCGCTGTAAGCTTCGACTGTGACACGATTTTGAGTCAAATCGATATTTGCCACCGCACCCTGAATCACCCGGACGTTTTCGTCCAACAGTTCTCGATACTTCGGGGCTATGTGCCACGCTTCCACTTCGCCACTCAGATATTCGTAAAGCATCGGCGTGAATAGGAAATGGTCTTCGTCGCTAACGAGGGTAACAGAGCCTGCCCCCGCAAGTTCCAGCGCGGTAAACAAGCCTCCAAAGCCGCCGCCAACGATTAAGATCCGAGGTTCTGCCGCCGGCATCAAGTCTCCTCCCGGGAATGCATTGTGTTGGAACTGCCAGATGGTAACAAACTGCACAGGTTGAAGCACGGTTAGCGGTGTCCCCGGTTCCTCAGACGTCGATTCAGGCGTGACTGACTTTGGTCGCGGACTGATCCGGGTTGAAATCGACCCTATTGGCACAAAATCTCGTTTGAGTGCTGGCGGTCTTTAGCTTTCCAGTGTCTCATTATGGCGGTATACTGAACGCGAGAATGACAAGTGGTTTTGATCGACCACAATTCAAACCAGGGGAACGCAACCATGAGTTCAACACGAGAGAAATTCGGTCTAAACTGGCTCAATCAAAACGCACCGCAAACAGAATCTGGCAGCCAGGGAGAAGCCAGCAGGTCCGAGCGGCAGGTTGATGCTGCTCTGGTAGCACTGGGTGTTAGAGTAGCGCTGAAGCTCAACGACTCCCAAAACAAGACGTCCGGAATTACTGAACTCATCGACAAGACTGGCTTGCCCATATCTCAACTGCTTCGCGTCGTAAGCTATTTGGAGGAATTGCAGTGGGTTCGGTACGTGGACAAGGATAAGATACAACTCACTGATGAAGGTGCGAACCAAGTCTCATAGGTTCGCTTCGGGGCTAGCCACCTATGCCCGACGATAATCTAAGACTCACCCTCTCCAGAGTTCGAGTATCGTTTCGTAATTTTGTTACCTCATACTCAGAACTCTTCTTGCTGGCCTTGCTGGCGCTGGCCACCCTGTTGGCCCGTAGTGTGTTTGGCTGGGAGTTGTCGCCGACCGTTCAGGCATTTCTTAAAGAACACCAATACTATCTAGTTTTGGCAGTGATATTCGGAGCAATGGTCGGCGCTTCGGAGATTATTTCGCGATATCGTGATGAACCCTATCGAGCTACTTTTAGCCCTCCGGGCCGCATCTACATGTTGCTTAATGGATTGATCTCGTTGGCTGCATACGTGGTGCTGGTAAAGTATCGCGCCAACGTCCTGCCGGCGCTGGGCTCAGATAATCTTATGACAAGTGTCGTCGCTGGCTTTGGTGCGATGGTGTTCATGCGTTCGAAGTTATTCAACTTCAGAACCGAGGGGGGTGAAAACTTTTCGGTAGGGCCGGATGCTGTGCTATCCACTTTCTTGAGCTCGGTCAATCGCAGGATAGATCGGTTTCTATCCGCTATCAGGCAGGAAATGGTCTACCAGGAGGTCGTCGCCGTCCTCAAGCCGCAAAATGCTCCAAAGTTTCTCGAGATATTCCTCACGGCATATCAAAGCATTCCGGCTGAAGAAAAGAAAGAATTAGCCGATGACATTAAGGCGGTGCTAGACCGCAAAGATCTGGACGATCAGCTTAAGCTCATGGCGATCAGTTTCGGTTTTATGAACATTGGCGGGTACAAGAATTTCAAAGGGCTAATGGCGCTCTTAAAGCGATATCAAGAATCTCCGCCCCTGGAAACAACAGGGCCGAACCCTACCCCTGGGCCATAGGGTCATCCCTCAACCAAGTACCGTCCAGCACGCGCCAAGTCAGCCAGACAGTTCAGAGTAGGGCTACCCCTCGCTATTCAAGAACCTAGAACCGGCAGTTTGCTTACCATAGTTCGCCGACATCCCAGTGCGGCCTTTTTAATTGCGGTTTATGGGCAGTCCGATCTGGGTCCGCTGGACAGTGCTGGAATGGGCGTGTTAGATTGAACCGCTTTTTAAGTTTAGCGGTTGCCGTCTTTAGACGGACTTAACTGCTCCCGAGGAGGATCATCCAAGCAGTGGCCTTAGCAAAAGAGACGAAAGAACAGATTGTGATCGATTTTCGAACCCACGACGCCGACACCGGCTCACCCCAGGTCCAGGTTGCTTTGTTAAGCAAGAGAATCAACGAACTAACCGAGCATTTCAAAACCCACAAGAAAGACAATCATTCGCGCCGGGGCCTGCTTAAGATGGTCTCCCAGCGCCGAAGTATGCTGGATTATTTGAAACGCACAGATATAGAGCGTTACCACGAGGTAGTGAATCGTCTGGGCCTGCGTCGTTAGAAAGCTATCCTCTAAATGTTAAGAGAGATCTTCGAATCTCAGATTTTATAACGCGCGTCTCTCGAAGAGCTTGCGGCAGTGCCGAACGTGACGGCGACGACTGGTAGCAAGTGGACGTGTTAGGCCTAATAGTAAGCACCAAAGGCGGCTGAGCTTCACGGTATGAGGCTTTGCCGCCTTTTGAATTGTCAGAGGTTTCAAGTTTCCCCACGCTTCACGTTGGCACGGGTTGGCTCGAAACACAGGAATCTAAACCAAAAGAAGCGAGGCGGATGAGACGCCCGCGCGCCTGAATTCAGGCGTCATTGTCCCGAAGGAGACAAAAATATGCCAGTTAAGAAGTACCTCAAAGAATCGATCAAGTTAGGTGACAAGGAACTGACAGTGGAAACTGGGCGAGTAGCCAAGCAGGCTGACGGCTCAGTCGTTGTTCGTTACGGCGATACGATGTTGCTGGTCGCCGCAGTTGCCGCTCCCACCGCACGCGAAGGAATCGATTTCTTTCCCCTGACGGTTGAATACCGTGAATCCCAGTTTGCCGCCGGCCGCATTCCCGGAAACTATTTTCGGCGGGAAGGACGGCCGAACGAAAAAGAAGTGCTAACCTGTCGCCTCATTGACCGACCATGCCGGCCCCTGTTCGCTGAAGGCTTCCGCAACGAAACGCAGGTCATTGCCAGTGTCATCTCCGCCGACCCCGATAACAACCCGGATGTCATCGCGATTACGGGCGCGTCATGCGCGCTCTATCTGTCGGACATTCCGTTCATGAATCCCATCGCGGGCGTGCGCGTGGGTCTGATTGATGGCCGCTACATCATCAATCCGACCTACGATGAAGTGCGCGAATCGCGGTTGAACCTGATAGTGGCCGGGACTGAAGAGGCCATTGTCATGGTAGAGGCCGGAGCCGAGGAGGTTTCGGAGGAAATCATGGTCGAGGCCCTGATGTTGGCCCATAAGGAGATAAATCGCCTCTGCCGTTGGCAAAATGAGCTCTATAAAGCCCTGGAAATTCAGAAGCGTGAGGTCGTGGCCCCGGAACTCAATGAAGAGATGCTGGGCGATGTACAGCGAATCTATAGTGAACGTTTGCGCGCTGCACTCGACACCACCAACCAGGAAAAGCGTGACAGCTATGCCGCAGTCGATGCTCTGAAAAAAGAGGTGGTCGAGTCGTATCCCGAAGATCAACCAGCGTTACGGCAAATGGCCAAGACAATATTCGACCATTTGAAGGAGAAGATTTTCCGCGAGGATATTCTCGACAAACGGCGGCGCCCGGACGGCCGGCGGTTCTCGGAGATTCGACCGATCACGTGCGAAGTAGGCTGGCTCCCGCGCGTTCACGGTTCAGCGCTCTTCACGCGTGGAGAGACTCAGGCCCTGGTGACGACCACCCTGGGTACGAAGGAAGATGAGCAATACATGGACGATCTGGAAAAAGGCGAGCTCAAGCGCAAATTCCTGCTCCATTACAACTTCCCGCATTACTCGGTTGGCGAGGTGGGACGGTTTGGCACATCAAGCCGCCGCGAAATCGGCCACGGCGCTCTGGCGCGACGTGCGATCGAAGCCGTGTTGCCTGACGATGCAGACTTCCCTTACACCATCCGAATCGTTTCGGACATTACCGAGTCTAATGGCTCGTCATCCATGGCCTCGGTTTGCGGAGGCATACTTTCGTTGATGGACGCCGGTGTTCCATTGAAGGCGCCGGTGGCTGGAGTGGCCATGGGCCTGGTGATGGAGGGGAATAAGTACGCGATTCTCTCTGATATCGCGGGTGCCGAAGACCACTATGGTGATATGGATTTCAAGGTAACGGGAACCCGAGAAGGCATCACCGCCCTGCAGATGGACATCAAGATCGGCGGCATCAACGCCCAGATTATGGCCGAGGCTCTGGAACAGGCTAAGAAGGGACGATTGTATATCCTGGATGCGATGGCCAAAGCGCTGCCCGAGCCGCGCGCTGAGATTGCGCCC
>JAMQPI010000064.1 GCA_023717565.1 Pyrinomonadaceae bacterium | reverse complement strand
GGCTCTCGCCCACCATGTTGTGCTCGATATTGACGTCGGCGAGCAGTCGTTCGTTTTCACTTTGCAGCCATTCGAAGTGGCGCGCGTTCTCAATGGCCACGGCAGTGATTGCGGCAATAGCGGAGACCAGCTGCAAGTGGTCCTGATCGAAACGAACATCCGGCGCATTTGTATCCAGGTAGATGACCCCCAGCGGTCGGTCGAGCATGACCAGCGGCACGCACATGAGCGAGGTGGGCCTGGATTGGTTGAGACTCTCGGAGCTAAATCCCTCTCTCGCTGGAGGATCGCTGATTAAAAGCGAGGTTTTCTCTCTCAGCACCTGTTGAGCAATCGTGCGGCTTACTTTGATTGCTCCCACCGGCCCACGGGCACGATCGAGACCAAACACGGCCGCATCGTCCAATCCGTTTCCATGACTCAGCAGAATTGCGCCGCGCTCGGCAGGTATGACTTCGAAGAGCAGTTCGAGCAAGATCTTCTGGAGTTCATCAAGACCACGGATCGCGTTGACAGTGGTACTGGCCTTCATCAACGCGCTTAAATCCCGGGCCATCAAGTAAACCGCGTCGTTGAATTTGACCTGAATCGTTGAACCGGTGAGTTGACGGTCCTCCAACTGGACCTCGCTCGATTTTGATGACGGAGACGCTTCACCGTCATGCAGGAGAAAAAGAAACTGGGAGTCGCCGATGCGCACGCGATCACCGTGCGCCAGCGGGCGGCGCTTCACGGGAACGTCGTTAATAAACGTGCCGTTGAGGCTCTCAAGGTCGGCTATCACAAAGTGCTCGCCATCTTTCTCGATCTGAGAATGACGTCGTGAGACGGACGGATCAGCGATGCACAGGCTGGCGGCGGTTTCCCGACCAATTAAGACCGGGGCTTCGGTGAGCGGGAAAACTGCGCCTTTGAGCTTTCCCGCGATCGCTGCGAGTCGAGGATTCATGTTCAGAGATGTTCCGAGGCCTGCGTGAGCAAGTGTACGCGCCTAAATATGTCGCGGGCAACTATCCAAACAGATACGCGGGCTATCCGATGAGATAGGTTCCCAGGTCGGGAGTAAATCCTGGTCGAAAACAAGAATCCCGTCAGGGGCCACGCCTAACTATTGCAGTAGCGCTGATTTAGCGCAACAGCTTTTCTAGTCCAGCAATCGCCAATCTGTGTGGCACGTGAGTAGCAATAGACAGCACGGCTCCCAAAATTGAACCGGGTCGAGCCACCACCGGTAAGAAGCTGATCAGACGATTCGCTCACTTACTACAAAGATTGAGGTCGAGACGCTTTCGACCATGCCGGCAAAGGCAAGAGGAAGGTAAGTATGCAAAAACAAATTTTAAAGGGTCTCACGGTTTTAATGCTCATAGGCGCGGTTGCGATGATGGCGGCATTGGTTTCAGCCCACGCTCAGTCATCCAGCCACATCGTTGCCGACGTCCCATTCGAGTTCTCAGTTGGTAGCAAGCCGCTAAGTGCCGGTGAGTACTCAGTGCGGTCGATCACAACAAATGGGGATACAGTCCTGATCAGCAGTCGCGACTCAAATGAGGCCGCGGTCCGATTGACGAATTCGATCCAGGCAGGCGTCGCCCCCGCGAAGACGACGTTGGTATTTCATCGCTACGGTCAACGCTACTTTCTTTCCGAGATCTGGATCTCGGGCGAGCGAACCGGTCGGCAGTTGCTGAAGTCTGGTCAGGAGCGGGAACTCCAGAACCAACTGGCGGCGACTTCTTCCAAGTCCGAGCTTGCCCGAAACAGCTATGAAAAGGTCGAAGTCATAGCCATGGTTCGCTGATCTACCGGGGTTGCAAATCTCCCCCCAAGTGTCAGGCGGCGAGAACGTTCTCACAGACTCGCCTTCCCCTGACTGTAGTAGCTGAAACGGCAACCGAAACCCCTCCGGTTGCCGTTTCGGTTTTCCCTCACCAAGGAAGACGGGCCGCGGATTTACGCGGACAACGCGGATCGACAAGGAACTGATCAACCGAACCTGACGTGTCGGACTCTTGTCGTCTTTGGTTCTGATCCGCGTTATCCACGCAAATCCGCGGCTGATTCCTCTCCTTTAAGGCACAAGCTTCCAATTATTGGTCGGCTCGGTGGGAATCGTTTTGTGGCGTTCAACCCAGTCAATAATCAATTCACGTATCTCTTCACCCGAGCGATAAACCACTGGCGCGTTTTTGTACATCGTGTAACCGCCGCCGCCGTTGACCCGGTAGTTATTTGTAGCCAGCTTCAGTCGTTGATTCGGATCCAGAGGCTGGCCGCGGAAACTAAGATCTCGAATTCTTTGGCCCAGGGGTTTGGAGATGTCGAGAACGTAAGTGACACCTTCGGCGATATCGAAGTTGTAGGCCGGGATTTTTTCGTCGACCAACTCAGCCGCAGTCTTCCCTGGTTCGAAGGCACGAAAGTACCTCGCTGAGTGTTCCAGCGCATCTCTCAGTTGCTGGCCGGTAACCTCCAGAACCACCAGCGTATTCTCGTACACGTAGAGTCCGGCAATGTCCCGCACCGTAACCGGGCCTCTATTGATGCGCGCGTCAGGGTTGAAGCTCGCAACCATTGAAACGTCTGCTTTTCCTGTTTCCAACTGTACCCGCTGAATCAGATCGAGAATGGCCGTATCACCAAAGCGCGCCTCGCGTGCAGAGAGATCAGCTGACGACTCGCCGATAACGCGTGCCAGCCACGCCTCGGTTTCCTTATGGTACGGATCAATCAGCTTCAGAACTTCCGGATCCGCTTCGACCTTGTCATCAACTGGAATCGTGCGCGCAGACTTAGCGTAAACCTGCCAGCGGTCGGCTTCCTTTTGCAGATACAAATCGGCGCGCGCCAGGTGTCGGCCCCAATGATTAGCCTGGGTTATTAGTACTCCATTGACGAAAAGCGCGGGCACATCACGGTGCGTATGGCCCATGAAAATAAGATCAACACCGGGAACCTGTTTAGCGATGGCCACCGCCCGGTTCTCATTGGGCACTTGCCCGGGGTTGATCTCTCCGGTGCGCAGGTCTTCCTCCAATCCCATGTGCATGGCGATCACGACTACATCCACGCGTTCCTTCTCGCGCAAGACCGATACCCATTTCCTGGCTTCGCTTACCGGCTCACGAAAATCCAAGCCTTCGTAGTTTTGTATGTTCTCCCAGACTGGCACGCCGGGCGTCGTTAGACCGAGGATGCCGACACGAACACCGGAAACTTCTTTGACGATGTATGGCTGATAATGTGTCTGCTCGGTTCCCTTGTCGTAAGTGTTACTGGAGAGCCAGGGAAACTTAGCTTCGTTGCGGGCTTTACCGAGGACCTTCAACCCAAAGTTGTATTCATGGTTGCCCACTGCCATGGCGTCGTACGCAAGGGCGTTCATCGTGAGCATCATGGGATCCGGAGGCGTGTTGTTCTTCTTGTTGTGATAGTACTCGAGGGGCGTGCCCTGAATCGTATCGCCTGAATCCACGAGGAGCGCGTTGGGATTCTCCTTGCGCGCGCGTCGTATCAGAGTTGCGATTTTCGCCAGACCGCGGTTGTCTGGTTTGTTTGTGTAGTAGTCGACCGGGTAGATGTTGCCGTGAAGATCTGTAGTTCCCAAAACTGTGATTTGAACTCGGTTTGCGGCGTCGCTTGGTGGGGTCGGCGACAGGAACGCAAGAGCCAGCACAAGCCCAGATAAGGTCGGCAACAGCAGCAGCCTTCGGATTAGTTTCATGATGGGCAATTTAGCTGATCTCAAAGGCTGGAGACCAGGACGGAGACACCTGGACGGAGAGACCCAGTTCCTTGAGATCATGGCTTCGCAACCTCCCGTGCGGTAAGGGCTCCGCCTTACCGAAGACTACTCGACTTTACTGAGGCTGTGCCTCCGCCGGACCCCGGAGGCACAGCCTCGAATTCGATCTGGATGCGTTCCGGTAAGGCGTAGCCCTACCGCACTGGAGACGGCCAAGCCGAAAGGGAACCAGCTATTGACCGCGAACCAGCTATTGACCCTACTGCGGTTGGTTTACAAACACTTCGGCGGCGGTGGCGCCGGTGACCTTAACTTCGTAGACCTTTTTGAAATTCGCGCGGATGAATTCGAGCTTGTCCCGATTCTCAAAATACGTCCGACCGCGTTGGACGATGATAAAGGTCGGAGAAGCTAGTTTGGCGGGATCGAAGTCAGCACTGGACATTACCTGCGAGTTCAGATCGGGCCGGGAGAACCTCGCCAGGTAGTATCGGGTCACGGCGGGAGTTTCGTGGGCGATGATCGAGTGCTGGGGAGCAACATCACTCACAAACTTGATCGCCTCGCGCAAGCCATCATCGTAAAACTCATCGTGCGGAAAATAGTAACCATCTCGTCCGGCGCCTAGTGCATTAGTGTAAAGCGCGTAGTGCGGCCCATGCGCGTAGGCCGTCCAACCTGGGAGCAGGATAAAGACGATTACGGCAGCTGCGGCAACAACGGCAGCAGTTTCTCTTGAGGCCTTCAGGAACTCTGACGAGAACCCGACCAAGGTCATCACACCTACCGCAGCGATCATATAGACAAACGGCAGCAATGCGAGCGAGTACCGTAGCCACTTTCCCCCGATCAGCGAGTAGGGAACTATCCAGAAGAGAAACATGAAAACGACAAAGGCATGTCCCGTATGCCGCCAGCGTTTCAGCGAAACAAGCAAACCCACCAGGAAACTCGCCAGCACCAATAACGGAATCTTGATGGCCATGAAGAGAAGATAGAAATACATGGGGGTGCCCCAGAAGGGGGTACTGGAAAAGTTGTTCTTGTAGAGATGATCCCCAAAGAGATAACCGGTATGGACCAGCAGGCGCTCGCCCGTGTAAGCATTCAGATAATCCCAGACTTGCGGCAACAACACCGCAGGGTTCGCGAGCAGAAATGCGACCAGTATTAACAAGTAAAAGATCCTGGGCGTTTTTCCACCTGGTTCACCCGGCTGGCGTTTGCGGACGTGAAACTTGTGATGAAACAGTGCGTTGAGGCCGAAATAGTGAGGAAAGTATTTCGAGGCGAGCATCAAGCCAAACGAAATCCCGCTAAGAATGTAATTGCGTCGTCTGGCCGGTTCATCCTGGGGAGAAATCTGTTTCGCTCTGACATAAAAATAGAAAGCGCAGAGCATGAAGAGCACCAGCAGCGTGTCTTCCTTGCCCACCCGATTGAGAGCGATGGCATTGATTCCAAATGTCCAGAACCCGGCGGCCAATAGTCCTGTCCATCGATCGAAGTAAGCAGTCGTGAGCAAGAAAAGCGGTATTGCCGTCAGAGCACCCACAATAGCGTTTGGGAGACGCAAGGCAAATTCATCGCTGACGGCGCGGCCCGTCAGGTTGTGCCAGACACTTGCGGCTTTCACCGAACCGAAGATTAGTGTCTTCATCAGCATCGGATGTTCAGCGTTGGCGCTGATGTCGCCGCGCTCGTAAGCGTGGATGGCATCAAGCTTGTTCATTTCGTCTTCCGCGAACCCGATAGCGTTAAGATTGCTGATTCGCAACCCGAGCCCGAGCACGACGCAAATCGCCAGAGTGCCGACTACGGACCAGTCCAGAGTTGCGAGCAGACCGCCACGACGATCAAGCTCAACCGCCGGCCAGCGCCCTTTCCGAGGGTCAATCTCGACTGCCGGCGCCGGGGAACTAAGCTTGATATCGCTTGCCAAGATCTAAATCCCTTTGTATTGAATGGGGCCAATTATAGCTGAAAGCAAAATGGATTGCTTGCGGCAATGTTCTGGAAGCCTTAATGTATACCCTTAAAGAAACTCAGTGTCAGGAGGATGTGACACTTGACTGTTTCTGACAGCAAAAAATGGACAATCTGATTCGTTCAAACATTCGTCAACGACCAGTGCGCACGTTAGTCAGTGTGGCCGGGGTTGCCCTCGGCGTATGCCTCATCATGCTCTTTACCGGATTAGCGCGCGGCATGAACAACGATATGCAACGTCGCGGTTCAAACTTGCGCGCGGAAATAATCTTCACCCGGCCGGGATCGATGCAGCTAACTTCATCGACAGCAAACCTCAGCACAAAGTATGCCGAAATCCTGAAGGGGATCGAGGGGGTTGAGGACGCGTTGCCGGTGATTGTGAATGTACTTCAGAGCAATCGCGGATTTGGACTGGAGCGCATAGAAGGCGTCGATTGGGAACCATTTTCTAAGATGAACGGTATTCAACTGATCGCCGGACGCGCGCCGCAGGGGAATAATGAGATCGTGATTGACGAGACGAAGGCGCGCACCAACAAGTTTGCCGTGGGAAGTGAAATGAAACTGTTTGGTGACAAGCCATATCGAGTGGTAGGCATCTACTCCCCCGAGTCAACTGCGCGCGTAAAGATGCAGCTGGCTGCTATGCAGGAAGCATTCGAGTCGCGGGACAAATGCACCTACATTATGGTGAAAGTTCGCAGCGGGAGTGACAAAGGCGCGGTTGCCAAACGCATTGCCGAAAAATTGCCCGGTAACAAGATCCAATTCACCGAAGACGTTTTTATCAACATCGAGCAGAATATTCCGTATCTTCCGGTCTTCTTGCGCGTACTGGTCGGGTTGGCTGCGATAGTCAGCGCGCTGGTAGTGATGCTGGCAATGTATACGACAATTACCGAGAGGACGCGCGAGATAGGCATCCTGAAAGCTCTGGGCGCTTCGCGTGGTTACATCATCGGACTCATTGAAAAGGAAGCGCTACTGATTAGTGTGATTGGGTTGGTCGCGGGGTTTCTGCTCTCGTTTGTTGCGGGTTATCTCATTCACCAGTTCTATGGTCTGCTCTTCGAGTTTAGCTGGTCCTGGGCCTTGACTGCGGCGGCTATTGGCATTCTGGGTGGCGGCTTAGGAGCACTCTATCCGGCGGTTCGCGCTTCGAACCTCGACGCCGTAAGCGCATTGGCGTACGACTAGCTTACGATCCGCCTGCTGGCGAGGTAGGAGCCGGGGCCGTCTTGATCACAATGTCGTCGGCGATCGCTTCGCCCTGTGTAGCAGCCGCCCGCAGCGTGAGTCCTCTCCGAACAATCAGCAACATACCAATGGTCGTCCAGAAGATATCTCGGGCCTTGCGGACGATCGCCAGCGTTACACCGGTGGCCCTGGCAAAACCCAAAACCTTCGCTAGGGTCCCGGAGCCATACTCATCCACACCTGTGCGGAACGGCACGAACTTGAACGTCACAATGATTACGCGATTGACCGATTCCAGGATGAACGCGGTTAGCAAGGTAGGCGCGACGGTCTCGCTAATGAAGGTAAGTGTAGTGTAGACCTCCGCCACACCCGCCAGGTGAAAACATACTTCGAGTCCCATTATGGGAAGAAAGCGCCCGCTATTTCTTTCGTAGAAGCCGTAGATGCTTTCCTCCAGAGTTAAAGCTCGTGCATGGGCCACTTCGATCCAGGCTCGTCCTCCGGCGCGTTTACCCAACCAGGTCAAGGCGCTGCTTAGAAACTTCCACTGTCTGAGAATAACCAGATAGCCGAGGGGAGCGATTAACAGGATTACTAACAACGAACCAAATGCTGCATAACGCAAAGGCTTTGGCAGTGGAAAACTCAGCAGCAAGGCGGTCATACCGGAGAAAATGAAGAGCACGACTGAAAGGCTGTAAAAGATATTCTCAATGGCCAGTGCCGATAGGCCCGCCATCAGTGGCACACGGTGTCTTACAAATGCTGCTTTCGATGGCTCGCTCACAGCCATGCTGGCGAGCGGAATGACGTTCCCCAGGGCATCGCCCATTAGTCGGCCTTCCAAAGCGTCCCGAAAGCGAAGCGAGTACGGTGGTTCAAAGCATTTGGTCCAGGCGATCGAACGGACGACGTGTCGGATTCCGGAAAGCATGAGGATGAGCAGAAAACCTGCGCCCAATCGCTGAATTCCGCCGATAATCTGGGCAACGCCGGCATTTCTAACCGTGTAGGCAAACAACAGCAACCCGAGGATGGAGAAAATTATTCCGACCGGGGCGAGTTTTTTAGTGCTGCTGTTCTGGTTACGACTGTTGGACATCCGCTTTCGTATCATGCATCTCCACGTTGCGCCGGGCAAGCCGCATGCCCAATCATGAGATCCACACTACTTTGCGTCTTACGACGTTTGTGGTGAAATCAGTTCCAGCTTCATGACCTCGGACTCGCTTATCGATAAAGTTAAGGGACCAGCGTCGCAAACCAGTACTGCTCCAACTAAGCAGACGGCGCAGTTTGCCGATCTTGCCAGTGCCGGCCGCAGTCTTGTGCCCCTGCTTGATAACTATTTGGGAAGCGAGGAGACGGTCGTCGTTGGTATTGCGCGCGGAGGCGTGCTCGTCGCCCGGGAGGTGGCGAATCATCTTGGCGCGCCGCTCGACATTATTCTCATCCGGAGACTGCTGGCGCCACGCGGCCCGGGTTCAGAAATCTGCGCTGTGAATGTGTGTGGCACTCTCGTGAATGATCAGGAGCTGGCGCTTCCATCGCGAATGCCGAAGACTCCGCTCGAGTACTTCGTTACTGACGCACTCGAAGAATTGGATCTCAGGGAGCGGACCTGTCGCGGCGGGCGACTGGCGCTTGAAGTCGCGCGCAAGACCGTGCTCCTTGTAGACAACGGCATTCACACAGGCTCGACAATGCTCGCAGCGATACGAGCACTGCGCACACTGAAACCTGCACGAGTGGTTATCGCTGTCCCGGTGGCGGCGCTTTCGAGCCGGGCGACCGTAGAGGCCGCGGCAGAGGATCTGGTCTGCCTCGCCTCGCCTGAACCGTTTGGCCATGTCGGTCTCTGGTACGCTAACTTCAACGTGCCTGACGAGGAGCAGATTCGCAAGATGCTCGATCAAGTGTCGCCGCGTTGAGTCGGAGTTTCATCCTAACTGGATTCTGGAGGGAAATTATTGCTTATGGACGAACGACTGACGGAAGTCAATTTTACCAAACACCTGGACACGGTGTTTCGAGTCAAAGTCAGCGCTCCACAGCCGGTTGAGCTGAAGCTGGTTGAAGTGAAGGGCTACTCGGGTGGTGCTAACGAGCAGAGCGGGATGGAACGGTTCTCGCTTTACTTCAACGGACCCGGCGACCTACAGCTTCCGCAACGCACTTACGAACTGGAGCACGAGCAGCTCGGCTCACTTGATATCTTCCTCGTGACCATCGCGCGAGACGAACAGGGATTCCGTTACGAAGCAGTCTTTAATTATTTCAAGGAGTCGCAGTAAACAGGAAGCAGGCGCAGACGGCAGGAGTAGGAGGAACATACGGAATCATTTTCCATTCGTCATTCGTCATTATTTGTCATACTTCATTCGAGTACCAACTCATTCAAGCCGCGTGTCATGAGGTCAGTACCACAATGCGGTAGCGGTGGGTCATGGTGCGATTCCACTCGGCGTTAGTGAT
>JAMQPI010000047.1 GCA_023717565.1 Pyrinomonadaceae bacterium | reverse complement strand
GGCCAGGATCTTCGATTGGCGTGAAACTGCAAAACGAACTCTTGAAGTTTACAAACAGGCCGCTGATAATGTTCAAGCCCGCGCTTTGGTGGCACAACCCCCGGTGCCATGAAACGGTGCATTCTCTACTGGTTCGGTGAGGCCGGCTAGTTTTATGCGTATCGCTATCCTTGGAACCCGGGGTATTCCTGCCAGCTACGGCGGCTTTGAAACCTTCGCGGAGCATCTGTCGACCAGGCTTGTCGCGCGGGGGCATGAGGTCACGGTCTATTGTCGTGCCCACTACGTTTCCCCACGCCAACTAGAGTATCAGGGCGTCCACTTGAAAGTCCTGCCAACGATCCGCCACAAGTATTTCGATACGGTGGTGCACGCGTTTCTCTCGGCCCTGCACGCCGTACCATCCCGGTTCGATGCAGCCCTGATCTGCAACGCGGCTAACGCACCCTTTGCCTCGATACTGCGATTCACGGGAACGCCGGTGGCCATTAACGTGGATGGACTGGAACACAAGCGAAAGAAATGGAATTGGCTGGGACGGCGTTACTACCTGTTGGCCGAACTACTGTCAACCATCCTGCCAAATGTCACCGTGACCGACGCCCAGGTCATCCATGACTATTACCTTGCCCGTTACAATGCGCCGTCGACAATGATTGCCTACGGCGCCGAGGTGGAACGAAAGCCTGACCGGGACACGGTTAGAAGGTGGCGAGTGGAACCCAATCGATACGTTCTCTACGTTTCGCGACTCGAGCCTGAGAACAATGCCCACCTGGTCATAGAAGCCTTCAAGAGAGTAAGGACGGCCTATAAGTTACTAATTGTCGGCGACGCGCCTTATGCCCACGACTACATACAGGATTTGAGAGAGCGCGCTCGCGGCGATAAGAGAATTATTTTTACCGGATTTGTTTTTGGACAGGACTATCGGGCCTTGCAACAGAATTCATATTGTTATGTGCACGCGACAGAAGTCGGGGGCACGCATCCTGCTCTATTGGAAGCAATGGGGTTTGGCAACTGCGTTTTGACCTTGGCGACACCGGAGAACATTGAAGCGGTTGGCGATGCGGGAATTCCTTATGCGGACGCGTTTGATCTTACAGAAAAACTGCAACGCGTCCTGCGCGATGGCTCTTTGGTCCAAGCCTACCGTAACCGGGCTCAGCTGCGCGTGCAAAAGTACTACGACTGGGAACACATAGTTGATCGGTACGAGCAGATGTTTGCGGAAATGTCGGGACGGTCTATGACGCGTAGCGAAGCTACCGCGTCGTCCGTCGCTGCTCACTCGCAGGAAACCGTAGCTGCTAACTCCAAAACCGTAGGTGTCTAGCAGGTTGAAAAGACCAGCCGGACAAAGAGAAGGGCCCCGCCGATCATATTGATCAGCCGGGGCCTAACTTTCCAGGAAGGTTCGGGTAGACGAGGTGGCGATGCAGAAAACGAGAATCGTCGCTTGTTCGATCCTGTTAATCTTGGCGGTGCGATGAAACGGCGAGATAAAGCCACACTTCTTAGAAAATCTATCCCGTGGATGCCAAATGCACCGAATGCCAAGTCAAACTGCAAAGAGCCAGCTAGTCTTGTGCGAAATTATACAGCCCTCTCGTGACCTGTCAAGCACAATATCAACGGTTTCGCAAAGCTTTTGTAACAGATAGTATCCGTAATACAGGCCCCCATGTTTGCGTCATTGCGAGGCGATCCCTATAATGCGCTAAACCTGAAAGAGGGGCCCACGTCTGGCAGGATGCGGCCCGTCAAGAAGGCAAAACTCCCA
Organism: Pyrinomonadaceae bacterium; assembly: GCA_023717565.1. Lineage (GTDB taxonomy): Bacteria > Acidobacteriota > Blastocatellia > Pyrinomonadales > Pyrinomonadaceae > PSRF01. Next base: position 3,672 of record JAMQPI010000047.1, on the reverse strand, counting down.
GTCAAATTATGCGAACTCAAATTAGGTCGAAGCAGCGGGGTCGGGTCGCGTCTCTTGGCGGAAACGGCAGTCGAACGCCCCTGCGGGCCCTGGCGATAAACCTGAGTCAGGCCGCCCGTTCGGCTTTCAGCGAACCATTCATGCTCACGGTGGAGCATCATCCGATCTACCTTCGTCGCTTACCAAAAGCCTTCGAGGGTTTTCGCATCGTTCACCTCTCCGATATCCATCACAGTCCCTTTACCAGCCGGGAGCAGATCGAGCGAGCGGTCGACGCAGCCAACCGGCTGCAACCCGATATCATTGCGCTAACCGGTGATTACATTTCACATGAGCGCCAGTTTGCCGCTCCTTGTGCGGAATTGCTGGGACGTTTACGCGCGCGTCACGGCGTCTTTGCTGTGCTTGGCAATCATGACCACTGGACCGACGCGCCTTTGATCACCGACCTCTTTCGTGCGGAAGGGATTACGGTGCTGGTTAATCAGGGAATGCGTTTTGAGCAACGCGGCGATGCGTTCTGGTTAGCGGGTGTAGATGACACCATGGTGGGACTGGAAGATTTGCCCCTGGCATTGGCCGGCTCCCAGGATAACGAGATGAAGCTCCTGCTGGCGCATAACCCCATCATCTTACGGCGGGCGGCTCGCGCCGGAGTGGATCTTGTTTTGAGCGGCCATACCCATGGGGGCCAGGTTACTTTGCGTTCAGAACGCAGTGCCTCAGGGAGACCCCGACGACGCCTTCTCCGCGGACTCGGGAGCCAGGGCGAAACTCAGATTTATGTCACCCGCGGTCTTGGCACGGTCGTACTTCCAGTACGATACGGTTGCCCGCCTGAGGTTTCGCTGCTGGAACTCCGATGTAGCCGGTGACGGCTCGCGAATCAATTCCCAACGCCACGTTATTCAGCCAGTTCGCACCGATTTCCTAAACGCCAAGCCTTAATGTCCTCCCGGATCGTTACTGTCCCTAACATGCTCACCATCTTCAGGATGGTGCTGATTCCCGTGTTTGTTACGCTGATCTTCTATCAGCGATTTGTATTGGCGTTGATTGTCTTTGTAGTCGCTGGCATAACAGATGGCCTCGACGGACTACTAGCGCGCCGCTTCGATCAGAGATCCCAGCTCGGCACCGTACTCGACCCGATAGCAGATAAATTGATGTTGGTGACTGCGTTTGTAGTGCTTACCATGCGAAGCGTCTTTCCGCAGCCACTCCCAAGCCACCTGCCTATTCCATTTTGGGTGACGATCGCTGTGATTAGTAGGGACGTCTTCATTGTGGTGGGAGCGGCGGCGATTAATATCATGACCGGCTTTAGGGGATTTCGTCCTTCCTGGTTAGGAAAGCTCAACACCACAATTCAAATAATTGCGATCGGGATCATCATGTTTGCCGCGAGCTTCCCTTACGGCACCGGCTATTACCTTCCGACGCTTTACGCCACGGTGTTCGCGATGGCGCTGCTTTCGGGTGCCCATTACGTGTTTTTTGCCTCAAAGCTGCTAAACGAAGACCGCAATCAGTCGCTTGAAGACCCCCCAAACAGTAAGCCCTCCCCTTGATTCGTACATTCGGCTACAACACCACCCTGTTCGCTCGGGCTTCGAGCCCTAACAAAGTTGACAGCGAGACACTCAGGTATTATATTAACTCGGCATTCAACCTATTTGCTTGGCAGGTAATCTCAGCCTGGCTGATGGGTGTAGTAGTCGCCGCCACTCACCACAGGTGCCAAGGGGCGGCTAATTTGGTTGGTGGGAGATAAATACAGATGAGTAACAAGATAATAGGAATTGACCTGGGGACGACCAACTCCGTCGTTGCGGTGATGGAAGGTGGCGAACCGACAGTGATCACAAATTCGGAGGGAGGTCGCACCACCCCTTCAGTCGTGGCTTTTACAAAAGATGGGAGTCGGTTGGTGGGCCAGGTTGCCAAGAGGCAAGCAGTTACCAACCCGGAGAACACAGTCTATTCAATCAAACGATTTATGGGCCGTCGCTACAATGAAGTGACGGAGGAGATCAAGCAGGTTCCTTACAAAGTGCAAGGCGGCACCGGTGACGTGCGGATCGCGGCCGGTGGCAAGGAATGGAGCCCCCCCGAGATCTCGGCGATCATTTTGCAGAAGATGAAACAGTCGGCCGAAGACTATCTGGGACAGAAAATCGACAAAGCGGTGATCACCGTTCCTGCCTATTTCAATGATTCGCAACGGCAGGCGACTAAAGATGCAGGGAAGATTGCCGGTTTGGAAGTAATGCGGATCGTCAACGAGCCCACAGCCGCCGCGCTCGCTTATGGTTTGGACAAGAAGAAGGACGAAACCATCGCGGTGTTTGATTTTGGAGGTGGCACCTTTGATATTTCCATTCTAGAAGTCGGCGAAGGCGTCGTAGAGGTCAAATCCACGAACGGCGACACACACCTGGGCGGGGACGACATCGACGAACGCTTGACCGAATGGATTATCGAAGAGTTCAAGCGTGATCAGGGCATCGACCTTTCTGCCGACAAGATGGCTTTGCAGCGGCTTAAGGAAGCTTCGGAGAAGGCGAAGATCGAACTTTCCAGCACGATGGAAACTGAGATTAACCTTCCTTTCGTTACTGCTGACCAGTCTGGGCCCAAGCACCTGGCGATGAAACTTACGCGGTCCAAGTTTGAACAATTGGCCGATCCAATTCTGCAACGTCTCCTTCCACCGGTGGAACAGGCGTTGAAAGACGCAGGACTCGACGCTAAGAAGATCGACGAGGTGGTTTTGGTCGGCGGTTCCACACGCATTCCCAAAGTTCAGGAGTTAGTGCGAGATGCGTTCGGCAAGGAGCCGAACAAGAGCGTCAATCCTGACGAAGTCGTGGCCATTGGCGCCGCGGTCCAGGCAGGAGTGCTCTCCGGCGAAAAGACGGACATCTTGCTGCTGGATGTTACGCCGCTCAGTTTGGGAATCGAGACTCTGGGTGGTGTGTTCACGAAGTTAATTGAGCGTAACACCACCATCCCCACGCGGAAGTCGGAGACCTTCTCCACGGCCTCAGATAACCAAACCTCGGTTGAGGTTCATGTGCTACAGGGTGAGCGCCAGATGGCGGGTGACAACCGCACACTGGGCAAGTTTCACCTGGTCGGCATTCCCCCGGCGCCTCGGGGAATGCCACAAGTGGAGGTGACGTTTGATATCGATGCCAACGGCATCGTTAACGTGTCTGCTAAAGACATGGGAACCGGCCGCGAGCAGAAGATAACCATCACCTCGTCGTCGGGTCTGGGGAAGGACGACATTGACAAAATGATGCGCGACGCCGAGGCTCACGCTGCGGACGATGCCAAGAAACGCGAAGAGATCGAAGCACGGAACCGTCTGGACGGACTTACCTATCAGATGGAGAAGACGGTGAATGACAATCGCGAGAAGGTAGGCGCGGTAGCTTCAGAGGTAGATGCGGCCGTTGCTGAAGCAAAGACGGCGCTCCAAGAAGGCGGCACCGAAAAACTAAACGACGCCTTCAACAAGCTTCAGGCAGCGTCTCACAAACTGGCCGAGGCACTCTACCAGCAAACGGCGACGCCCGACGCAGGAGGCGAAGAAACTGGGGACCAGGCTTCGGCAGCAGGCGCATCGCCTTCCGGAAGCGGCGGGGACGATAACGTCATTGATGC
>JAMQPI010000041.1 GCA_023717565.1 Pyrinomonadaceae bacterium | reverse complement strand
ATGGGACTCAAGACGGTGGTGGTTGATGGCCGGCCCCGCTTCGCTACCAGGGAACGCTTCCCCGAGGTTGACGAGTTATTGATCGGAATTCCTTCCGAAATTGCCGGCACGCTCATCTACACATCCTCGACGCTGGTAGTGTTGACGGCGCACGACTACAAGTATGACCTTCCCGTGCTCCGGACCGTGCTGCCGAGCGGCGCGGCGTATGTCGGATTGCTGGGCAGCAAGCTACGCGGCCAGGCTATTAAGGACTTTCTAACAGAGAGTGGCGTAGACCAGAAACTGCTCGAACGCCTTCATGTTCCAACTGGCCTGGACATTGGGGCCGAGACCGCGCCTGAAATAGCACTAAGCATCTTAGCCGAGGCCGTGGCGGTAAAAGCAGGACGACGAGGAGAATCTCTGAAGGAGAAAAAGTAGGAAAGTATGACTGCGCTGTACAGCGAAATTCTACTTGACCACTTTCGGCACCCACGCAATTACGGCAGCTTGGCGGCTCCGGATATCACGTGCGAAGACTTCAACCCACTTTGCGGTGATCGAATCAAAATCGAGCTAAACCTCAAACACACAGTCGTTGAGGATGTTCGCTTCAGAGGCGATGGCTGCGCTATTAGTGTAGCGGCGGCTTCCCTCCTGACGGAACTCATCGCGGGCGTCGATATCAAAGAAGTCGAAGCGATTCCCGATGAGCGGCTCATCTCAGCGCTGGAGAGCGATATCAAGCCTGCGCGAGTGCAGTGTGCTTTGCTGCCTCTCCAGGCGCTCCGTACGGGTTTGCGAGATCATAAAGGTCAATGATCCGTTTCTCGCCAGCTTTGTCTCAGGCGACGCAGTATCGTTCATCAAGCGATCTGGAGTACCGGGCTAACGACCTCGCGAGATCATCGTAGTGATTGCGAAAAGATCGATCGAGCTGTTGCAGAACCAAACGTTCGGTTTCGCCGATCTGACCGAGCGCCACACGTCTCGCACGTTGATCGGACGGTGGCGCGGCATCCTCGAACACCCACATCGCTCGTCTGAGTAGTGCCGCCGCATCAGTCGCTTTCAACACCAGCAGCGCATTTAGCGTCGCTTGCGTAAAATCCCCAGCGTCTCCATGGAAGAACCCTTCAAAGCCATGGGCAGCAACGTTGGCTTGAAAGCGTTCGACAAGCCGGACAACCTGCTCTTCATTTCCTCTACTCACCAGTGACCACCTAACCTTTCATGGAAAGTAGTGGGTCAGTTTAAAGTTCGCACTTTCCGTTCCTAGGCTTGGCTTAACCGAGCCTTTGCTGATCCAATCAATTGGGAACTTGAACCTCGTTGATATTTCCGTCAATGCGTATTGAACATCAGAACCCAACTTCAATTGAGGTTACGCTAATAAACGCCCATGAGTTTCACGCCAGGGCGTCGCATTCGAGCCCGAGCACTGCAGATTCCACAATGACGCGGAAAGGCCGGCTTAGGTTGCCCGCCATACAACGTGTCGTTCACAATAGGCTAGAATCGAGCCGCGAAACCTCTTGGCTGTCGTAAGGAGTATCCGATTGAGTATCCTCCACGCCGTCGTCCCGCTTCCGGCAATCGTCTTTTTGGCTGCCACTTTGTGCATAGGCCAAACGCCGGCAAGAGAACCAACCGCCTCAATCTCCGGTCACGTCGAAATCAACGAAAAATCGGCTGAGGGGATCACGGTCGTGGCCGCATTGAAAATCTCGTTCTTTGACAATAAGACTGTCGCCAAAACGACTACCGATGAGGAGGGAAACTATAAGTTGACGGGACTCCCGGCTGGACACTTTAAGGTGATACCCATGGCTAAGGCATTCCTGATGCAGACCGCTGGCGCATACCACCAGCCCGGACAGGAAGTAAACGTCGCTGAGGGAGAGGCCGTCACCAAGATCGACTTTACTCTCTTTCGCGGCGGGGTTATCACCGGTCGTATTACCGACGCAGAAGGACATCCGGTAATCGGCGAACGAGTGAGCGTAGTTGCTAAGGACGGCAAACCAGGCACCCGCGAAATGTCTATGTTCGGTGGTGGCAGAAATCAGACGGACGATCGTGGCATCTATCGGGTATATGGTCTCGGTCCCGGTAGTTACCAGGTCAGCGTGGGGCAGGCCCCAGGAACGGGCGGCGCCGTAAGTATCATGGGAATGGGCGGCAGCCATTATGTGAAGACGTTCTATCCTGGAGTTCTGGAAGAATCGAAGGCGACACCAATTGAGATCGAAGAAGGAACTGAGGTTACCAATATCGATATCAGTGTCGGCAAGTCGGGAAGCGGCTTCTCAGTATCCGGTCGCGTGATTGATGCCGAGTCCGGTCAACCGATCGCTAGCGCCTACATCGGTCATTCTTCAGTGAATGAGTCTGATAAGTCAGGGGGAGGAATGAATTTCACTGGCACCCAGTCGGATGCTAATGGTAAGTATCGATTAGAAGGATTGCAGCCAGGCCGCTACACGGTGTCTACGTTTCCGAGCGGCGCGGACAACTCTACTTACAGCGAGCCAGCGCCGTTCGAGATTTCCGACCGCGACGTGACCGGAATCGAAATCAAGCTCCGTCGTGGGGCGACCATTAGCGGCTTTGCCGTCGTGGAGAGCAACTCAGATCCAGCGGTCGGCGCGCTGCTTAGAGCAATTACCCTGACAGCATACGTCGAGACGAAGGGTAAGGGCGCGCTTTCGTACAGCAGCGGGCAAATTGGCGCAGATGGCAGTTTTCGTCTAGCCGGCATCGCGCCTGGTAAAGCACGTATTTGGACTTCCGGCTTTCCTGAGCTGCCAAAAGGCTTATCTTTGGTGCGAACCGAACATGACGGTCTCGAGCAGCCCGATGGAATTGAGATAACAGCGGGTTCGAACATCACCGGCGTGCGGGTCGTGTTCGCTTATGGCACCGGATCCATCCGCGGCGAGGTCAAGATCGAAGGCGGAACCTTGCCTGATAAAGCAACCCTACAGCTTTCCATCCGCTCCGCTTCCGGCGCTAACACGGGGTTCAATCGCTCGATTGAGATCGATGCACGTAACCGCTTTGTCATCGAAAATATTGCTCCTGGCGATTACGAACTGACGTTGGGCGCGACCGGCTCAAACTCCGATGAAGTCACGTCAATTCAGCCCGTGAAGCGGACTGTCACGGTCTCCAACGGAGCGGAGGTTCAGGTGAATCTCGTGTATGACGTCGGTAAGAAAGGGAGCCAGGAATGAATGCTCCTGATCCACAACCCGGCGCCGCAAACAAAGATCGGCACTCGAGTCTTGAGCTTCGTCTGCCTTTCAAGTTGATTCCTCGCGCCGTTGCGTCGTTGCTGGCTATATCAACGCTCCTCTTACTCGGAACCGGCAATTCCCCGAACACCCTGGCGCAATCGCAGACCGCAGTGAAACCCATTCCGGCCTCGACTCCCGCTATCGCAGGCCAGAAACCCGCCAAGTCATCGCTGGTCACAGGAACGATCAAAGGCCGTGTAGTGTCGACTGATGGCCAGCCGATCACGAACGCGATTATCATGGCGCAGGCACTAACCGCCACGCCAAGTGGGAGGCCAACGCGAGTGGACTCTGAAGGACGGTTCGTTTTCGATGATTTGCCGCCAGCGTCCTACCTAATCATCGGCTCAGCGCCCGGCTACATCGATCAATCAAACTCGGATGGCGATTGGAGTCAGGGGCCGCGCTACCTGATCGGCTCCAATGTGACTGTCATTATGATCAAAGGCGGAGTGATCACCGGCCTGGTCACGAATGCCAAGGGTGAGCCAACCGTCGGCATTCCCGTATACGCGACCTTGCAAGACGCCACCCCTTCCATCGCCAGCCGTTTCCTTTGGGGAAACTCGTCCGAAACTGATGACCGCGGCATCTACCGAATCTATGGCTTACTGCCGGGTCAATACACTGTGCGTGTCGGAGGCAATGGAATGGCCCTGCAGTTCACCCCTAGCGGGTTTGATATCGATATTCCCACTTACTATCCGTCCTCTACGCGCGACACGGCTATTCCGGTGCCCGTCAGAAGCGGTGACGAGACGAGCGACATCGACATCAAGTATAAGAACGTAGCAGGTCACTCAATCAGCGGCGCGGTTCTGGGAAACATTGGGTCGAACCCCCAAAACGGTGCCATAACAATATTCCTGGCAGCTGCGGGTTCAAAATCGGTGTTGTCTCTGGGGATCACCCCCTCGTCGGATTCCCGCCGTGCGTTCAGTTTCAATGGTATCGCGGATGGTGAATACGACCTGTTGGCCAGCTACGTGGCAGGCCAGAACGAAGTCGCAGTAGTAGCCAGAAAGCGGGTGACCGTACGCGGGGCCGATGTGACGGGTGTCGAGCTCCAGTTAGCGCCCCTTGCATCCATCACCGGAACAATTACGCTCGATCCTATAAAACCCGAAGACAAGTGTGACAAACGCCGATCAGAACTGACCGAAATAGTTCCTATTGCGCCCCGCGACGAGCCGAAAAAGAGCGGCACCCAGGAGCGGATCGCGCTCTTTTCGGAAGGTCTCGGCTCGCTAAACGAAAAAGGTGAGTTTGCGCTGCGCAATCTGGAAGCTGCCAAATATCGACTGGAAATGAAGTTGCCGACCGACAGCTGGTACGTGCGCGTCATTAACGTGCCTGGAGCCGCTGGGCGAACTTCGCAACCACCAACCGGGCAACCAACGGCAAAGCAAAACCTAAACGCCTGGCAAGGTGTCGTGACAGTCAAGTCTGGCGAACAGCTCAGCGGAGTTTCAATCATGGTGGGCCAGGATGCTGCAGGCCTCCAGGGGCGGGTAGCGCCAGAAGGAGCCGCGATCAGAGAAGGCACTCGGGTGCACCTTGTTCCTATCGAACGCGAACAGGCCAACAATGTTCTGCTCTACAGCGAAACACTGGTAAAGAGTGACGGCAGTTTTGCGTTGACCAATATCGCTCCCGGAAAGTACTTCGTTCTCTCGCGAGTGGAGGCGGTTACTGAGGTGGACACGTCGCCGCGGCCTTCCGCTTGGAACCCCATAGTGAGAGCTAAGCTGCGAAGTGAAGCAGAGGCGGCAAACACGATCGTCGAGCTTAAACCTTGTCAACGTCTGGCTGACTACTTATTGAAGCTCGCCACGCCCCAGTGACTTTTGAGACTAAACGCAACCGAGTGTCATGAAGTCAGTACCGTAGCGCGGTAGCGTCGGGTCCACGTTCGCTAGGAGTCGTGTTGCGCAGATCGACCCGACGCT
>JAMQPI010000010.1 GCA_023717565.1 Pyrinomonadaceae bacterium | reverse complement strand
GCTGTGCCCGCGGAAGAGTCTCCGTTGTGAATATGCAGCATTTGGTTACTCACTTCTTCAACAATTCTAAAACGGCCGAAGTCATCGCTTTGACTCCGGTGCGCAAAGTCGGCTCCGGCACCGGAGCAAAAAGCGGCGAATGAAGAGAAGGAAGAGCTGGACCGCCCTCTTTGCTTTGTTTGATCTTCAAAGGATCCATCACTCCGAGCCAGAACATCATCGTCGGAATTTTCTGCTCCATACTAAAATATCCAAAATCTTCGCTTCCCATAACCGGCGACGCCTTAATGACGTTTTCCGGCCCCAGCGCCTTCGCAAAAACAGCAGCTAACCTCTCGGTCAGCCCAGGATCGTTATAGGTGGCGGTAGTGATCTCAGTCTCGCTCACTTTCACGATCGGCGCCAACTCAGCTGGAATTCCGGCCGCGTCGGCGATACCCCTCGTAACGCGCTCAATCCCCGCCAGAAGTTTGTGCCGCACCCCTTCCTTGTACGCGCGCACGGTCAACTGCAGATTCACTTCATCGGGAATGATGTTGTATCTGGTACCGCCGTGGATTGAGCCCACAGTTATGACAGCCGGATCGAGCGGAGAATTCTCCCGACTGACAACTGTTTGTAAACCCAGGATAATCTGCGCCGCCAGCACAATCGGATCCTTGGCTGACTCAGGTCTGGAACCATGCCCACCAACGCCGCGAATCTTGATATCGATATTCGTTGAACTCGCGAGTGCGTAGCCCGGCAACACACCAACCGTGCCGGCTGCAAGATCAGGACTATCGTGAAGGGCGATGGCAAAGTCGGGTTTTGAAAAGCGAGTAAAGAAATCATCTTTAACCATCGCTCTGGCGCCATCAATGGTCTCCTCTGCCGGCTGGCCGACGATGATTACAGTTCCCCGCCACTGATCCTTTAGCGCCGAAAGCATTCGCGCGGTGCCGAGCATTGAGGTCATGTGCACGTCGTGCCCACACGCGTGCATCACCCCGACTTCCATTCCGGAGTCATTCTTGGTTCTTACGGTGCTTGCATACGGAAGCGCAGTTTTTTCAGAGACCGGCAAAGCGTCCAGGTCGGTCCTGAGAAGCACCGTAGGTCCTTCGCCATTTTTCAGCACCGCCACCACGCCATAGGCGACCCACTCCGGTCGATCAAACTTGCCCACCCGTTCAGTCACCGTAAATCCGAGAGCCCGAAGTTGACCGGCGAAGAAGGTCGAGGTCTTTTCTTCGCGATGGGAAAGCTCTGGCGATCCGTGAAGCATCTTGTAAGTCTCGACGAGCGAGTTGATCTCGCGGCTGATCAACGCATCGAGGGATGGCGATTGCTGGGCGGTAGTTGTGAAGGCCGTCGAACTACTTAGCAAGAGAATCGCGGAAAGGGTTAAGCTGCGCATTGAAACTCCGGGTCTGGAATTGTTGTCTACGGCTAACTCGCAAACAGTCGCACCAATTCACTGATTCGAGTCAGATGAAAGTCGTCGTGCTCAGCCTGGAAGAATATCATGTCAACGAGTCGCATCTGGACTGCGAGTCGCGGATGCAAGGCGCTTCTGACAAACATCTCCGCATCCAGGCCATCGAGACGGGCAACGATCTTTGTTCGTTGTTCGCGAAAGTCATGAAGGATTGATGCCACTGGAACATTGTTGTGGTCCGCTTCATGAGTTTTGCGGTTTGACATGTCGGCAGCATGAAGTTCGGTAACGCCGGCCAGGTATTGGTTAAGCCTTTCCATTACCAGGGGCTCCAGGTCCAGGAGATGACCGGCATTCTCCTGAATTGACCATTTCCCCCCGTCTCGGCGCTGCAGTATTGCTGGCGGCAGTGAGCCAATTCGATCTTCCAACCGAGCAGGTGTGCCACGCACTCGTTCAATCATTTCCGGGTACAGCGCAGCCGGGAAGGTGAAATCGAATCTCCTGTCGGTCCATTTTATTCGCTTGGTCATGGTCTCGCCTGGTGGGCTATTGAGTTGCATTGAACTGGCAAAGGAACCTGGTCTCTGACTATTTGCTGACCTGAGGCGTGTTGCGTTTGTAAAAGTCTTGAATGTAGTCCTTCATCCCGACTTGCCAGGGCTTCAGCCCATACCGTTTGGCTTCAGCCGTGGCTCGTTGGCCCGTCCATCCGTCATGGGCTATGCGATAGATAGCAATGACCACTCCCGCCCGATCCGCTCCATGCTGGCAATGAACAAATACCGGTTGGTTGGCAGGGTTGTTAATGATTGACAGGACCTGCTCAATCGCTTCGTCCTGCGGACGTCCCCACCGCTCGAACGGAAGATTGAAGTACTGCAACCCGGTCAGATGCGCGTCAACTTCTTCCTGCTTCGCTCGAGCATCGTTGGCCCTAAGATTGACGACGGTTTTTATACCAAGCTGTCTCAGCAGTTCCAACCCGCCGCCTTTCGGCTGGGCCCCTCGGTAAACCACGTCGTTAACCTTATGAAAATTGGGGAGCTCTTTGTAGCGACGATCTTCCTGGGCGCGGCTCGGCGCGACGAGAAGCCCCAGCAATGCCACACTAAGGAGAACTCGAATAGCATTGGTTCTCATCGATTCACCTGAGTTGCCTGGTCCGTGGCAAACTTTTCGGAAGGGAGATGCGGGTATTCTAAACCTACTCGCTACGCATTGCACAGGGATCGAGGTGACTAGTTATGGTCGTCGTTTGGTTGGGTCAGACTAAACCAGTTGCCGGAATTATCTTTGAAGACGGCTTCAACGCCGTAAGGTCTCTCGGCCGGTTCAGAAACAAACTGCACGCCTTTGTCCTTTAACTCCTGATAGGTCGCCTGACAGTCGTCAGTATTGAATACGCCGGCGCCGAGCACTCCCTTGGCCATAATCGCTCGCAGCTGATTGGCGGTGGGCTCATCCATCAACATTCCGGGTTTCGGCTCCATGAGTACTATCTCAAAATCCGGTTGGTCCACGGTGTTCAACGTTAGCCAGCGAAAATCGGCTCCCACCATCGCGTCCGTGTGGACTTGGAAACCCAACTTATCTCGATAGAAACTCAGCGCTTCTTCCTGATTGTTGACGAAGATGGTCGCGTGGGACATTTTTCGGATCATGGTCTGTGCTCCTGAACCAGATTTCTGGCGGCGAGATTAACGGATCCGGGAAATAAGTGCTTCTTGAGAATTGCTAATCGTGAGTCAGTCGCCAGGTAAGTCTCTCGAAGGCTCAAAAAACTTTAGACAGAATGAACAAGCTTTACAGGATGGTGGCTTCAGAGAGTGTGCTCCAGGCCATGCATGACAATGAAGCAACCCGGCACTTGCCGTTTGGCGGCTCGCGACTCGCGGCTCTTTTCGCGGTAGGCAACTGGAGCGTGGCCTACGGACTTATGAAACAAGCTACTAAACGATCCCAGGCTCTGGAACCCAACCTCGAAACAAACATCTGTCACCCTCAAGTCTCTGGAATCCAGTAGTTCTTTGGCCTTTTCGATGCGTCGCTCAACCAGATACTGATGCGGCGTCTTGTTAAATGCCTGACGGAAGAGGCGGAGAAAGTGATAACGCGAGAAACAGGCCTGACTGGACATTTGATCGAGATTCAAAGGGAGATCGTAGCAAAGGTCGATAAACTCACGCGCGCGGCAAAGCCTCTCGTACACGTCTGGGGTGGCAAGCTTTGCGTCGTTAGTTGTTTGAAATGTTTTGCTCATATAGGGCATGGCCTCTCGCGGTCGATTAACTGGGGGCTCAGTCTGCAAGACATACGGGCGGCCCGTCAAGAGTGTTCCGTGGCGAAAGCCACCAGTTCCCACAACTCGATCTCATTACCTTTCAGCACCCTCCGCCTCACAGCTCAGCTTTCAGTGAACTTAAGGCTATAATCGGTTGGCAAACAAGATCCCATGAAGAACAAGAGGAGCATTAATGCCTGAGGTCGACAAGCGAGCCACTAACCCCAAGTTCAGTGGCCGCATTCTGTTTCTAACCGAAGATACCTCACTTATCCGCCAACAACTCGAAGCCCAGGGCGACGAGTGCGCGCGTCTCGAGGGCGTCCTGGCTCAACGATTAGCTAATGACGATCTCCCGTTGATGAGTAACATCTCAACGGACGAGATTACGCCCGGCTGGGTATGCTTTTATTACGATGAAACCCTGGGCCAATACGTTTATGTTGGCATGCGCGAGGGAGCGGTCAAGAAAGACGAAGTGAAAAATGGCGGATTCGCGGTGGTCGTCTCCGGGCTCTCTAAAGGCTGTGGATCATCGCGGGAAACGGCGCCTTATGCAGAGAAGGCCGCAGGCATTCAGCTGGTGATCGCCAAAAGCATTGAAAAGATCTACGGCCAGAACTCGCAGAACATCGGCTTGCTAACTTCCACCGATTTCACCCTGATCGAACGCATCCGTCGCGGCGAAGAAATTCCGCTAACGGAGTTCACCAAAGGGCTCGACCCAATCGCACAGAAGATCGTCGAACATGGCGGTCTCTTTAATTACAACAAGGCCCGCCTGGCTGGCGAAGTCATGCCGCCGCCTATCGAGACCGCGAAGCGCCCGATGACCATGGTCGAAAAAATCATTGCCCGGCATGCATTCGTACGTGCCGGCAAGATCGGAGTCGAGGCGGTCAAGCCCGGCGACGCGCTGTTTGCAGTTGCCGACGTGCGGTTTTCACATGAGTACGTAACCCCCATGGCTGAGTCGCTCTTCAAACATGCGCTCGGAAATGACGCCCGGGTCACCGAACCCGAGAGCGTCTACGCCTTTCGCGATCACCTGACCTTTCTTGGCCGGGTAATGCCGGAAGAGAAACGGAAGCTGGGGTTACTCGAGCGCGCCGATGGGTTGGCCATCACTCAGGAACGTTTTACCGAGAAGCAAGGCATACGACTCTACGGCGAGAGTCCGGACGGCGGTTCGGAAGCAATTTGCCACAACGCCGTCGTTGAAGATCTCGCCCTGCCCGGTCAAATCGTCATCGGTACTGACTCGCACACTTGCATGGCCGGCGTTCTCGGTTGCTTCGCATTCGGCGTAGGCTCTACGGACATGGCAAACGCCTGGTACACGAAAGACGTTCGCATCCGCGTACCGGAAACCGTGCGCTACGTATTCAAAGGGAAGAAACGCGCCGACGTGGCAGCCAAGGACGTGATGCTGGTGATCCTCGCCAGCGAGTACATGAAAACGAGTAAAGGAATCGGAAAGGTGTTGGAGTTTGCGGGCGAAGATCTTGCGAACTGGCCCATGGACGAGAGAGCCACTTTGACAAATATGTCTGTGGAGGCGGGAGGCACTACCGGGATCATTGAACCTGACGAGGTAACGTTGGAATACATCGTGCGCGAACGGAGTCTCGACGCGGGGGAAGTGCGCCAGGGGTTCACCTACAGTGATCCGGACGCCGAGTATGCCGCGGTTTTTGAAATTGATCTCGACGAGGTTCGACCCATGGTGGCACTCCCGGGCGATCCGCGAAACGGAATTCCTATCGACGAGCTCGGTGAAGAAGTACGAATCGACGCTGCGTATGGCGGGTCGTGCACAGGCGGCAAGATGGCCGACATGGATATGTATGCCGAGGTATTGCAGAACGCTCTGGCGCAAGGCAAACGCGTCGCACCCGGAGTTCACCTTTATTTGCAGTTCGGGTCGCAGAAAATCAAACAGTATGCCCGTGAGCGAGGGTATTTGGAGATCTTCGAAAAGGTGGGAGCGGAGTTGATCGATCCTTCGTGTGGTGCCTGTATCAATGCCGGCCCCGGTGCTTCTCCTAACGCAGAGACCGTCACGGTTAGCGCGCAAAACCGGAACTTCCCAGGGCGCAGTGGTCCCGGTAAGCTTTACCTTGCCTCGCCCTACGTCGTGGCGGCCTCAGCGATTGCCGGAAGGATCGTTGAGCCTTTTGAGTTTCTAAGTAAGCCAGAGGAAGAGTTGGTAGGCGCATGAAGACCAGACTTGACATGAATTCAAACTCAACCGAGTGTCAATGAAGTCAGTACCGTAGCGCGGTAGCGTCGGGTCCGGCCATCCGCATCTCGATCCAGTTTTTGAATTGCACTACACCACCGAGATGCGGATGGCCGGACCCGACGCTACCGCGCTACGGTACTGACTTCATCACACTCGGTTGAGTCTTCACACTGTCTCTACTGCAAATGGTTCTGTGGTTGACCGATTTCACTGTGCGCGGTGCGAAAGTTTAAACGGACACTAGGGAGCCTATGGGCGTCGCTCAATTAACAGATCAGAATACGATCGTGCCGGAGAGCAAATATGCGCGTATCGAGCGTGAGCGGCGCTACCTTTTGCAGGATCTGCCCGAGGGGATGACCCGAGCCGATCCGCATGTACAGATCACCGACAACTACATCACCGGCACGCGCCTCCGCCTGCGTAAGGTGCGAGATCCTAGGACGAATAAATGGACCGTGAAGTTTACTCAGAAGTTTGCGCCTGACCCGGCAGACCTTTCGCGCACCATCATCACCAACACTTACCTCAACGCCGCCGAGTACGAGGTCTTGTCAGTTTTTGAAGCCAATGAGATTCGCAAAAATCGTTATCCGTTCGACTGGGAAGGTCGACGGTTTACGATCGACATGTTTCTGGGTGAGCTCTTTGGATTGGTCCTGGCAGAAGTCAGTTTTGAGAATGATATCGAGCTCGACGGCTTTCCGAAGCCCCCCTTTGCCATAGCGGATGTAACGAATAATGAGTTATTCACGGGGGGTAGGCTCTGCGATTTGACCTTTGAAGAGATTCGCGAAGAAATCAGGCGCAGCGCAAGTGCCTAATTGAGTTTGTGGCGTCGGAGCCCACTTGCTGGACTAGAAGGTCAAAGTACAAAGAACTAAGTACAAAGCACGAACAATAGTCCTAGGCAGCTGCAACTGCATCCGACTCCCAATACTGAGGAGCGTGCACTCGCCTGAAATAGACCGCCAGTAGAAAAGCCAGAAACATGATTACTGACCCGGTCCAAAACGTAATGAACAACGACCGGTCGCTCATGTGATGAACAACGCCGTCGGCACCCATTTTCAGAGAGGTGCTGTGAATCAAGAGCGCCGCGATCGAGGGACCCACTGCTCGCGCCAGACTTGCCGCTGACTGAGTTACTCCCAACACGCTTCCCTGCTCCGCGGGACCGACGCTTTTCGAAGCCAGGCTATTGAGCGCCGGCGTTGACAGCGAGTTCCCCAACGAAAAGATGCCGCCGCCGATGAGCAGGGCCACCAACCCGCCGGCATTTGGTCCCACGAAAGGCACTGCAAACAGACTGATCGCGAAAAACAGGGCTCCTACGATCACCAGCCACTGTTCGCCGAATCGTTTTACCAGGCGACCGATCAATCCGCCCTGAATGATCACGGCGATGAGTCCCACGTACGCAAAGAGGTAGCCGGTGTGCTGCGCGTCATAACCAAAGCGAAACATCGTGTACAACGAAAACGACGTTGTCATGATCGAGAAAGCAACGATGAACAAGAAATAGATCGTGAGTATGAAGCCCAGCCGCGGTTGCCTTAATGAATTGATAAGTTGCGTTAACCCACGCCCGCCGGCTGCGGAAACACGCGCGGGATGATCCAGCGTCACAGTCTCAGGCAAAGTGAAATAAAGCAGAGTCGCGTTTGCGAAACAGAGACCAGCGGCAAAGAGAAAGGGTACGTGAATACCCCAGCGGCTCAGGATGCCGCCAATGGCCGGCCCAAAGATGAAGCCGAGACCAAAAGCCGCGCCAATTAGTCCCATCCCCTTAGCGCGATCCTCTTTGGTGGTGATGTCGGCGATGTAAGCTTGCGCAGTAGAGATGTTTCCACCCGAAATACCGTCGAGGATTCTACCCACGAAAAGCATCCAGAGGGTGGTGGCAAAACCGAGAATCAAAAACCCGAGGCCGGTTCCTATGATCGAGATCAGCAGAACCGGGCGCCGTCCATACTTGTCCGAGAGCCGTCCCAGCACCGGAGAGAAGAACAACTGCATGATCGAGTAAGAAGCAAAGAGTAGACCTACCGTGCGAGG
>JAMQPI010000733.1 GCA_023717565.1 Pyrinomonadaceae bacterium | reverse complement strand
TTTGTTCCGGCATCGCCGTTATTCGGCCGTTTCGGAAAAAATTCGGAGCGGGTTAAGGACTTTCGGAAAGTCTCAAGCGCAATGTGGCAGCGTTCAAGGGAATTCGCTAGGGCGCAAGTTTCGCAAGCTGTGGGCCAGATTCTAGCAGAGGGTTGACCGTCAGCCAACGATTCAGAAAGGCCAAGGTGACCAATGCCGGAGAAAACAAAAACCATAGTGATCATTGAAAGTCACGAGCAAACCATCATTCGCCGTTCGCGCCGCGTGACCACCTCGCATCTGGTGTCACTGACGCCGGTGCGCAGGAGTGGAAAAGGCCTAGCGTGGTTGGCTAATTGGTGGAAAACACGAATGCCGAAAGGCAAAGCCGGCGGAATAGTCCTCAGCTCTCCAGGTGAACTCACTCGTCTCTGCGCCTCGGTAGCAGCGAGTGTTATTACGAGAACGATTCGACACCGAGATCGAGGCGTCGAGGTTACCTCAACAAAATCAACCGAGCGGCAACGCTCTCTCACAGAAGGAGACTGACATGATGAATGCGAAACTTGCGGCTGCAAAGTTCACTTACAAGATCACTGACGTTCCGGATCTCGACCAACGTTGGGATTCCCTGCCTGAGGACGGGGCGATGTATTGCGTTCCCACGGCAGCAATGAACTGGATCCACTACATCGCGAAACATGGTTGGCCGCTGGCCACGGCCTTTCCACTTGCCAACGATCAGGACGTCAAAAAGATTTTGGTGAACCTAACCCTGATGGCTGGTTACATGGACACCGACCCCATCGAGGGGACCACCGGCAACGGTGCCTTCGAGGGACTGGTCGACTACCTGGACGATCGTTGGGTGCCGGCCGTGGTCGCGACCGACAGCGCATTCGACTCCGGCCGTATCACGTTGGAGTCTCTGGAAGCTGTGGCTTTGGTCAAAGGCCTGGGGATGGTAACCCGAGGGCGCTATACGAAGATCGACGATCTCTTTCTGCGCGTGGGCGGCCACGTAATGTCCCTCGTGGGACTCGACGTCACAGGGTCGGAGGCTCTGATCGCGGTCCGCGACCCGGCCGATGATTCAACGAAACTCCGAACCCAGTCAGCTCGGGTGAGGACGCATGCCCAAATCAAATCGGAGACACGCAACCTCGAGGGTGAGACGGTCAAAGTCCTCCGTTGGGACTTGGAAACTGATCCGTACCGCTTCATCGACGGCTGGATGGCGATTATTCCCTCCTTTGCCATCACTAATCCGACCGACAAGGTGATCTTCGCACACACAGCGAGCTTCGAGACCAAAGCGATCGACACCAAAAAGTTCAACCTACCGTTCAACGGGCCGCTGGTCGACATGGCGATTCACCCATCGGTGCCTGGCGCCTCCATGATCGCGCGTGGTTCCAACGAGATTTGGACGCTAGATCTCGCCCGAAGCTCCTGGAGCAAGACAGCGACGGTCTCGTCTCCCCAGTTCCTGACCTACGGCGGACGGGATCGTCGGCTGTTCGTCGTGCAGAACAAAGAGATTCTGTCCTTCGACGGAACCGGAAAAGCGTTGGGCAAGCTGAACACTGGCGTTGCGATCGACGCAATCTCGTACGATCAGAAGAACGATCGACTGATCGTCGCCGCTCCTTCCACGAAACAACTCCTGGCCGTAAGTCCGGCGCTCAAAGTGCTGGGTAACACTGAGGCTCCAAACACGCCTGGCACCGGGCGGCTCGCCATGTCGGTAAACGGTCGAGACGCCACGATCATTCTCTCGCGTGAGGGCTCGCCGGAAGTGACGACGCTTCGATGGCATTCAACTGGCGCGCGCGCGACCGGTCACTTCCGGGTGATGACTGACGGTCACACGGCGGCCGCGCACGTCGATCGCAAAGGCCGCGTGGTTACCTCCGAGAACGGCAAGATCGCCACATTCGACACCGACGGTAACCGGCTGTCGGGCTCGGTGTTCGATGGCTTGCCGGCCGGTCCTCTGCTCAAGCTCGCTCGTAGCAGTCACAACTTCGACCCAGTCCGCTCGCGGCGGAAAGAGTGGAAGAACTAGCAGTTCGCACCTGGCACAAAGAACCTCGAAGCACACATCGAGAGTTATCCACATTTCGGTCCTGCGGACTGACGTGGAGAACCCTGGAAACTGAAGGGCAACGTTCTAAGAGAGATAGATAAGGAGAAAACAATGAAAAATAAACGCACACTCGCAACCATCCTTGGGTTCGTCGCGCTGGCAGCATTGACGACGCTGGGCATCGTTCGCGGCACGCGGCAGGTGCAAGCTCAGGATCAGGCGCCGCCGCAACACGACCGCATCTCTTTCGGCATGGTCGGCATCACGCCAGGGCAGACGCTGCGCGTTAATGTATCCAACGTGATAGCCACCAATGATTCCGTCTTACCGCCTGGCCCATCGCGCGTTGCGTTTATCGTTATCAACAGCCACGGAGATCCCATTCGTCACCGGGACGGGAGTCCTGTGCGCCGCGTAGTGATGCTCGAGCGGGGCGAATCAGCTTTCCTCGATCTCAACGGTGACGACCTTCAATTCCCACCGGGCCCGAGCCGTCTTCAAGTCCGCGCGGTCGTCAATGTGTTCGCTCCCGGCCCGACAGACAACGATGTACCACCGCCCACAGATGGTCGCATCGTGCCGTCGGTCGAGCTCTTCAACAACGCCAACGGCCGCACCGTTGTCTTCATCGGCAATCCCGGCGTCATCCGCGGCTTCAACCCGCAACCCGATCCGCCGCTCTAAGATGTTCCGCCGAACGTCGAACATCCCGCTACCGCGGAGCTACGAGAACTCAACCAAGCGCCATGGCCATAAACATTTCGCTCCTACGGAGCTGACTGCGGCGATTGACTTTGTCGCAACTGAGGAAAAGGAAAACATCATGAATAGACGATCTAGATTTACAACCACGCTCGCCCTTGGAGCGTCGCTAATCGGATTTGTCGCCGTGGGGGTCGCGGCAGTGGCTGCTGGGATTCCAAACGCGGACGGCGTAATCCAGGCTTGCTACACCCAAACGGGCCGCTTGCGGGTCGTCGAAAACGCAACCCAATGTCATGCCGCAGAGACTCAGTTAACATGGCATCAAAGAGGGCCGCGGGGACCCGCCGGACCGCAAGGTCCTCAGGGTGTAACTGGTGCCACAGGACCGGCTGGTCCCCCAGGCACCGTGAACATCCTCCGCGCGAAGGTGGTCTTGCACACCGCTCCCTTTGCGGCAGATGAGTGGTTAGTCAGCGGCGACGCCGTCAACGTTACGTTTGTGACCGATAACCTTGGCGGCATCGGAGTGAACGTCCTCTTCGGCCAGAACATTGCCGCCTGCACTGCCACTGCATCGCCGGGAGGTGAACCTGGCGCCAGAATCGTTGACTCCATCCTCACTGTGCATCCTGGTCAGAACCAGGCTGGAGAGGATAAGCCTCGAACTGTGAATGTGCGTTTCGCCCGCTGGGATAACCTCATCCCCGCCACTAGCTTCCAGCTAATCCTCAGATGTTGAACATCGCGCGCAATTCGAACGGCTACCACCAACGCTAGAGTAAAACTACAAGACTTGAAACCAACATCCGAATAGAAGACACAGGAGAAGGAAATGAGAAGGACCACACTGCTTAAGATCGTCGCCGCCCTTGCTCTCGCCGTCGCGGCATGCGCACCTGCACAAGCCGCCTGCGCTTCCGGCCAATTCACCAAATCGATCGTGTCGTACTACAGCACCTCCTACCCACTGCCACCGTTCGCGCAGCGGGATGAAACCGCGGAGTCGATCTGCGACGTCATCCACAGCGAAAGCGGGCAGCGGATCTGCCAGATTAAGTTGTGGGGCGCGTTGTATAGACCAGCCTCCGGCGGGATATTCGCACAGTTTCCCGCGCTCATTTTCAATCACGGGAGTGGCGATGAGTTCACCGACGATACCAAATACTGCGAATTGGGAAAGTACTTCGCCGAGAGGGGCTATCTCGTGTTAATCCCTTTTCGACGTGGGCAAGGCGACCCTCCGAACCATCAGTCAAGCGGTGTCTACATCGAGGACCTGGTGACGGACTTCGGTAACAACCCCTCCCACCATGACACTACCTGCACGACGACGGCATGTTACCGGGCCGAAATCCTCCGATTACAGTCCGACCAGGAGGTCGTCTATGCGTTGAACCATCTGAAGCTAACCGACCGCATGAAAAAGGATCGAGACGGGGAACACATCTTCGGCGTAGGCGGAAATTCTTACGGCGGCTCAGTGACTGTCTTCTTCAACCGGAAAGACCACGGGCAGAGGGCGGCAATTGCTTTCGCCGCCGCAGCGCAGGGCTGGGGCCAAGTCAATTTCGCTTATGCGGCTCAGGATTGGGAACTCAGTCAAGACCGAAGGACCCTCCTGGGGGCGCTACTCACGGCGGCGAAAAACGCCAAACATCCGGCCTTCTACCTTCAGGCTAGATGGGACTACGACACGCGCTCGACCATTGACCTCGCCTACGCGCATGCGTACGGGAGCGACGACCCGACGCACGGTCATAGGTTCATGGCTTCCATCTTTCCTTACAAGAAGTTCTTTCTCGATAACGGAGACGTTGATTACCAGAGTGCGCATGTAGGCTTCATCGGCGACCCGGAACGTTGGGGCCCATCCGTGCTGGCTTTCCTCAAGCTGTATGGAGTGAATTAATTTAAAAATTAACAACGCCAGACTGCGAGGCGCAGATTGGAAACCAGGGAAAGAAGCGTGCCCTAACCGCGAAGCGAAGCTAAGATAAATTCGCTTCGCGGGTAGCTTGTTAAATAATACGGGCCCGTGAAAAGTGAGGACGACAACCACACTGCCAAGAATCGCGGCCTTTGCCACGCCGTCACGGCATCAGCTCATAGAAGGGTCGCAGATTTTTTCGATCAGTGCTTTGAAACACTGCGCACAGTCGCTGAATTAGCAAGCAAGGAGATGGAACAAATGAGAGTTCGTGTGATGATCGCAATCGGTATCCTGGGATTTACACTGGCAACATCCGGCACGGCAGCTGCGCAGGTAATCACTATGAGGTGGACCGTCGACGGAGAGCATCGCGCGGCTTTGGTATTTCCGCCGACGGTCCCACTCGGACACTCAAAACATCCGCTGGTGTTCGCATTTCACGGTCATGGCGGCAACATGAACAGCATAGCGCAGAAGATGGACATCCATACGCTCTGGAAGGAAGCGATCGTCGTTTATCCACAAGGCGTGAACCGGCCGAGCGCAGTCGATCCCCAGGGAAACCGTCCGGGATGGCAGGTCGAGGCAAACCAGGCGAACATCGGCAATAAGGATCTGCATTTCTTTGACGCCATGCTGGCAACGATGAGGCAGAAATATCTCGTCGACGACACTCGAATTTACGCAGCCGGCTTCTCGAACGGAGCAGCTTTCAGCTTATTGCTTTGGGCTGAGCGCGGCCAGACGTTAGCGGCCATCGCCGAGTGCGCCGGCCGGCTGGCGCCATCGGAACAGCTGACCCTGCCGCGGCCCCTGGTGGCCATTGCTGGTGAGGCCGACCCGGTCAATCCCTTTGCCTTCCAGCAGCAAACGATTGAAACCGCTCGTCAGGCTGACAATGCTACCGGCGCCGGGCAGCCCTGTGGACAATACTGCACTGAATACCCGTCCACGACGCAAACGCCCGTCAAGACCTTCATTCATCCTGGCGGCCATCTCTATCCGTCATGGGCGTCGGCAAACATTGTTAAGTTTTTCATTCTGCATAGGCAGCCATAGGAAAAGCGGGAATTGTTGTTCACGGTGAGGCTTTAAGCTCACCTTTCCGCTGAGGATGTGAAATCCGGCATTGCCTCGAACCGCTGGCCAGGGCCTGCCCTGCGAAGAATTCCGCGATCATTCACTCAATTCCCGCAATTCTTCCGACAGGTCCTCCAAAACCCGCCCAGAAATCAACGGCACAATCGTTGCTCACCTCTAAAAGGACATTCTTGTGTTGTTAAAGGAGGCCGCTATTGGAGACTATAGCCACGTTTGCCCCCGGTGAAGGGTTGAAGATTGAGAAGATGCCGGGTCACTGGGTGTTAGCCCGCTTAGGTAAGCGCGTGCTCCGACCCGGCGGTATGCACCTCACTCGTCGCATGTTGGAAGCGCTCGGAATTCAACACCCAGATGAGGTTGTTGAGTTCGCGCCGGGCATGGGCGTAACCGCTCGACTCACACTCGAGTTAAGTCCATTATCGTACACGGCAGTAGAGCGAGACGAAGCGGCGGCCAAGATTGTCGGCAGCTACTTGCGGGGACCGCGGCAGCAGTGTGTTCTCGGAAACGCATCGGACACCGGGCTTCCCGACCAATGCGCGACGGTCGTCTATGGCGAGGCCATGCTCACGATGCAGACCGACGAAACGAAACGCCAGATCGTGCGTGAAGCTCATCGTCTACTCAAGAGCGGCGGCCGTTATGGCATTCATGAAATGTGCCTCATGTCCGACGACCTCGACGATAATACAAAGAGAGAAACCGAGAGAGCACTGACGGGTGTTGTCCACCATGGAGTCAGGCCCCTGGCTGTCTCGGAGTGGCGCTCGCTTTTGGAGTCGGAGGGATTCAAAGTTCAATCTGTAGATATGGCGTCGATGAGCCTGTTGGAGCCTGGGCGACTAATCAGTGACGAAGGTTTCACAGGAGCTCTGCGCTTTGTCGTCAATGTTCTTCGTGATTCAGAGGCGCGGCGGAGAGTGCTGGAAATGAGGTCTACTTTCCGGCGTTACCGCGCGCAACTAGGGGCCGTCGCTATGACCGGACTCAAACCCTGAGCCCTCTGGCTGCTGATAGGTTGAAGCATCGAGTTAAAGAAGATTATTTATGACCATCCAAGATCACAATGTAGTTAAACCTGTTGAGGTTAAGCAGCTGGTTGACCTGTTGCAATATCAGGACGGCTCTATCGTGAGTCATGTACTGCTGAAAAACAAAGGCGGATCAGTTACATTGTTCGCTTTCGACAAGGACGAGGGCCTCAGCGAGCACACCGCACCATTCGATGCCCTGGTAGTGGTCAACGACGGTGAGGCGGACATAGAGATCGCCGGCGAGAGTTTCAGGGTAAGGCAAGGGGAGACTATCGTTCTGCCGGCAAATCGCCCTCATGCGGTTAAAGCGGCTACGAAATTCAAAATGTTGCTGATCATGATCCGGGAATAGAGGTCTTTGTATGGGCGAGCATGACGTAGACGAAGAGCTGGACGAGCAAAAACTGCAGGCGTACATGAAAGCGCTGCTTGCCGATCTGCGGGCGCTCGATCACATGCTCGACAACGATCTCATTGAAAGCGGTGTCCGTCGCATCGGAGCCGAGCAGGAGATGTTTCTGGTCGATAGCAAACTCCTGCCGGCTCCCGTCGGTGTAGAAGTTCTAAAACATACTAATGATCCCAGACTAACTAGCGAGATTGCGCGATTCAATCTCGAAGCCAATCTCACGCCGCAGATGCTTGCCGGCGACTGTTTTGGGCAAATGGAGTCTGAACTGAAGGAGGTTCTGGCTCTCGCACGTGGGAGCGCCAACCACTTCGGCGCGGACATTCTGCTGGCGGGTATCCTGCCCACACTACAAAAACAAGATCTGACACTTGATAACATTACACCGGCCCCTCGCTATTACCAGTTGAACCAGCAGGTAACCAAGCTGCGCGGAGGCCCATTCTCAATTCACATCAAGGGACTCGACGAGCTTCAACTCACGCATGACAACATCATGATGGAGTCGTGCAATACCAGTTTTCAGGTGCATCTTCAGGTGGGCGCCAGGGAATTTGCGCCGCTTTACAATCTGGCGCAGGCCGTTACGGCCCCGGTGCTCGCAGCGGCGGTTAATTCTCCCATCCTGTTTGGTCACCGTTTGTGGCAGGAAACGCGACTCGCCCTTTTCCAACATTCAACCGACGGTCGGACCGCAACCCAGCAGGCCCGCAGTCATCCGACGCGCGTGGGCTTTGGCGAGAAATGGCTTGAGAAGTCGGTGCTGGAGCTAATCCAGGACCAGATTGCCCGTTTTCGCGTGATCATGATCAGAGAGGCAGAGGAAAACCCCTTTTTGCTGCTGGCCCGCGGCCAGATGCCGGAACTCTCCGCCCTGCGCATGCACAATGGCACCGTCTGGCCGTGGAACCGAGCCTGCTACGGAGTAACGAATGGGACTGCCCATCTGAGAATTGAGAATCGCACTCTGCCCTCAGGCCCCACCGTTCTCGACGAGATTGCCAATGCGGCATTCTTTGTCGGACTGATGATCTCCCTGCCCAAAGAGTACGGCGACATCACGAACCTCATGACGTTTGACGACGCTAAGACAAACTTCTTCGCCGCCGCGCGGCACGGCTTGAGCGCGCAATTCAACTGGATTGGCGGAAAGACCCACTCAGCGTCCGAACTCATACTCGATCACTTGCTCCCGCTGGCGCGCCAGGGACTTAAGGAAGCCTCTGTGACACCGGCGCATGTCGACCGTTACCTCGACGTTATTGAGGAGCGTACTCGCAGCGGCCAAACGGGTTCCCAGTGGATGATGAAGTCGCTCGGGGTGATGAATGACCAGCCACGGGAACTTCGAAACAGGCTAATCGCGGAAGAAATGCTAATGAGACAGAAGAGTGAAGAACCTGCACATCTCTGGCCGATTTTCGAAGTGAAAGAATCGGCTGAGTGGAGCGAAGGTTTTCAGACCGTCGGCCAGTTTATGTCGACCGACCTCTTCACCGTACGCCCCGATGACCTGGTGGATCTGGCAGCCAGTCTCATGGCCTGGAGGCATATCCGTCACGTTCCAGTCGAAGACGGTGAAGGAAATCTGGTTGGTCTGGTGACGCATCGGGCCCTGGTCCGGCTGCTTATCCGCGGGGCGCCAGCTAAAGAGAATCTAAAGACAGTTCGTGACATCATGACGACTAACCCGCTGACCGTTTCTTCAAGGACTTCTACTTTGGAGGCCATGGAGATCATGAGGCGAAATAGAGTTGGTTGTCTCCCTGTTCTCGACGACGGGCGTTTGGTGGGGATTGTGACTTCCTTCGATTTTCTCGACGCGGCCGCACACCTTTTCAAAGAGAAGCTCACCAACAAGAGCGAGTCCTTAGGTGACAACGCACCAAAGGAACCCACGGCCGGGGTTAGCAGCAACACTACTCCTGGCGGGGGGCGAAAAGAGTTGTCAGAGGCAGTGGGCCTTTCAATCGGGCAACGAAGGACTGGGGGTTCGTGACTATGGCTAAGGATGAGCGCGATATTCTGGATCTTCTGAAAGATGAACTCGATTTCATAGAGAAGGGCGGGTACGGCCGGTCGGTTCGGACGCCATGGAAAGCAACGTCAGCCTTTCAGGACTCCCTGACCTGCATCAACTTTGGAGATCCTTCCCGCGCTCATCCTTGCGCTGACTGTCATCTGATTGACTTCGTGCCGCCCGAACACCGCGCCGATCGTGTGCCCTGCCATCAAATTCCATTGAACGAGGCCGGCGAGACGCTTGAAGATCTCGAACTCGCAGACAACCAATCGAAGATGGAAGAGGCAGTCAAGACGTGGCTGCGGGCCAGGATCAAGCTCATCGAGAACGAACGCTCCGGGCAACTGCCGGCAGCGCCTGTAGAATAACCACTCGACTGATCGCTTGAGCGACTCTCTCACCTCACAAGATTCAGTGATCGATTGAAAATCACGACACCGTAAAAATAACCACAGTACGCATTCTAGAGCCCTTCTGGCTGAGCACTTTCCCGCAAGACCCTGCGGAAGTTTGCGCAGCAAAAGTCACCCACAACCTCAAGTTTGCTGGCGATTCCGACCCAAAACGCTCGGCATGTGCATTGCACTTGTGAAAGCCGGTTGGATAACCCAAACAAGACTCAGGAAAAGCAGCGGCAGGCTGCAAGAGTTAGGTGGGGAAGATTTGGAGGTTTGCCATGACTTGTGACGATCGCGACATACTCGAAGTCCTCAAAGAAGAGCTCGATTTCATCGATCAGGGTGGATATGGTCGTTCGGTTCGCACTCCGTGGAAACCAAAGTCACCCTTCCAGGACTCCCTAACCTGTCTCAACTACGGTTATCCGTACCGTGCCCATCCGTGCAATGAATGCCATTTGCTCGATTTCGTCAGCCCCGAGCACCACGCCGCTGAGGTACCCTGTCACTTCATTCCCTTGAATGACGCCGGGGAAACTATCGAAGACCTGGAATCCGGGGATAACGAGGCGAAGCTGGAGCGAAAGGTTAGAGACTGGCTTCGCGGCAGGATCAAGGAGATCGAGGAGAAACGCGCGACCCAGGCAATCGCAGGATGCCCTTGAGCAGAGGTTAAAATGTACACCGCGGCTTATCTGACAGTCATAGCACTAATAGCTTCGGCCTCTTACTTCGGCTTCATGTGGCTGGTTCGCGCGTACTCCCGTTATCGCGGCACTAAGATTGTTACCTGTCCTGAAACTGGAAGGCCCGCAGTCGTTGAAATCGACGCGCTCCATGCGTCGATGACTTCGACTGTGGGTTCTCCTGACATTCGACTGGAAAACTGCTGGCGCTGGCCACTGAAAGAACAGTGTGGACAGGAGTGCCTGACAAATCTGGACGTAGCACCCGGACAATGTCTAGTTAGCGGCGTGCTGATGCGATGGTATCGCGGAAAGCACTGCGTCTACTGTGGCAAACCGTTTGAGGAACTTCACTGGACTGACCACAAACCGGCGCTGCAAAGCCCCGAGGGTGCGCTGGTGCGGTGGAATGGAGTTTCTGTCGAGAGCCTCTCGGTGGTGCTGGAAACGCACCTGGCGGTTTGTTGGAACTGTTACATAGCGCAGTCCTTCCGTCTCAATCATCCCGAGATGGTCGTATACCGGCCATCATGGAACGACATTCCCGGAGGCGCGGACGGCTTGTCTGCGTCACGTCATCTGTAACTTGGTTTTAGTTGTGCGGGTGGGCAGGTTACGAATTCTATTTTTACGTTCCTTTGAGAAGGAGGTCAGAACAATGATACCTAAGACTCTTACGTCTCCCAGCATGACCGTTCTGCCGTTTGAGACGTTTCGGATGTTTGGCCCTCTGTTCGATAAGCACTTCGATAAGCACTGGCCATTCGCGACCTGGACACCGCCGTGTGATATCTATGAGACCGACAAGGAGGTCGTGCTCAAGCTGGAGCTCCCGGAAATGCGCAAGGAAGATGTGCACGTGACTTTCGAAAACGGTGTGCTCACGGTGTTCGGTGAACGCAAGTTCGAAGCGGCGGTCAACCGCGAAAACTATCACCGCGTCGAGCGGAAATATGGTGAGTTCACCAGGATCTTCACCCTGCCCACATTCGTCGAGGGCAGCAAAGCCGCCGCCGAATTCAAGGAGGGAATCCTCACGATTACCCTGCCTAAGGATGCAAAGGCGAAACCCAGGGAGATCGAAGTGAAGGTGATGTAAATCCAGGCGACAAGTAGATGCGGCACTATCGTGAGGCACGCTCATTTCAAACTGAGCGTGCCTCCTCGGTCGCAGGCGGTTTCTTTCCTTGACCGTCGGCGACCGATTCGTTTTGGGTTCAGAGGTTCCGTTCTGCCTACTGCCTCCTGCCGTCTGCCTCCTGCCTCCTGCCGCCTACTCTTCCAGAGGACTCAGATTTGCTACAGACATGGTGACCCCTTGTTTTACTCAGCTATTCGGGGAACCCAACATTCTTTTGGGTAACATTACACAAGGCCAGACGGAATAACGAGTGAGAATCCACAGCATGAATGAACAAAATGTAACAATCGACGGTAACGAAGCGGCTGCCCACGTGGCCTATAAAACCAACGATGTAATCGCTATCTATCCCATAACGCCCTCGTCTGCGATGGGAGAGTCCTCTGACGCCTGGTCAGCCCTGGACGAAAAGAACATCTGGGGCATGACTCCGATTGTGCGCGAGATGCAATCTGAAGGAGGTGCGGCCGGCGCGGTCCATGGCACTCTGCAAACCGGGTCCCTCACCACAACGTTCACGTCCAGCCAGGGCTTGCTTCTGATGATCCCCAACATGTTCAAAATCGCGGGAGAGCAGACCAGCACGGTGTTCCATATCGCGGCCCGATCGGTTGCCACTCACGCGCTCTCAATCTTCGGTGACCACAGCGATGTGATGACCACACGCACAACCGGCTGGGCGATGTTATTTGCCAACTCGGTGCAAGAGGCTATGGACTTTGCCTTGATCGCTCAGGCAAGCACTCTCAGAGCCAGGGTTCCATTCCTGCACATCTTCGACGGCTTTCGCACCTCTCACGAGGTGATGAAGATTCAGAAGCTTTCCGATGAACAGATCCGCGCGATGATCGACGACCAACTCGTGCAAGCCCACCGAGCGCGGGCCCTGACGCCTGACCATCCCGTGATGCGTGGCACGGCACAGAATCCGGATGTTTTCTTTCAGTCGAGAGAGCGCTCAAATCCTTTCTACTTGGAAACTCCTCGGATAGTCCAGGAGACCATGAGCAAGTTTGCGGAGGTAACCGGACGGCAGTATCACCTTTTCGAATATGTAGGAGCGCCGGACGCCGAACGTGTCGTGGTGATGATGGGCTCTGGTTGCGAGGCGGCCCAGGAAACAGTAGATGCTCTATGTGCCGGCGGCGAAAAGGTTGGGTTGCTGAAAGTCAGGCTATATCGACCGCTTTCAGTCGATGCTTTGATAGCGACTCTACCGCGTTCGGCGAAGGCGATTGCGGTTCTGGATCGAACCAAGGAACCAGGCAGCATCGGCGAGCCACTCTATCAGGACCTCGTCACTGGTCTCAGTGAAACCGCTGCCAACGGAGCGGAAATTTTCACAATGCCTCGCGTGATTGGCGGGCGTTACGGTTTGTCGTCAAAGGAGTTTACTCCGGCGATGTGTAAGGCGGTGTTTGACGAGTTGAAGCAAGCTAAGCCCAAAAACCACTTCACCATCGGGATCAACGACGATGTGACGCTCACGAGTATTCCATTCGACCCGGGTTTTAGTACTGAGCCGGACGACCAGGTGCGCGCCATGTTCTGGGGGCTGGGAGCTGACGGCACAGTCAGTGCAAACAAGAACTCGATCAAGATCATTGGTGAGGAGACACCAAACTACGCCCAGGGCTACTTTGTTTATGACTCGAAGAAGTCCGGCGCGATGACCCTGTCGCATTTGCGCTTCGGCAAACGTCCAATCCAAAGCACCTATTTGATTCAGCGGGCGAACTTCATCGCCGTTCATCAATTCTCGTTTCTCAACTCCTACGACGTTCTGGGCGCGGCCGTCGAAGGCGCAACCTTACTGCTGAACAGTCCTTATTCACCGACCGAGGTTTGGGACCACTTGCCACGTTCGGCCCAGGAACAAATCATTCGAAAGCAGATCAAGATCTACACGATCGACGCTTATTCGGTGGCTAAGGAAAAGCAACTTGGCAATCGCATTAACACGATCATGCAAACGTGCTTCTTTGCGATTAGCGGCGTGCTTCCGCGTGACGAAGCGATTACCAAGATCAAGGAATCGATTCGTAAGACCTATGGAAAACGCGGAGAGCCTGTCGTGAGACAAAACTTTGCCGCCGTAGATGCCGCCCTTGCACACTTGCACGAGGTTTCTATCCCAGCCGAAGTCACCAGTGCTCACGATCTGCCAGATGTCGTTCCCGCGGCGGCCCCGGAATTTGTACAGCGAGTCACGGCCGAGATCATCGCGGGCCGCGGCGACCAGTTGCCCGTGAGCGCATTCCCGGTGGACGGGACGTTTCCCGTAGGCACGTCGCAGTGGGAGAAACGCAACATCGCGCAAGAGGTCCCTGTCTGGGAACCCGATCTTTGTATCGAGTGTGGCAAGTGCGTTCTGGTTTGCCCTCACGCCACGATTCGCGCCAAGGTCTATGACCAGAGTGATCTGGCATCAGCCCCGGAAGGTTTCAAACACATGCCCGCCAAATGGCGTGAATTACCGGACAAGCTCTACACGATTCAAGTCGCAGTTGAAGATTGCACGGGTTGCCGCCTCTGTATCGAGGTATGTCCGGCAAAGGACAAGAGCAACGTTTCTCGCAAAGCGCTGAATATGGCTCCGCAGTTGCCGCTGCGCGAGCGTGAACGAGCTAACTGGGATTTCTTCCTGGAGCTGCCCGAAGTTAATAAGAACGGTGCGCTTACCTTTGGCTCTGTCAAAAACGTGCAGCTTTTGCAACCGCTCTTTGAGTTTTCCGGAGCTTGCTCCGGCTGCGGCGAGACACCCTACATCAAGCTCTTAACCCAACTCTTTGGCGACCGGGCCATCATTGCCAACGCCACCGGGTGCTCAAGCATTTATGGTGGCAACCTGCCAACCACTCCCTATACCGTTAACCGGGAAGGGCGCGGTCCTGCGTGGAGCAACTCGCTCTTCGAAGACAACGCCGAATTTGGCCTCGGAATGAGGTTAGCTCTCGACCATCAGAGCGCCTACGCCAGGGATTTAGTGCGCCGGCTACGACATGAGACCGGTGAAGCGCTGGCTAACAGTCTGCTAAACGACGATCAATCCACCGATGCAGCTATCAACATCCAACGCGAGTTGGTGGCAGCGCTTAAAGCGAAGCTCGACGGTGATCCAGCAACCGAGGCCCGCGATCTATTGAGCGTCGCCGACGCGCTGGTTAAGAAAAGCGTCTGGATTGTTGGCGGCGACGGATGGGCTTACGACATTGGTTACGGTGGGTTAGACCATGTCATGGCCAGCGGATTAAATGTCAATATTCTCGTGCTGGACACGGAAGTCTATTCCAATACAGGCGGGCAGGCTTCCAAATCAACACCGCTGGGAGCAGTCGCGAAATTTGCCGCTGGCGGCAAGACCACGGGGAAGAAGGACCTGGGAATGGGGGCGATCCGTTACGGCAATGTCTACGTGGCGCAGGTGGCGATGGGCGCGAACGACACGCATACGGTCAAAGCATTTCTGGAAGCAGAGGCTCATGACGGTCCATCCCTGATCATTGCATACAGCCAATGCATAGCTCATGGCATCGACATGGCGAAAGGCATGCATCAGCAAAAGCTGGCCGTCGAGTCGGGTCACTGGCCGCTTTATCGCTACAATCCAAAGCTTGAGGCCGAGAACAAGAATCCGTTTCAGCTCGACTCCAGCGATCCCAAGATCCCCCTGAAAAACTACATATACACAGAAGGGCGCTACCGGATGCTGCAGCAGAGTGATCCGGAAGTGGCGAAGTTTCTCCTGGGCCAGGCGGAGAAGGCCGTGCATCACCGTTGGCAACAGTACAAACAATTGGCGGCGGTGCGAAATGGAGAATTAGTTTAGATAGGAAAAACGCTTATGACTCTAGCAACCAACTACCTGGGAATGACACTCAAGAATCCGATTGTGGCGTCCTCGTCTCCGCTGTCTCACACTGTGGACAGCATACGACGTCTGGAAGATGCAGGCGCTGCTGCCGTGGTGATGTACTCGCTGTTTGAAGAACAGATAACGTTCGACAGTCTCTACGTCGATTACTATCTGACGAGTGGCACAAACAGCTTCGCGGAGTCCCTTACTTACTTTCCTGAGATGCAGAGTTATAACGTCTCGCCAGATGAATACATGAATCTCATCCGGCGGGCCAAGGAAGCCGTTGACATTCCGATTATTGGCAGTCTAAACGGGGTTTCATCGGGTGGCTGGACCGAATACGCGGCACTCATGGAGGAAGCAGGAGCCGATGCCATCGAGCTAAACGTATACTACATCCCCACTAATGAGAACCTCACAGGCAGCGAAGTTGAAAATATCTATCTGGACATTCTTCGCGAGGTAAAGCGTTCAGTTTCACTACCCGTTGCGATGAAATTGAGCCCTTATTTCAGCTCGACCGCAAACATGGCGAAACGCCTCGTCGACGAGGGTGCTAACGGCCTGGTATTGTTCAATCGATTCTATCAACCGGACATTGATCTCGAGGCCCTCGAGGTCGTACCTCGATTGATCCTCAGCAACTCAAGCGAGCTGCGCCTGCCCTTGCGGTGGGTGGCAATTCTGTACGGGCGTCTACTGGCCGATCTGGCGATCACTACGGGCATCCATACATCCGAGGATGTCTTGAAAGCGTTAATGGCCGGGACCAAAGTGACAATGATGGCCTCTGAGCTGCTACAGAATGGCATCCGGCGAATCGGTGTTATTCTTGAGGAGATGAGGAGCTGGATGGAGGAACACGAGTATGAATCGGTCGCGCAGATGATCGGCAGTATGAGTCAGCAGCACTGTGCTGAACCGGCAGCTTTTGA
>JAMQPI010000729.1 GCA_023717565.1 Pyrinomonadaceae bacterium | reverse complement strand
ATAGAAAGGAAGTAAGGCTGCGCCTATTTGCTTCTGTTCTATGCGCTCGATGGTTCCGATTCCGTGATTTGGATAAACCACTTTCTGGCCGACTTTGAAGCCCATACGCACCTCCATTTGATGCAAAAATCAGACTGCGCCACACGCGCGGGGTCTGGGGGAAACCCTTGAGCGACGCAGCATGCGTCGGGCCCCTGATTAGGTAAGTAATCCGGAGTCTAGCAAGCGGTATTGGATAGCGTCAAGTTTTTCAACTGACAGTCCGGGTTAACCTCGGATTCAGAACCAGAAGAGCGCCAACCCAGCTTGACAAGTACCACCTTTCTAACTGCGTGAATGCGAAACTGGCTGGTTTCGGATGCTGGCGGGATCTACCTGGATTCCCGAAACGCATCGCTATGGAGCCTTCAACTGCAACGCGTAATTCGTCACGTTCTGGCAGGGCTGCAACTCGATTTCAGTTTTGGTGGCTTCTATTTCCTGGCGCAGTTTGGCGCGGCTCTCCACTTGATCAGGAAGGCGGAGTTTCGACTGGACGTTTTCCCCAGCGGGTCGGGCATTTGCCCAGTAGCGTCCGGGCGGAAGATTGTTGAGCGCGAAACTACCATCACTCGAAACCAGCGCCGCAAAAAATCGCAAAACATCTTCAGCCTGCTCGCGCTCGGCGGGAACCAGATAGACGAATAGTCTCGCGGGCAGCTTTTGATTTTCAGCGGTCTTGATTTGTCCCTGAAGTGAGGCAGCGCCTTCGGCGAGAATGATGGTCAGGCCCGGGACTCGTTCTCCCGCCTTGATTCTGGTCCAATTGCGCGCCGCATCGGTCGGTCGATTCGATGGCGTCGTCCGGACACCGGTTGCTGAAGATGGCAACGAGATCGATTGCAGATACCAGTACTTGGCGAAGAAACGCGGGTTGAAGCGATACTGCCCCGGCGCGAGATTGCGCAGTAAGAAATCCCCCTGCTTATCGGGAATAATTGGTGTTCCCATGGACCAGAGGAATTGGGGTTGATCTTTAGCGGCCTCGTTCTCATTGTGCCACGCGCTAACGAGAGTCTCTCCAAACAAGGGTCGACGCTTACCTTTGCACCCTGGTACTTTTGATTCCTCCAGCGCCACTCGTCCGCTTATTGAGCCGAGTGGTCTAATGACCAATTCGACGCCGGTTACGTCTGCACCTCTAACCTTGATTCGCCGCGGCTCAGAGATAGCCATGTCTCCTCCGGGGGAAAACGTCTCCGCGGTAATAAGGTAATCTCCGTCAGCAATTCCTGAGACTACAAATCCACGGCTACCTGGTGGTTGGTACGAGAGTTGGGTCGATTGGGAGTCTCCATGTACGGAAGTCAATCGAATATTGAAGCCGTTAGGTGACGCTGCAGTGTTTGGATCATTTGCGAATCCGCTGACTACGTGGCCCGGCTCCCCGCGATAGCGAATGTCTACACTAGTGGTCTCTTCGCCGGCGCGCACGATGGTTTCTGCGGCGTTGTCGCGGGTTGAAGAAGGCGCATAGGTTGGCGCGTGAGATTCATATGCATCTGCGGTGAAACTGGTAAAGGATCTCTGGCCACCCGCCGCGACGATGTAGGTTCCGCTTGCCAGCCCGTAAATTCGGTAAATCCCTCGATCGTCAGTGGACTGAGCCCGGAAGGTACTTCCGTAACGCGGCGGCTGACCGTTGCCGTCGCGTAACATGTGGGCCGCCACGCTCACGGCAACGACGGGCTCGCCGGAAGACGTTGTTACCGTGCCCGTGATTACCCCGCCTCTGACTAACACGAGGTCCACGGAGTCGCCCACTCGATTGAAGGGGGCCGGGGTGGTGCTGTCGGGGTCTCGCGGCGGGACAATGTAAGCGGGGACACCTGCCCAAATCTGGTAAGCAACAGGATCCAAACCACCGACTCGAAAGTTGCCTTCGTCGTCAGTAGCTGTCCCATTAACCTGTCCCAGAGAGCCGTAGGCACGAACAAAAACTGCCGCGTTCGCCAGCGGCTGGCCGGATTCGTTCAACACCCGGCCGGTAATCGAACCGCTCTTAGGTGTTTCTGTAGGATCATCTGACGTCTTGGGATGCGTTCCTTGCGCCAAAACGAGAGTCCAACTCGCGACCGTGATAATCACCAGGGCGAAAAAAGTAATCCAGCGGTGTTGGTCACTACTCACAATGTTCCCTTGAGCAACTTTCAAGGCAGTCTCCACGCGTCGGCTAAGGCTTCACGGTGGACTTAGGATTAAGATCCAGCGTAATCGTTACTTCCGTAACAGCTCCGTCGACAACGTTCACCTGCTGCCTGGCGGCCATGTTGCGAGCGCCAGGAATATATCCCTGGATTTGCAGCCAGTAGGTTCCGGCTGGCATTCCTTCAATCGCGAAGTGACCGCGAGCATCAACTTCCGCAGCTCTCAGGGGTACGCTTTCACCGAGCCTGGTTAGTTGCGCCATCAGGCGTGAGCCTGGCGTCATGGTGCCATTCACAAACGTCAGCTCGCCGCGAACCAAACCCTTTCCGTATCCTACGAAAACCTTGAGACCAGTAGTCTCATCACCGACCTTCAGCTCTATCCCCTGAGTCACTCGCATTCCTTCTCGCTCGGTGTGGAGCACGACAAAATCCTTCACCGGTTTATGATCGGGGAAACTGAGAGTGTTGATGGTTGCCACACCTGGGGGCAACCCGCCAAGACGAAAACTCCCGTCCGGATTAATCGCAGTTCGACGCCAGGTGGGAAACCCGGAGGGTCCTCCCTGTACCCAGAGGTTGAGTTGTAACTGATAGAGTTTGGCAAGGAGGGCTTTGTCGTTCGAGCCGTCAAGCACGACGACCCCACTCAAGGTGGTGCCCTTTGAAGTCTTGACGACTAGATTATTTACATCGCGATCAACGACTTCGAAGGAGACAGGATCGGCAAAGGGGGTGTTGTCTTCATATTGAGAGATGACGATGCTATAGGCACCCGGCATCAGACCTTCAATTTTGAACTCACCACGGCTCGACGAAAGTGAACGAACCGGTTGATAGTCATGTCCGCCATTTTCCGTCCTCCGTGCTACGCCAAGCCTTATGTTGGACAGCGGCTGCCCTGTCTCGCCGTCGATAATCCGCCCGCTCGCTGCATATCGGTCCAGAATGCGGCCGACGGTAATGTCGATGCCTGCGCTCTCGTCGCCTTCGACGACTTCAACGATTTCAGCCTGAGCAGCATCAGCGGTATCAGGATGGTAGGTTGGCGGATAGGGGCGGCGGGGCCGACCAAGCGAGTCCATCCGGCTGTTTTGTCCGACTGCCACCTTATATCGACCGGCGGGTATGCCAAAAATTCTATAAACGCCTCGGTCGTCAGTTCGGAAAAAAAGCAGGTGAGTCCGCCCACTCTGATCACTTGAATCGACAGCGATCAGATTCAATGGTTCTTCGACGACTGGTCTTCCGTCCGCGTCCAATACTTTTCCGGTAATTACCCCGCCTTTAACCAGCGTAAAATCTATCCCGTCGACGCTCTCGCCTTCCGTTAGGATCACCAGCTTTCCCTGATGTCCCGCCATGATCATCTCCGTGATCACAAATGTCGGGGCAACCGGAGAGACTTGGTATTGTCCGGCCGGGACCTTGCTGATTCGATAGTTGCCCTCCGAGTCTGTTGTAGCTATTAGCGCCGGAAGCGGTTGATCAGATCCCATACTGCGCAACGCCACGTTAATCCCCGGGACGCGTTTGCCTTTAAGCGTTACGCTGCCTGAAACACTTCCGGTAGCCAGTTTCTGGTTTGGGATCGTAGATTGGGCAGCTGCCGGGAAACCCAAACAGGCCATGAAAAGTACCGTTAATACTCGAAGTGTGAGAATCGTCATAGGCTGCCAACCGACCGGAAAGGTAGAGAGTGCGGAGATAATAGCCAATTCAGAGAGCGTTGTCTCGCCAAAACGGATTCGGTTTGTCAGCGTGGGCACATACTGCTAGGATCGAAACCGCAGGATTAATCATATATCCCATGAGGATTTGTTTGTGTCCTTATAGAAGGACGCATCTTCTCTCGAAGTTGATTCCGCAATTACCTCGTCATGGCACTTCTGAAGATCACCGATGCAAGCGGCCGTCAGTGGCAGTACACCTTCGTGGCCGGGGCAGCCTGCACGATTGGCCGCGCGCCGGATAACGCCGTAGTAATTGATGACCCGCGCGCTTCGCGCTACCACGCACACATCAAATCCGTGGACGAGGGCTCGTACACTATTGTCGATGGGGCCCTGATCAATGGACAGCTTCGTCGCAGCGCCAACAAAGTCTTTATCAATGGCGAACCTCGTTATGAACATCAGCTGAAGAACGGTGATCGGGTAACAATTGGCGCCAGCACCCTGCGCTTTGAACAGACGGTAGAAGAACGCACCAGCGAAGTACGATACGACGACAAACCGCTCGGGCACACTCAATTACTAATCTCTGCCAATGATGTAATGACCACGGTGCTTCATTCGACCTCTGGTGAAGTTCCCACCGCTACGGCCGGGCGGGACAAGGTGCTAGAGGCGCTCCAGCGGAAGGCCAACATCCTTAGTGCGCTTTATGAAATGAGCAAGACCCTGGGCTCGGTCTTCGACCTCGATGCCATCTTCGCAAAGGCCACGGACATAATCTTTCGATCAACGCCGGCCGACCGCGTGGTTGCCCTGCTTGTCGAAGGCAACGGCACCGGCGATCTTGAGAACGTGAAGCTGAACCCGATTGCCATGCGCGCTCGTGATCAGAAACTCGACGACCACGCGCGCAAACTGAGTATCGGACGGACCATCACCCGGAAGGTAATGAGGGATCGGGTCGCCCTGCTTTCGCAGGACGCCGCCTCCGACGAGGAGTTTGCCGGGGTTGATTCAATTGTCTCGCAGGGAGTGCGCTCGACTATCTGCGCACCTTTGGTGGCCGAGTCTCGGGTCCATGGCGCACTCTATGCCGATCGGCTGGATCCTTTTGCAGCTTTCAAGCCTGACGATCTCGAGTTGATTAGTGCCGTGGCCGCGCAAACGGCAATTGCGGTCGAAAACGCCCGAGCTCACGAGCGACTAGCGCGCGAGGAGGTTGCCCGCGCGAACTACAGCCGCTTTCTTCCAGAGTATGTCGTCAAGCAAATGCTTGAGAATCCCGATTCGTTCAAACTCGGTGGTGTTAACCAGACTATTACCGTGCTCTTTGCCGACATTCGCGGATTCACGCGCCTCTCTGAGCACGCGCCGCCGGAAAAGATTGTGGGTCTGCTTAACAGATACTTTTCTGCGATGACCGACATCATCTTTGCGCACGGGGGCACGCTTGATAAGTATCTCGGCGACGGACTAATGGCTCTGTTTGGCGCGCCCACCACAACACCCGAAGATGCATCTAACGCCCTGAACGCAGCCGTGGCAATGCAGCGTAGAATCATCGGCATCAATCAGGAACTACGCGCCGAAGGACTGGCTGAAATCGGAGTGGGCATCGGGATGCACACCGGCGAGGTGACAGTTGGTTACATCGGTTCTGAACGACGTTCGGAGTACACCGCAATTGGTGATGCGGTGAACACCGCGTCTCGGCTGGAGTCGAATGCCAGGGGCGGAGAGATTTTGATCAGCGAAGCAACGTCGACGGCAGCCGGCAATCGTTACAAACTCAAAGCCCGCGAGCCCATCACGGTCAAGAATCGCGTGCAACCGGTGCCTTTATTTGAAGTCGACTGGCAACGCGCCAGCGGTTCGCTCTAAACACTATGTCCTTCATGAGCAAGACGAGCTCCTTCATCGGGCTCAGGGCGCTGCGCAATCTGGTGTCCGATTCCATGGCGATCGACATGGGATCGGCCAGCACGATCATTGCTGTGCGCGGACGCGGGGTGGTCATCGACGAACCTTCCGTAGTAGCGGTCGACAGGCTTTCGGGCGAAGTAATCGCGGTGGGAAATGAAGCCCAGAAGATGCAGGGACGTGAAGCCCGCGATGTGGCGGTGATTGCTCCTTTGATAGATGGTGTGGTAGCCGACTTTGAGCGAACGCGCGTCATGCTGGATCACTTTGTGCAGGAAGCGCGCAGCGGTACGTCGCACTTCAGCCGGCGGGCAATCATGAGTGTGCTTTCCGGAGTCACTCAGGTTGAACAGCGCGCGCTGCTGAGCGCGGCGGAAAAAGCCCGAATCGGACGGGTGTACATGGTTGAGGAAGGTTTGGCCGCCGCGATTGGGGCGGGTGTGCCGGTCGACGACACTCATGCATCGGCAGTGGTAGACATTGGGGCCGGCACCACCAACATTGCGGTGATCGTGAAAGGAGCAATCATAGCGTCGCGAGCACAACGGATCGGTAGCTCTGACATCGACGCCGC
This sequence comes from Pyrinomonadaceae bacterium, assembly GCA_023717565.1. Lineage (GTDB taxonomy): Bacteria > Acidobacteriota > Blastocatellia > Pyrinomonadales > Pyrinomonadaceae > PSRF01. The sequence goes on along the minus strand of JAMQPI010000729.1, from coordinate 8,176 downwards.
GATAATGGATCGACTTCGCCGCCACCGCGGACTATCGATTGGGATACCCACCGCTCAGCGACTCAAGCTGGAACTGAGTTCCGCCACTGACCCGAAAGACCCGAGTCGAAAGATGGAAGTACGTGGACGTGACGTGCAGACCGGAAGTCCTGGCGCTTTGAATGTCACCGTAGCTGAGGTCTACGCGGTAACGTTGCCGGTTATTCGTCGCATAGCGGACGAGGTCCGCTCTACCCTGACCGAGTTGCCTGCTGAGGTTGCCGGTGACATTTATGAGCGGGGGTTGATTCTTACCGGCGGCGGCGCTCAATTGGAAGGACTGGACCAATATCTACAGAAGGAAATAGGCCTTTCGGTGTCTATCGCAGACGACCCCCGGTTTGCCATCGTCAGGGGGCTCTCCCAAATGTTTGATGCCCCGCTTTTGCTGCGGCGAGTGGCGCAGACCGAAGCTCAGCCGGTGTTCGATGTTGAAAATACCGTCTTCGAGAGCTAGTAGAAAATCAATCGGCCGGGTTGAAGAAGTTGTTACTTGTGTGCGGAACGATGATCGAGAGTTATGAGCATCGCTGCGTTCTTTAAGAAGAGCATCACCGTTGCCAAAGTGTACGGGATTCCCGTGCGCATCGATTATCGCTGGTTTGCGGTAGTGGCCCTGAGCGTATGGTTGATTTCCAGTAATCTCCAGGGCAACCTTCAACTCGGCAACGTGCAGTTGCCTCCCCTTGATCCGGCCGCCGCCTGGTTGCTCGGATTTATCACGACCGCCGGTCTGTTTCTCTCCGTATTCGGACACGAGCTATCTCACGCGCTCATGGCCCGTGCCGAAGGCATCGAGATCGAAGAGATCGTGCTGCATCCTTTCGGCGGGTTGGCCCGCATGCGCAGCGCGCCCGAGAATCCACGAGCTGAATTTCGCATCGCTGTCGCTGGTCCGGCCGCCAGCTTTCTTTTTGCGATACTCGCTTTTGGCGGCGCCAAGATCGCCGACTCGGGGGGATATCTCGCGACAGCAGTTGTGTTCTTTCTGATCGCTGGAGGGAATCTGCTACTGGCGGTTTTTAATCTGTTTCCTGGTTATCCGCTGGATGGCGGGCGCGTCTTGCGAGCAATTCTTTGGCGGCGCAGCGGCAACATGGCAGAGGCGACGCGGCTTTCCGGAATTTGCGGAATCCTAATTGGCGGCACGCTCATTCTGTTCGGGGTTTACATCATGATTGCTCCCAACTGGAGACCCTCCCAGCCATACTTCATGGGAGCCTGGTCGATTCTGGTGGGCCTGTTCCTGCTGGATACCGCCGCCAAGCTGGTCAAGAGCGCGCAAGGCGCCGGTGTGGTTACCGTGGGGGACGCGATGTCTCCACCGATTGCGATTGCCCCGGAACTGACCATCACGCAGTTGATCGATGATTTTCTTCCCCTGCACCGGCAGACAAGTTTTCCGGTGGCGCTGAACCATCAACTCCACGGTATCCTCACGCTCGAAGATCTGAAGTCGCTGCCGCGGGAGCGCTGGCGCCTGACGCAGGCCAGGGATGTCATGCGTCCCATTGCTCCGAGGTTTTTTGTGGAACCCTCAACCACGCTTGATTACGCGCGGGAGTTGATGAAGAGAAACGGCGTGGGCTCGCTGGCGGTCATCAACAACAACGGCAAGCTGGTAGGCTTTCTTCAGAGCGGAAAACTGCGACCCCGCGCGACGAGGAAGAAAAAGAAAGCTTCGTGACCTAGTTTGGTGAGCAAGTTGCCACCACCTCTTTTTTGGTTTCTTTCCGCAACGTGACATGAGACGAATAGTCATTGCCCAGCTGACGGTCTTGTTGCTGTTTGGTATAGCTGGGGCGCAAGACCGAAGTGATGTGTGCCATGTCTACGTTGTTGATGTGGCGAAGGCCCGAAAAGCAGCTGAGAGTTTCCGAGAGTCCGGAAGGGCCGCAACTGATGCGAAGGCACTGTCAGCCGGTCAAACCGTCTTTCCAGAGTTCCGTCCGACAAGGGGAGAGGAAGAGCTCACTACCAAGTCGTATCCTTTCCCAGGAAGTGGTCTCACCATCACCGCAAGCGTCTTCTATACCGATGAGTCAATGGCCTCCGCCGAAGGATCTGATTCAATGCTGGTTGCAATTGTAACGTCTCCCAGGGCGCAGCGAGACGCAATATCAGCAGAAAACAATGCAGTGTCGGAGGTAACTTACAATGACAATCTGGATACTGTCAGGGCGAAAAAGTATGTGAGCGTGGCGGGTCGGCTGTATCTAGTGGGAATCGAGTGTCACTGTAAGGAAAAGCAGAAGCCGAAATAACCAAGTTTACTCTGCCAGAGTTTAATGAAACACAAATCACTTCATCTGATCTTGTTTGTAGGAATGGCGCTAAACGGTAGTCTCGCCTACGGACAAGCCTCCACGCCTGGAGCCATCAATAAGAGGGCTCGCACCGTCGAAGATTACAAACCCAGCACGCTGAAGGAAATTGCTGTCGAGGATGCGAAGAGCGATGGACTCTCGCCATTCAGAGTGAGTGTGACTTATACGGCTCAAGTTAGACCTATTTCTACAACCAGTAACGACGCCTTACACGACTGGGCACAGTGTTGTGCCGGGAACCCGGATCACTACAAAGGCTACGTTAGAGAAATGCAGTTTGTTGAGAATGGCAACGCGTATTGGCTAGGCGTCCAGGACAGGTTGATAGCAGATTTTCAGAAAGAGGCGAAAGTCGGCGAGGCTGTCGATCTATTCTTGATTCGACTCAGTGCCCCTGTGAACAATGGCAAGAGGGGTTCGGTGCTGCTGGTAGAGAGTTTTCGAAGAATTGAGGATCGAACGACAGAATCGATGGATTGGATCAGAACCAACCTTCCCTCGTACTCGGAGAAGATCTTGAAGGTGGAAGTCCCAGTGCCATGCCAGTTGAAAATTACAGACTCGTCAAACAGTGGCGGCGTCAGCAAGGCCGTTGTGTTCTTACCCCTCAACGATCTTGACGCCATGAAGATAACTGTTTCGAGGCGACAGCAAAATGCGACCTGGGATCTGTGGCTTCATACAACAGCTGGCAAGCGCTCAGTACGGTTCATGTTGTACCAGGGCGTTCCAGCCGAAGCCGGACAAGCGAGCAAGTATTCGCTGACCTTTAGTGACCACCAGAAAGCCGAAACGATGGCCGAAGGGTTTCGACGGGCAATAATCATCTGCGCCGGGGCGACGTCCTCACCGGCTAACTAACACACGCAATCCCCTCTCCATTGCCACAAACGCCGTTTTTCGCGATAATCCGAACGGAGCTTTCATTTCAAGTTGAAGGAATCTGTCGATGCTGGCAGTGCTTGGCGCGCTCTTTGCCAACGGGATTATTACCATCCTGAAGTTTGTGGCGGCTGTTATCACCGGTTCCTCCGGCATGATGGCTGAAGCGCTGCATTCATTTGCAGATACCACAAACCAGGTGTTTCTGCTTCTCGGCCTGCGGTTCTATAAGCGTCCGGCTTCTGAGAAGCACCCTTTTGGTTACGGCAAAGAGCGCTTCTTCTGGTCCTTCATCGCCGCGATATTCATTTTCGGAGTCGGCGCGACCTATGCGATTTACGAAGGCATCGCCAAGCTGAGGCATCCGCATCCTCCGGAAAACTTGAACTGGGCTTACTGGGTGCTGGCCATTTCGTTTGTACTGGAAGCTGGTTCAATCGCCCTGGCAATCTATCAAGAGGTTAAAGAGGCACACCACGAGGGCCTGACGTTCTTTGCATATCTTCGCGAGTCGAAAGATCCAACCGCGAAGACCGTAATCTTCGAAGACTCGGCAGCCTTACTCGGAATCGTGATCGCCGGCGTGGGAATCTATCTCACGGACCATCACACCGGTCCGGGTGACGGCGCCTACTGGGATGGAATGGCTTCGATTGTGATTGGCCTGGTTCTCGCCGTGGTGGCGTTTTTCCTGGCCCGATCGTCACGAGGCCTGTTGCTGGGTGAAGCTGCAAATCCCAAGGTTGTTAAAGCTATCCAACAAGCGATTGAGAGTCACCCCAACGTGGTAAAGGTAGTTCAGCTACTGACGATGCACCTGGCCCCGAAACAGATTCTGATCAACGCGCATGTGAACCTGCGTGACGATCTGGTTACCGGCGACATTGTCCAGACAATTGCAGAGGTTGAGGATTTGATCAAGCGAGCGGAACCTAAAGTTGAGATGGTTTTTCTGGAGGCTGCTCGCCAGAGCCAGAGTAGCGAGCACGATGTGGTGCCGGAGCACATGGGCTGACAGGGGCAGGGATTTTCCGATTACGGTTTGGTGAAAATAAAATTGCCGCTTCTGAATCGCAAATCGCAAGTCCAAAGTTTGAAGACAGAAGATGTTGTTACTACTGCCATACACGGAGTACCTCGGAAGGCTCGCTGAGCCGCGTAACATCGCGGATATCATCGTTGTTTTCTTGGTCGTGTATGCGGTATTGAAACTCGTGCGTGGGACCCGGGCCGCTCCCATGGCCGCGGGAATCGGAGCTTTCGCCCTCCTTTACTGGCTTGCCGTAAAACAGGAACTAGCAACTCTTGAGTTCATCCTGCGTGGTGGCCTGCTCTACATCGGCGTGGCCATCATCGTACTCTTCCAATCGGAAATCAGGCAGGCCTTGATCTCCTTTGGCAATCGATTTCGCATGCCTTTCACCCGTCGTTACCAGGGTCAGTTTGGCGAAGGCGTGTATGACGAGATTGTGTTGGCTGCGACCACGTTGGCTTCAACCAAGACCGGCGCCTTAATTGTGATTGAGCGCAAACTGAGCTTGAAGAATGTGACCGATGGCGGCGTCAAGCTGGATGCTGAGCTGAGTTACGACTTGCTGGTCAGTATTTTTAATCCGGCTTCGCCGCTTCACGACGGTGCTGTTGTGGTGAGACGCCACCGCATTGCCGCCGCTTCATGCTTTCTGCCACTAACTCTGAACCCGCGCTTGTCGAGAGATCTGGGCACGCGGCACCGCGCGGCTATCGGCGTGACCGAGGATTCTGACGCCGTGGCGGTGGTAGTCTCGGAAGAAACAGGACTGATCTCCTTTATTCAAGGTGGTCAAATAAAGCGAGGACTCGACGCCACCAAACTCCGCGCTGCTATCTTTCAAGCACTCGAGGTTGCACCCAAGCGGGAGAAGGAGAAGGAGCCGGAAGAGATCGAGTCAGAGGCGAAAACCAATGAAGTGGCCCCGATCTAATTTTAGATTTGTGATTTTAGATTTTTGATTTCGGGTTGCGATCGTTGCGAGGTTTCTCCCGGGTCTAGAAAATCCGAAATCTAAAATCAGCAATCAAAAATCAAAAATACTCTTATGCCTTTTCAAGATATTGATGAGACCGCCGTAGTTGAGGTTCCGCGTCCACCCACCGCTTTCGAACGCGCAGTGCGCAAGTTATTCGTGGAAGATTGGAGTCTCAAACTATTGGCCCTGGGGATCACGTTGGTTCTGTGGTTTGCAGTTACAGGCCAGAACCAGCCGCTGACTATGCGCACCGGCGTGCAGCTCAATCTAATCAGGCCGAGCAATCTGGATATTAGTAACGATCCCCCTAAGACGGTGGAAGTGTTCCTCAGTGGTAGCCGGCCAAACCTGGAGAGTCTCAGCCCGCTGGATTTAGTCGCTACCGTTGATGTCAGCGACCATCCGGCCGGCGAGCGAGTAATCAGGCTTACGCTTGATCGCGTGACCATGCAACTGCCCGATGGTGTGAGGATTGAATCCTTTCAGCCGAGCACAATTCCTATTCGCCTGGAGCCCCGCCTGGAGAGGCAAATACTGATTGAGGTGAAGACCGAAGGCAAACCCGATGACGGCTACGAGGTTTACGGAATCAGTTCTACGCCGACGACCGTGAGAGTTCGCGGGCCGGCGAGCAGAGTTGAGGCGCTGCAGAAAGCAGCGACTGAGACCATTTCCATGTCGGGTAGAAAAGAGAACTTTACCGTTTCTCGAGTTGCGATTGATATTCCCGACCAGAAGATCGAGGTCCTCGATCCGTTGGTGGATCTTGCGATCGAGGTCGGGGAAAAGCGGACTGAGAAAAGTTTCAGTGGCGTGCGAACCCGATCCATCACCGGTGTTGAGATCCGACCCGCAACCGCCGAGGTCACTTTGTCAGGTCCGGCGTCAGTGCTTGCTCAGTTGCATGCGGAAGATGTAAAGGTAGTGGTTAATTTGTCCAGCACTGGTGGAAGTGTGGCGGGATTGGAACTGCCACCAGCCGTTAAGGATCGGGTCAAGTTGCTGTCAGTCAGGCCTTCACAATTCTCCATGATCAAGTAGTCCTACTCGATAACTATTCAATGTCCACTCCTAAAAGAAGACTCTTTGGCACTGATGGTGTGCGTGGTGAAGCGGGCCGTTTTCCCATGGATACTGAGACACTCAGAACCGTGGGAATATCGCTGACCGTCCATCTTCGACAAATTCTAGGCCGGGACCCGGTAATAATCGTCGGGCGCGATACGCGCGAATCCGGTGGGTGGTTAGAACGATCTTTCATCGAGGGTGCGCTTGAAGCCGGTGCTGAATGCCAGTCTGCTGGAGTGATTACCACGCCCGGCGTCGCTTTCCTGGCGCGCACACTCCCGGCGGATGCGGGGATTGTCATCAGTGCGTCCCACAACGGCTATCAAGACAACGGCTTTAAGATATTTGCACCCTCCGGTCGAAAGTTGGACGACGACACGGAACGTCTTATCGAAGCCGATATCCTGGAGGGAACCGAAAAGAAATTGTCCGCGCCGGTCGCCAAAATCAACTCACCAAGCGAAGACCAGACGTCTGCCTTGCAGTCTCGCTATCTGGATTTTCTTCAGCACGAGATCGCTCAGGGACTATCGCTCAACGATCAGACCATCGTGGTCGACGCGGCCAACGGTGCGGCTTCATCAATCGCTCCACGCCTGTTCAAGCAGTTGGGGGCGAACGTCGTGGCCATCAACGACCGGCCTGACGGCCGTAACATAAATCGGGATTGCGGATCGCTCCATATTGAAGCGCTCCAGCAGCAGGTCATCGCGACGGGTGCTGATATTGGTGTGGCATATGACGGCGACGCAGACCGCGCCCTGTTCGTCGACGCCCAAGGCCGATTTGTTGATGGCGACGCCACATTGTGGGTGCTGAGTAAGTACATGCAGGACCGCGGTCAGTTGAGTAATGGCCTGGTGGTCGCCACGGTAATGAGCAACATCGGTTTGGAAATCGCTTTGCGTTCCCGGGGGTTGCGATTATTGCGCACTGATGTGGGCGATAAGTACGTGTTGGAGGAGCTGACGCGTTCGGGAGCGGGCCTCGGTGGTGAACAGTCCGGTCACATCATTTTCCCGCACTTAAGTCTGGCTGGGGACGGTTTGATAACCACACTTTGCCTGCTGCGTGCTGTTCGCGACCAACAAATGCCGCTCCATGACTTGACCCAGGGATTCCAGCGCTACCCGCAGGTGTTGGTGAACGTGGAGGTCAAGGAAAAGCGACCCTTCGCAGAGGTGGAACAAATCCGGAAACTGGTGCAGGAGACCGAGTCGGAGCTCGGCGACGGCGGCAGGCTGCTATTGCGCTACTCAGGCACTGAGCCGCTGGCCCGCGTAATGATTGAAGGTCACAATCAAGCGACGATAGAAGAATATGCAAGAAAGCTTGCACTAGTGATTCAGCAGACGCTTGGTACAGAGTAGTCCTGGTTCATGCAAGGTTCAATGCAAGTTCTACACGGCGACTACTGAAAATTTTTCATGCTTTTGAGAACTCGAAATCGTGGTGAACTGTTCTCCTATCAGCGGCCACGACCAATTCCAAATAAAAACCAGAGAACCGCAGTTTTAGAAAAAGTTCTATTGCACGGCACAAGCGTTGCGATGTATATTGTGGGGCAAGAGAGACGGTTGGTGAATCCTCCGTCTCAAGTGGTTGCTGGGGTGAGGACAGTGACCACAAATATGAATGGGCGCGACGTACTCCCACGTTTGTCGCGCCCATTCGCTTTTTTCCGGCGTCATTCTCCCAATCCTACCCAACTCGTGAAATCCACAGCATGCTAGAATGCGCGCTCCTGGTCCTGCGCTGAAATCAGGATATCCCTGCTGGCCCATGTTGCCTAATCAACAGGAGGAGTTTGCATTGCCACGGCTTCAAGTTCGTACAAAAGGGCGAGATCAT
>JAMQPI010000719.1 GCA_023717565.1 Pyrinomonadaceae bacterium | reverse complement strand
GACTCCTGTATTGCGATTCGCACCATTGTCTTGCGCGACGGCATAGCGACCGTACAGGCCGGGGCAGGCATAGTCGCAGATTCGGTCCCGGAACATGAGTATGCGGAGACAGTAAACAAAGCCCGCGGATTGTTTCGAGCGATTGAACTAGCCGAGAAAGGTTTCTGATGGCAGCCGTAAGTCTCATCGTGGCGGTCTGTGGCGTCCTAACCTTGGCTGGTGTTGCCTCGGCTCAGGTCTCGGGGACTACTTCTCCGCCTCCTGCGGACACAGCCAGAAAAGCCAATGCCAGACCTGATGACGCCCCGGTGCCCATACCGGAACCTTTTGACGGAGCTTCAGTCGATAAAATGGCCGTGCAGTGTGTCACGCTTGAGACCGAGGCAGGGTCGATCGAGATCGAGATGATGCCAGAAATCGCTCCGGAGAGCGTGCGAAATTTTCTCAACCTGGCGGCCACCGGCGCATTGGACACAACTACGTTCAGCCGTGTGGTTAAGGGTTTCGTAATCCAGGGTGGAAGTCTCTCTACCAGCGAGAAGTGGGGTGTTGAGCTATCCAAACGGGCCGCGCGAAAGTTGCCCGACGAGCCCGGAATCGTCAAACACGTGCGCGGCATAGTTTCCATGGCGCGCACGGACGAACCCAATAGTGCCACCACACATTTTTTTATCCTCGTGAGTGAGGGTCAGCACTTGAACTCGAAGTTTGCTGCTTTTGGCAGAGTACGAAAAGGTATTGAGGTTGCTGATGCTATAAATGGAGCTGAAACAGAAGGCGAGAAGCCGGTCAAACCCGTTCGCATCACCCGCGCCGTCGTTATCCAGTGTGTGAAGTGAGGAGATTCATGACGAAGCTGCTGGCGCGCAAGAAGAGCATAATCACGATCGCGTTCGTGATCTCTTTGGCGTTGTTTAGCAACTGCGCGCCAATCGCCGCCAAACCGACGCCCGAGCAGGCTAAACAGTTTCTAAAACTGCGCGGTTACAACTTCGACGAGACCTCTTTTCTGGCAGCCGCGGTCGCCAGCGATGTGCTGGCGGTGAACACCTTCCTGGCTGCCGGGATCGACCCGAATGCAAAAGATGAAGTCAGTGGCGGAACTGCGATGATCGCGGCGGCTGCGCGTGGTGATTTGCAAATCGTTCGGGTCCTCTTGAAGGGCGGCGCAGATGTGAACAGAAAAGATAAAGGCGGCTCAACCGCCCTCTTGCGAGCGCTCGAATTCAAAAATGAAGACGTCGCGAATGCTATCCTGGGCCACAAAGGACTTGACCTGAACGCGCAGGGTTTAAACGGAGTGACAGCCTTGATGCTTTACGCTTCTCGCGAGCGTCCTGAGACTGTGGCAAAGCTGTTAGAGCAGAACCTGAATGTGAACCTTCAGGACGCCGACGGCGACACAGCACTTCATTACGCCGCGCACACAGGGAATGCGAATATCTTGAAAATGCTCCTGGCTAAGGGCGGCAATCCGAACGTTAAGAATCGAGTGGGCGGGACGGCCTTAATGTGGACCGCCGTCTATGGCCACGAGGAAGCGGCGCGAATCTTGCTGGACCATGACGCCGACCCGCGGTTGAGAGATGAAGATGGAGTGACTGCCTCCGCGTGGGCATTCAAGAATGGAAAAGACGATCTGGCGAAGGTTCTCCGCGAGGCAGAGAAGGGAAAGTAGGCAAAGGCGGAAGGCGGAAGGCGGAAGGCGGAAGGGCGAGTATTGATACAATCTTTTTCTTGAATTCAGGGGCGCACGGTTAACAAAGTGCTCGTCGGAAGAGAGACTAATCGGAAATCGGCAATCGGAAATCGGCAATGATCCAATGATTCTAGTAATCGATAACTACGATTCGTTTACTTATAACCTCGTTCAGTATCTTGGTGAGCTGGGAGAGACAATTGAGGTGCGTCGCAACGATGAGGTGACCATCGAGGAAATTGCCACGAGTTTGAATCCCAGCCGCATCGTCATATCGCCCGGTCCTGGCACTCCTACGGATGCGGGGTTGTCCCTGGAGATAATAAAGTGCTTCGCTGGACAACTGCCCATTCTTGGTGTTTGTCTCGGCCATCAGGCGATTGGGCAGGCGTTCGGCGGCAAGGTTGTGCGGGCACCGGCACTAATGCATGGTAAGTCTTCGGAGATTTGTCACGATGGCAAGACTATCTTCGAGGGAATTGAAGATCATTTTCGCGCCGGGCGTTATCATTCGCTGATGGTAGAAAAGGCATCACTGCCAGAATGTTTAGAAATCTCCGCCTTTACGTCAGATGACGTCATTATGGGTCTGCGCCATCGTGAACTGCAGGTTGAGGGCGTCCAGTTTCACCCGGAATCAATCCTGACAAAGTGTGGCAAACAAATGTTAGCCAACTTCCTCAAACTGTAGCCTCACGTTATGGATGAAAACGTTTTGCGGGATTTTCTGCCTCGTCTGGTTCGTCGCGAAGCTCTCAGTCGTGACGACGCCGAGCGCTTGCTGAACGCTTTGCTGGACGAGAATGCCACAGATGGCCAGATCGCCGGGATTCTGGTTGCACTGGCGGCCAAAGGCGAGACCGTTGAAGAGTTGACGGGCATGGCCGCAGCGTTACGCGGACGGGCAGTTCGCATCAAGTGCGAGCATTTGTGTTTCATTGATACTGCCGGCACGGGTTCTAGTCTCGCCAAAACATTTAACATTTCCACGGCGGCGGCTTTTGTGATTGCCGGCGCCGGGCTTCCGGTAGCCAAGCATGGCAATCGGGCGGCGAGCAGCCGGTCTGGGAGTGCTGATTTGCTTTCTGCGTTGGGAGTCAATGTTAACGCGTCCCCCGAAGTCTCTGAGCAGTGCTTGAACGAGATCGGTATCTGTTTCATGTTCGCCCCTCTCTATCACGGCGCGACCGCGCGGGTGGCCGGGATTCGGCGTCAGCTGGGGATCCATACGACTTTCAATCTACTGGGGCCGCTCAGCAATCCAGCCGGCGCACCGCGACAAGTTGTAGGAGTTTGGAGGCGAGATCTCGTTGAACAAATGGCGGAAGTGCTTGCCGCCTCCGGCACAGAACGGGCTTGGGTAGTGCACGGCGAGGACGGGTTGGATGAGATTACTCTGGCGACTAAAACACTGGTGGCAGAGGTGACCGGCGGACGCGTCCGTTGCTTCGAGGTTGAACCAAAGACGTTCGGACTCTGGCGCGGGAGCTTGGAACACTTGCGCGGAGGTGACGCCGAAGCCAATGGTCGGATTATTCATGAGGTATTATCCGGAGAACGTCAGGATGAAGCCCGGGCCCTGGTAATCGCCAACGCTGCGGCCGCGCTTTTTGTCGGCAACATTTGCGGCGATTTGCAGGAGGCCGCAAAAACAGCGGCGGCAAGCATCGATAGTGGCGCCGCCAGGACGAAATTAGAGCAGTTAATCGAAAGAACTAACCGGGCTCCTCATGCAAGCACTCAGCAAGGAGTAGCGGATATCGGCCGGTAGAGGCGCTTTAGAACTGGACCGGAGGACACAACGGGCAATAGAGAGCTTATAAATGGACATCCTTAGTGAAATCATTGCCAGCAAGAAGAGGAGAATTTCGAGCCAGGGTTACCGGCCGCTGGCCCGAATGCGCGAACATGCCGTCGTTGTCAGGTCTGCAGCTCAGGCGCATGTCTTAGTCAAGGCGCTTTGTAACGAACGCATCAACGTTATTGCCGAGTTTAAGCGAAGGTCTCCCTCAAAGGGTGTCATTCGTGATGATGTGAGCCCCGAGTCAATGGCTCGCTATTACGAGTCGGGAGGCGCGGCAGCAATCTCGGTGCTAACGGAGGAGGACTACTTCGGCGGTTCGCTTCAGGACTTGCGGGCTGTCCGGGCGGCCGTTTCAATTCCGGTGCTGCGAAAGGATTTCATCTTCGATGAGTATCAGGTTTATGAAACAGCCGCTGCTGGCGCCGACGCTTTACTGCTGATCGCCTCAGCCCTGGACGACGAGGCCCTGGTCTCGTTGCGGGAGTTGGCTGAGGATGAGTTGGGAATGGTCGCTCTGGTTGAGGTGCATACGAAGGCCGAAATGCAACGAGCGGTAGCCAGCGGCGCGAGGTTCATTGGAGTTAACAATCGCGACCTGAAAACATTCTCAGTCTCATTGGAGACTTCGGTAGAGATAGCACGGGAAGCTCCCGCCGACGGAATGCTGGTATCTGAAAGTGGTTTGCATTCCGCTCATGACCTGCGGTGGCTGCAAGGGATGGGTTATCAGGGGTTTCTGATTGGTGAGTCCCTGATGCGTTCACCACAACCGGATGAAGCGTTGCGCGCGTTGATTAGAGACGGGGAAATGGCCGCGACGGGGTAATCGGGGGAAAAAGGGGAATAGGGAAAAAGGGGGAAGGAAGACCAAGACATTTTCCATTTTCCATTTCTCATTTTTCATTTGGTCATTTTC
>JAMQPI010000705.1 GCA_023717565.1 Pyrinomonadaceae bacterium | reverse complement strand
AAGGGGCGGAGGTCAACTTGAGTGGTGCTATTCAGGTTTCGTTCCGCCCCTTCGCACGGCGTCCCGACGTTGGAGATGGTATGCGATCTATAAACATGCGACCCCTACGGGGTGAAGCCGAGGTGAATTATTCAACGAACTTTAGAAACAGGACACTAGCTACCATTGGTCTTTTCAGTTGTCTTATTCGTTTCGTCTGCCAAAACCGTGAAAGACGATACTCCCACGACCACGCGGTCTCCAATCTTAAGCCGGAGTGAGCTAGCATCAGGTTTCGAGCGAGTAGCAATAATCAGCTTGGTACGGGAGCTTTCCGGCGTCTCAGTCGTAAGGTAGAAAGGGGTCTCGTTGGTATCGGCTGATGCGTCTGACAGATCGATGCGCAGACTCACTCTCTCGTAAGCGCCTACAAAACTTTTCTCCTCAACTATTCCATTGGCGATACAGGAGTGGCCTGGAGGCAGGTCAGCAGTCTTCGCTAAGGAAACGTCCTCAGGACGGAACACGACCTTGACTGCCTGTCCGTCATCAAACTTGCCGGCATCCATGCGCAAGGGCAGCAGAGTGGTGCCGACCTCAACATTGTCGCCATTGATCACGCCGGGTAAAACATTCGCTGCTCCCAGAAAGGTGGCCACATACTCCGTCGCCGGGTTGGTATAGACCTCGTACGGCGTTCCAATCTGTTCGATGTGGCCCACGTTGATCACCGCAATCCGGTCTCCCAACTCAAGCGCCTCCTCCTGATCGTGCGTGATGAAGATTGCCGGCACGTTCACTTTTTTCAGCAGGGCCTTTATTTCCCGCCGCAAGTGAACGCGCGTTTGCGCGTCGAGGGCGCCAAACGGTTCGTCAAACAACAGTACTTCGGGTTTGTATGCCAGCGTGCGCGCGATAGCGACGCGCTGTTGCTGACCGCCGGAAAGCTGCGATGGATATTTTTTGCGATGCTCTTCAAGTTGGACCAACTCCAGCAGGTTTTGTACTGTTTCCCGAATCTCTTTTCTCTTGCGATGTCTGATCTTGAGACCGTATCCGATATTTCTTTCGACACTCATCTTTGGGAACAGCGCGTACGACTGAAAGATCACTCCCACGCCGCGCTCTCGCGCCGGGAGTTCAGTAACGTCCTTGCCATGCAGAATGACCTTGCCAGAGTTCGGCTGTTCCAAACCGGCGATTATTCTCAGAATTGTCGTCTTACCGCTTCCCGAGGCGCCCAGCAGCACGAGAGTCTCACCTTCTGAAACGTGGAAATTGATATCCTCGAGTACACCTGTCTTGCCGAAACGCTTGCTGACTCCGACCACGCTTGCGGCCACCGCAGGCGAACTCCGGTTCAATTCAAGCGACGTTAGCCCTTCTGTGATCATCGTCTGTTTAGCTCTCACCGGAATCCTTTAATCCACATCAAGCCAGTCACGGGCAAAGAACAATACGCTGAAGATCAAGAACGAGAAAAGCGCCAGCACGATCGCAATGGCGTTCGCTGCTTCGATCTGGCCTTCATTGAATTTGGCAAAAATGTAGAGCGGGGCTGTTTGTGTGCGTCCGGCCAGGTTACCGGACACCAGAATGGTCGAACCAAACTCGCCGACTGCGCGCGCAAACGTCAGCAGCGCCCCGGAGACAATCGCTCCTCGCAGTGATGGCAAGGTGACGTGCCAGAACGTCTGGAGGCGAGTCGCCCCAATGGTTGCGGATGCCTCCTCAAGCGAGCGACTCATCGTGTCGAATACAGGCTTGATGACGCCGAAGGCCAGCGGAAAGGTAACGAAGATACTCGCGAGGATGATTGCCCCGGCCGTAAACATTGTCTGGATGCCGTGGGGGGCCAGAAAACGTCCGAGGATGCCATATGGTCCCCACAGAAGCAGCAATGCGAATCCAGCCACAGCTGTAGGAATCGCGGTCGGCAGAGAGATCGTGACAATGAGTGCGTTGCGACCCCAGAAGTTATACTTCGATAAAACGTAGGCGGCGAACAATCCAAAGAAGACATTGAACAAGGTGGCCCAAAAGCTTGTGACCATCGATAGCTTGAGAGCAAAGATGGCTTCCGGCGCTGTTAGGGCAGCCCAGAAACTCGCCAAACCCTTGCTGGTTCCAAAAATAAAAATGGACGAGAGCGGAAGGAACACCAGCGGCAACATCATGAGCACGAGCACTCCAATGCTCAAAGGCCGCGCGACGTCGAAGCCACTCACATGTCGCATTGTCGGGATTACACTCATTTCCGCCTTTGCACCTGGTCCCTGAAGACGGCCTCAATCACTTCGGGGTAAGCCTTAGCCCAGCCACCGAAGTAATCAATCGTGATTGGCATCTCAATCTTAGCCAGCTCTTGGTTTTCCTGGTTCAGCGCCTCGTCGGTGCTGGACCGGAAATGATATTTGACGAAGGCCTTTTGCGCTTCTTCGCTCCAGAGATATTGGATGAACGCATCAACAACCAGCCGCCGGTTGGCGGATACGTTCCGATCGACGATAACTGCTGGATGTTCGCTGAAAATCGTCGCCTGCGGAACGACGATCTGAACCGCATTTCCCGCCTGTTTCATCAGCAGGCCTTCAAGCTCGTAAGTAATGAGCGCATCACCGAAGCCCGTCTCAAATTGTGTCCGCGCCTCGCGCGCCGATCCAGGTGTCGAAATCACGTTGTGCCAGACTGCTCGCAGTGTCTGCAGAGCACGCGCCTGATCCGGTTCGCCCGATTGCTTTTCAGACTTAACCAGTTCGGAACCATAGATCGCCAGCACCGACCATTGGGCACCTCCCGAGCTAACCGGGTCGGGGTGAATTAACTTCACTCCCGGCTTGGCCAGATCGGCAAAGTCATGAATGCCCTTTGGATTTCCCTGACGTACCAGAATTACAAACGGTGTTTTGTTGATTATGCCTTTCTGCGGAAACCTGTGCCAATCGGTGGTGACAAAACCCCCTTCCTTAAGACGAATGGCGTCGCGTTCGATTGAAAGCACTGCGATGTCGGCTTTTACGCCTTGCAGAATCTGGTTAGTGATCGTTTCGGAGCCGGCGTATGACGAGGTGAACCGCACCTCCTGGCCATGCTCGGCCTTCCATTTAGCGGCGAACCCCGGGTAAATGGATTTCTCGAGCGACTCCTTCATGATCGAGAATCCATAGACGGTCAGGTTCACGTCCCCCGATTCCGCCGGGGGCTTCGGTAAACAACTTGTTATGAGCAGATTGAATAAGAGAACGGCAACGAGGATTCCAGGCCTGTTCGCGAATGCACTTTTCCTCATGAAGGAGAGCCTCCCAATTGGGTATCGGTCATGGATAAGTGCGGGGGTAGCGTTGGTCTATACCATACCTCGGAGCCTCCTGGGAAGATTTTCAGATGCGATTCAGCTCCAGTTCACGTGGACATTGGGAAATAGCTGGGCTATATTGCGCTTTCTTCGAAGCGACATTTCAGCACTGGGTCCGAACTCAAGCAATGGGTTTGCTAAATTTCCTGCCGAAGGAGGAGCAGTATTTTGCCCTCTTTATCCAGATGACCTTGTATATCTCCGACGCTGCCCGGGAGCTCAAGGAGATGCTGGCCGATAAGAACCGCGACTACCACGAATACGCCCAACGCATCAAAGGCCTGGAACACGCCTGCGATGAGCTCACCCACAGTATCTCGACCCGGCTCAACAAGTCCTTCATAACACCCTTTGATCGCGAGGACATCTACATGATGTCGACCGCTCTCGACGACATCGTAGATCTCATAGACGATGCCGCCCGGGCGATCATTATCTTTGACGTTCACGAGATAAAAGACTACGCCCAGGATTTCGCTGATGTGATAGTGCGGATGGCGGAACAGCTACGTGAGATTGTTTCCACTCTGCAAAAACCGAAGAATATCACGCAGCGACTGGTGGAAATCCACCGGCTCGAGAATGAGGGCGACGACATCTATCACGCGGCGATTGCGGAGCTTTTTCACGAAGAGCACGATCCGTTAACTGTGCTCAAATGGAAAGAGGTCTACGAAAAACTGGAAGCCGCAGTGGACCGTTGCGAGAATGTTGCGAATATCATTGAGAGTGTCATCATCAAGCATAATTGATTCTCGCTTGTCACTTCCGACTTCCAACTAGCCAACATGACCGCTACGTTTGCCTTCGTCCTGCTGCTCATCACTCTTGCCTTAGTTTTTGATTACATCAACGGGTTTCATGACGCGGCAAATTCAATTGCTACGGTCGTATCTACGCGCGTCCTCTCGCCGGGCATGGCGGTGATCTGGGCGGCGTTCTTTAACTTTGTGGCCTTCGCTGTCTTTGGGACTCGCGTCGCGAAGTCGATTGGCGACGGCGTGCGATTGGATCTGATCGCTGTCGATTGGCGTCTCTACGTTCTATTGGCGGCGCTGATGGGTGCAATCCTTTGGAATTTGATTACCTGGTATCTGGGGTTGCCGACATCGAGCTCGCACGCTTTGTTGGGTGGCTACGCCGGAGCCGGGATCGCAGCCTATGGTGGCGTCAGCGGACTGTTGAAAACTGACGTCTGGCTGCGCACCCTAAAGTTCATCGTGCTCTCGCCTCTGGTGGGAATGTTGCTCGGTTTCACGCTGATGGTCGCGGTCCATTGGATCTTTCGAAGTTTCACGCCTAAGCGAGTGGATACTTTCTTTCGCAAGGGCCAGCTCTTCTCGGCGGCCGCTTTTTCGCTGGGACACGGCGGCAACGACGCCCAAAAGACAATGGGAATCATCACCGCGGTGCTAACAGCCGGCGGCATTGGCGGATTGACTTATGGACCAGACGGCACACTTCCTGCCATTCCTCTGTGGGTCGTCCTCACTGCGCACGCGGCAATTGCTCTGGGAACGCTATCAGGCGGCTGGCGCATTGTGCACACCATGGGCTCCAAGATTACTAAGCTGAGGCCTATCGGTGGCTTCTGTGCCGAATCGGCAGCAGCACTAACGCTCGCCTACGTAACGCTCACCGGAACGCCGGTGTCAACAACTCACACGATCACTGGTGCAATTGTAGGCGTGGGTGCTACCAGGAGACTGTCGGCGGTCAAATGGGGCGTCGCTGGGCGCATCGTTTGGGCATGGATCCTGACCATACCTGCTGCTGCGACCATCGCTGCTCTTTCGTTCTGGCTCGTCCGAGCTATTCATGAAATCCTGGCCTGACTGCTCACTACGTCAAATTGCCTCACAGAATTCGGTAAAAGCCACAACGCGGTTACGTCTGAATCAGCGATCCTTTCAACTCGATCCTGACTTTGCTCACCTGAGTCTTTACCTACTTCTGTTACTTTCAAGAAATGCACTAGAATGTCCGTCCAGAGGTGTTCACCGCGTTCAATCTTTTGCTGGTTGTTTTCCTCGTGCTCGCCAACGGCTTCTTTGTGGCGTCCGAGTTTTCTCTGGTCGGAGTGCGTCGTTCTCGCATAGCCAGTCTGGCTACAGCTGGGAACAGAAACGCTCAGCGGTTACTGCGGCTCGTCGATCATCTCAACGCATACATATCCGCCACACAACTCGGTATTACGCTCTCATCCCTGGCCTTGGGCTGGATCGGGGAGCCCGCCATCGCCCATCTGTTGGAGAGGCCTCTGAAAGGTCGTGTGTCCGAAACGGTGATGCACACGATTGCTTTCACTATCGCCTTTTCAGTCATTACCTTTCTGCATATCGTTATCGGCGAGTTGGCACCTAAGACTCTGGCCCTGGAGCGAGCAGAAAAAACCGCGCTGGCCATCGCCTGGCCGATGGAGATGTTCTACAAAGTCTTCCAGTGGCCGATTCGGCTGCTGGACTGGGCGGGCACCCGCACCGTCCGATTATTCGGCTTGCGCCCGTCCGGAGACCACGCTTCGATCTACACTGCCGATGAATTGCGACAACTGATCGACATCTCTCACAACAGCGGACATCTGGAAGGCGAAGAAAGGAAGCTGATAAACCGCGTCTTTGACTTCGCAGATACTGAAGTCAAGGAGGCAATGATCCCAAGGACAGCCGTCTCGGCATTGCCTTTGTCTTCTACCATGGAAGAAGCAAAGCAGGCGTTTCGTGACGGCGGTTATTCGCGCATG
>JAMQPI010000644.1 GCA_023717565.1 Pyrinomonadaceae bacterium | reverse complement strand
CTCGGCGAGGTGGAGCTTTATCAAGTGACGCATCACGGCGGTAATCTCAGCAACAATCCCGTCCTGCTGCGCAGCCTGCGTCCCACGGTCGCGGTCATGATCAACGGCCCGCAAAAGGGCGGACATCCCGATTCGATCAAGTGGTTGCGCGAGACTCCATCGTCCAGGGCGCTCTATCAACTGCACCGCAATGTCCAGATCACCGCAGAGCAGAACGCGCCTGCCGAATTCATCGCCAACCTGGATGAGCAGCCCGATACGGCCATGATGATTGAGGTCTCCGTCGACAGCACGAAACGTACGTTCACCGTGACTAACGGGCGCACGAAGGAGAGCAGGAGCTATCCATTCAAATGACGATTCATAGAATTCAGCAGGAGACGATCATAATGATTCGACGTCCATGCGCAGCTGTTGTATTGATAGTTGTTTTGTTCTGCCCCTGGGTGACCCTGGCTCAGCAGCCCACGGGAATCCGACTGACCAATCAACTCAACGCTCAGACTTCGCAGCAGGCCACTGCCACTCCCACTCCCGATCCAAACGATCCGATTGCCCGGATTAAGGAAGAAGGACTAAAGCGCTCGCAGGTCATGGAAACATTGAGCTATCTCACTGACGTGATTGGACCACGGCTAACCGGCTCGCCCAACATGAAACGTGCTAATGAGTGGACGCGGGACCAGCTGACAAAGTGGGGACTACAAAATGCGCATCTAGAACCCTGGGGACCTTTTGGCCGCGGTTGGGTATTGAAGGAATTCTCTGCTCAGGTGACCGAACCGCAGGCGATACCACTGATCGCCTACCCGAAGGCCTGGTCACCCGGCGCCAACATCCCTCGTGGTGAGGTTGTCTACATCGACGCCAAAGATGAAGGCGATCTAGCTCGCTTCAAAGGTAAGTTGCGCGGAAAGATCGTTTTGGCCGGCGCTATGCGTGAGGTCAAAGCGCACTTCGATCCGCAGGGTAAGCGTCTGACGGAGAAAGATCTGCTCAGCCTCGCTGATGCTGGTGACCCGAGTGCGCCGGGCGCTGGGGTTCGGCTGGCCGATCCGGGCATTCAGGAATTCATCAAGAGCCGAATTTTTGCGGCGAGGGCATTACAGTTCATCAGCGCCGAAGGAGCCGCGTTGGTGATTTATACGGGCGAAGGTGACGGGGGAACTATCTTCGTCGATGGTGCAGTTGTGCCGCACGACTTGGACATGTCTTCACCGATTGCCGCCATTCTCAGTCTGTTCTTCAGTGGCCCACAACCTTACGATGAGAACGTCCCACCAATAGTTCCTCAAATTGTGCTGGCGGTTGAGCAGTACAACCGCCTGGCTCGCATGATTCAAGCAGGCGAAAAGCTGCAGATGAAGGTCGCTTTCGATGTGCAATTCTCCAACAGCGATCTAATGGCTTACAACACAGTTGCCGAAATTCCCGGCTCGGATAAGGCGGATGAAATCGTGATGATTGGCGGACACATGGATTCCTGGCATGCGGGCACGGGTGCGACTGACAACGGCGCCGGCGTGGCCGCGGCCATGGAAGCGGTCCGCATTATTCAGGCGCTGGGACTAAAGCCGCGGCGTACAATTCGCATCGGATTGTGGAGCGGAGAAGAGCAGGGGCTGTACGGCTCACTGGCGTATGTTGCGAAACACCTGGGCCAGCCGGCGGAAGACTCGAAGCAAGCGAGTTTTCTGCGTATGGTTCAAGGCGGCACTGCCAAAAAGATCACGCGCGGACCGGAATACGACAAACTGTCGGCCTACTACAACCTGGACAATGGTACTGGTAAGATCCGCGGCGTTTATTTGCAGGGTAATGAAGGCGTGCGTTCGATCTTTCGTGAATGGCTGCAGCCATTTCGTGACTTGGGCGCCTCCACCCTCACTGCTGCCAATACGTCTGGAACAGACCATGTCTCTTTCGATGCCATCGGATTACCCGGCTTTCAGTTTATCCAGGATCAAATCGAATACGATTCGCGCACCCACCATTCAAATCAGGACGTGTTTGATCGGATTCAGTCAGACGATCTGAAGCAAGCCGCCACGATCATGGCTGCCTTCATCTACCAAACAGCCATGCGTGAAGAGAAGCTGCCGCGCAAGAAGGCGCCCGGTCAGTAGGCGAGGGATGTTCATTGAGTCCCGGTCTATAAACATCTCACTCCTCCGGAGTGAAGATGCTCCGAACGCGCCGGAGGCGCTTTTTCGTTTAGCGGTCCTCAATATCGCTTTCGATCGGAGTCGTGTGGCTCACTTCACCACAAAACTGCTTCCGTACTTTGCGTAATCATTGGTTTTGATTCCGTTTCGGGTTGTCCCCTTGTAAGCAGACTCTCCGGGACGCAGCTCAATCGTTACCAAACCGCCGCTCTCCAAAGTCAACTTGCCGGCATGAACCGCCGCATTACAGATCGACGAATCGAGCGTGTATATGTCGGTGCCCCATACCGGACTTTCTTTGCCACTAGAGGGACATTTGAATTTGTAGATCTTGCCGGGTTCGAAGCTGACCATTATAGCCGGCGTATTCCATAGCACAGGTGTCTCGTCCTCGGCTGCTCGCACGATCGCCTCGGTGTTGGGAGTCTGGAAAACGAAGCTTCGCGTATATGAGCCATAAAAGCTGGTCGTCACGCCGTTTCTTTCGCTGCAGCCGTAGATACTCCTGCCTGGGCGCAGTTCGATGGTGACGTCGCCGCCTTCCTGATAGGTTATCAATCCGCTATGGACACCTGCCGTGCAGATTGATGAATCGGCTGTATAGATATCGCTACCCCATACCGAACGCGCTGTGCCTCCCGGCGAACACGCCAGCGTGAACCTCTGTCCGTCTTTGCCGTTTAGCGACGTGGCTTTCGCCTCCCATGTTGTTGGTGTCCCTTCACCAACCGAAGATGGCGGCACAGGAGGCGAAGACAGGCCAGTGTTTGAGTTGTCCGGGGAACTTGTGTGACCACCTCCACCGCTACTCGCATTGCTGTTGTCATTTCTCAGTTTTAAGCAACCGGCGCTGCCGAGCACAATTGCGGCTAGCAAAAGCACAACGCAACCGCGAGTGATCCGTCGCTCGGTCCGGAAAAGGGACTCCGGGCACTGCGGCTCCGGCGTTGATTGGTAGGATGGAGTCACGTAGACATTCCTTTCATCTAGCCAAGTTAATTGTTAGTGAGCCCCGGAAGTATACCAGTCTTGTCTAAAGTCAGAATTGATCCATCGAAGCTGGTGAGAAAACGGGCCTGTATACGCCGGCATTCTAGGTGATCCGCCGTCGCTAGTACCAGTCGCTGCTGTCAGTGGCGAGAACTTCCCGCATCATGATCGCCAGATCGCGGATGGCGCGCTCCCCATTGCCCGCGTAGGCTGAGCCGTGCATCGTCGCAATTGTTCGTGGCTTCAGATCAGCCAGCCCTTGCATGAGGCGATCCGTGTGATTCGTATAGGGCATGTAATTGGCCAGCGGACCGGCTTGATACTCAATCAAAGTCTTACGCGCGCGCTCCACGACGTCGGACTCGGTCAGCGGTTCCACGTTACCGCTTTGGTGAAAGAGATCCGAGGAGAGTAACGTGGCGCCTACCTCCTCGAACAGAAGTCCCGCCTCCCAGCAATGCGGCACATGTGGCGTCTGAAGGAAACGGAAGCGGTGCTTACCCGTGCTGATCACTTCGCCATCTGTCATGCCCCGCGCCGGACGAAGAGCGAAATCATTGATGCTCACCATTGCTCCGACGATGCTGCAGACCGGCTGTGCAGCCGGCGCTATCTGGAGCCACTCATTCAGCGAGCCGCATTCGTCAGCCTCGAAATGACTGAAACCTATCCAGCGTATGCGCGAAGGATCAACGACGCTCGCAACTGCATCGCGCACCGCGGGGAACAGGGCTTTCATACCAGTATGGAATAGTAGCGGCTCGTCATCATTCATGACGAACTGATTAAACTGCAGGTCAGCTTCGGGGATGTAGGTTGAGATGCGATACAGGTCGGGGGCGATTTCTGTAACAGCCATGATGCAGCTCCTTACCGTAGGATTTGAAATACTCCAGGTTGAAGCCTTTTATCTCAAACCGAATCCCGAATCAAGGTATGTTGCTAATCATCCGAGGCCTCACTCAGGACGTGGACGGCTGAGAATAGCGGGATTAATATGAGGCCATGTCATCAGACTTCTTACCACTCGCGGGGCCAATCATCCTGGCTGTGGGCAGTCTCGTTGTTGGCCTTTTGCTAGGCACGATGATTGGACGGCGCTCCATGAACAAGCATCTGGAGGCAGCGCCTATGCAGTTGAACGAGCTCTCAGCGCGGCTGGCGACGGCGCTGGAGATTTCTGCGAAATGGCAGGACGCATCGGAGAAATGGCAGAGCGCATCGGAATCCTGGCAAACTGCTTCTATGCGATATGAGGAAACGACTGAAAGTCTGGGGGAAGTGATCCGTCTCAAAGATGTTGAGCTGGAGGCTAAAGACCGAACCATCGCAGCACTTGAACAAAGGATCGAAACGTACCCAGGCTCGAACTAGCTACCTCCTGCGTCTTTCTATTGACACTCGCGCTGGATTGGGAGTATTTTCGCGCTACTCACTACGCGTACCTTACGGA
This sequence comes from Pyrinomonadaceae bacterium, assembly GCA_023717565.1. Taxonomy (GTDB): domain Bacteria; phylum Acidobacteriota; class Blastocatellia; order Pyrinomonadales; family Pyrinomonadaceae; genus PSRF01. The sequence continues at coordinate 17,869 of JAMQPI010000644.1, read as the reverse complement.
GGAAACCTTTCACATCAGTCGGTTGTAGATTCGTGCATTAGCGAAGGTGTTGTTAACGCTGCGAGAGGTATTAGAACCGCTCGGTAACGCATTGATTTTCACGTCCTGATCTCAAAGAACGGAGGCGTCGAGAAATGGCTGACCAACCGAAGGAAAAAACCCTGGAAATGCGAGTCGCAGAGCTGGAGGATAAGCTCTCAAAAGTTCATATCACCGAGGAAGAAATGAAGGCCTATCAAAAGGTCTCCTCCTTGATTGGCGGCGCCGCAACACCCTCTCCGAATGCCGGTTGTATTCTCGACTGCGTCGGAGGCTGCATCAATGAATGCGCGATTCGTGCCTGCACCATCGTTCGTAGCTGCACGGTTCGCGCTTGCACCATTCGCGCATGTACGTTTGAGTGCGGCGGCAACTGCGACCCCGGAGGCGGTGGATTTTTTGGCGGTGGCGGTTTCGGAAGGCTCGGCGGCTGAGTTGGTTTCCAGCCTAATCTGGCGAACCAAACGATGCAGCCTGTCGGATCGCGACTTACTCGCGACTTAGCCGGAGGTGTCGACTGTGGACATTGTCTTCGTCGTGATGCCTTTCGCCGATCTGGGAAGGCCGGCGATTGGAGTCAGCCTGCTAAAGTCGGCGGCGCTGCAGGCAGGCTATACGTCTGTTGTTGAATACTGCAATATCCGACTGGCTGACGAGTTGGGGGCGGAGCTCTATCAGCAAATCTCATCTACGCTGCCCCCGGATCTGGTCGTAGGTGAGTGGTTCTTCGCCGGCGATCTCTTTGCCGATGAAATCCCCGATACCGAGCAATTTGTCAGTGGGCCTCTCTCGCGAAATGCGACAGACGAGCTCATAGCCAGCATCGTCAAAGGGCGCACTGTCGTTTCGAATTACCTGGATGACTGCGCCCGGCGAGTAGCTGCGCACTCTCCGCGCATGGTCGGTTTCACCACGACGTTCCACCAAACCTGCGCCTCGCTGGCTGTCGCCAAACGCTTGAAAGCCCTTCCAGAACCGCCATTGGTTGTCTTCGGCGGGGCCAACTGCGAAGGCGAAATGGGCTTGCAGATGCTCCAGTCGTTCCCCTGGATCGATTACGTTTGCTGTGGCGAATCGGACATCTCGTTTCCCAAGCTACTCGACGGCGTATTCCGCGGCGGCTCGACGGCTGTACCCGGTATTCTGCAACAGGGCCAATCCAACACCGTCGCTAAGTCAGAAGGAGTTCAGGATATGGACGCTCTGCCATACCCTGACTATGACGACTACTTCGCGCAGCTGGAAATGTCTCGAGTTGGTCGCGAACAGGCGTATCACGTGATCGTGGAAACATCGCGCGGCTGCTGGTGGGGTGCGAAGCATCACTGCACCTTCTGCGGTCTGAACGGCGACACCATGGCCTTCCGCAGCAAGAGTCCGCAACGAGCGTACGATGAAATGACCGCCCTGTGCAGCAAATATGGCATGTCGCGCGTTGGCTGTGTCGACAACATTCTCGACATGCGTTACATCGACACCCTCTTTCCTCAGCTCGCCGAAAGCGGTTTGCAGCTGGAATTGTTCTATGAAGTGAAATCAAATTTACGCTACGACCAAGTAGTGAAACTGCACCGCGGCGGAATGCGGCAGATTCAACCGGGCATTGAGAGTTTCAGCAACCAGGTTCTACGCTTGATGGAAAAGGGTGTATCCGGGTTGCAGAACATCCAGCTGATGCGATGGTGCGAGGAAGTGGGAATCGAGTGCGCCTGGAACATTCTCGGCGGTTTCCCGGACGAGTCGCCCGCTGAGTATGAACGGATGGCAGAGATGGTGCCGTTGCTGGTTCATCTGCAACCTCCGTTGTCGTGCGGGCAGGTTCGTTTGGACCGGTTCAGCCCGTTTCACACGCGCTCTGAACAGTTTGGCTTCCGTCGCATGCGTCCTGCAAGAGGGTATTTCTACGTCTTTCCCCTGGGACGGAGGGAGCTAAATCGACTGGCATACTTTTTTGATTTCGACTATGGCGATGGTCGAGATCCGGAGAGTTACATGACGCCGCTTCGTGACGCAGTGCGGCGATGGTATGTGGCGAGGGGCACCGAGACGCATGCGAAGCTGGACGCCTGGTTCTCTGATACCGACTCGGTTCGCATCAGCGACAGCCGCGACTCGGCTGCGTCGCCTGCGTCTTCTGAGCGCGAGCTAAACGGCCTCGCCGCAAGACTGCTGCTTTATTGTGACACTGCTTCAACAGTTGACACTCTGGCCCGGCGCGCTGATCTGGCGGACTCCGCCGGTGAAATCGAACCAATTCTAAAACAGCTCGCGATTGATCGGCTTGTCCTGAAGGATGAAGAACATTATTTGAGCTTGCCCGTATTTCGAAAACGCCCTACCGTAAACGATCAAAGCTTGTCTAATGCCTATATCACTGCAAAACCCTCTGCTGCCGACCCATTACTCCGTGTGGTTTGATCCACCGGACGAAGACGGCGATGAGGTGCTCCATTTCGTCTCCGAACGCCGGTCTCTGAAACTCAAGGGGCGTTCCTTCCGCGAGTTCCATCAGCGAGTAATTCCCATGTTGAACGGTAAACACTCAATCGAGGAGATTGAGACAGCTACCACGGATATCTTTCCTGCGGACGAACTCCGCGAGGCTCTCGGAGTGCTCGCGGAGCAGGGAATCTTGGTCGATGTCCCGCAACCAGCAGTTGCTCCCGAGGTCGCGGAGCGGATGGCGCCGCAGCTGAATCTGTTTCACGATCTTGCTCCCGGTTTGACGTTTCAAAACAAGCTGGAAGCGGCGACAGTGGCAGTGCTCGGACTATCAGGAGCCGGAGCGGGAATCGCGCTGGCACTCGCCGCCGCGGGAGTCGGAACGATCCGATGTATTGACTCGCTCACCGTCGCGCCTTCGGACGTTTATCTGTCGCCGTTTACCGGGGTGCCTGCGGTCGGGTCGGGCCGGGCCGAAACGGTTTCCGGTTTAGTGGAACGCGCCGCGCCTCAGGTGCGGGTGGTTGTCGACGATCGGAAGTTGGACTCCGAGGATGATCTACGAGCGGTGATCGAGGGCGCTGATATCGTGGCGTGCTGTCTGGATGCGGGCCAGTCCAACCTGATCTTCAAGCTGAACCGCGTGTGCCTTGCTTCCGGCATGCGTTGGATCGCTTGCTCACTCGCCGGCGCCGAAATCGTTGCGGGGCCGGCGATGCATCCGGGTAAGGGGCCCTGTTACCTCTGCTACCGAATGCGAGCAGTGGCGTGCGCCGGAAATCCCGACGATGCTTTTGCCTATGAGCGATTCCTGGACCGGCGTAAAAGCGACGATAGCCCGCGACGGGAGAATCTCGTGTTCGGAGCGGGCCTGGCGGCCAACTTCATCGGCATGGAGATTGTTAAGGAGCTGACTGGTTTGGCCGAGCCCTCACTGGTGGGACGAATCCTGACCGTCCGGCTCACCGATCTGGCAATCGAAAAGCACTCTGTGTTGCGCAAGCCCTGGTGTCCGGCCTGTTTCGGTGTTCAGGAGGCCGATGTTGATAAGTGAACGGCTGGGCGAACTGGTCAGCCCGCAGGTTGGGCTCATCCGCGAGATCGCACCGCAGGGACGTGGGGCGGACGAGCCGATGCCGCCCTATCTCTACACCGCTACACTTTCCAATTTCGACTTCCGGGTCGCCACCAGAGTCGACCGGATGGCCGCAGGCAAAGGCCGCACGCCGGAGGAAGCAATAGCGTCCGCCATCGGAGAAGCTGCCGAGCGTTACTCCGCATACCATTGGGATCCGCAAAGAACCTATGTCGCGAAGTTGAGCGACCTGAAATCTCGCAGCATCAGTCCGCGGAGTTGCGTGCTCTACTCGGAGCGCCAGTACGCGCAATTAGATTGGCCATACGCGCGTTGGACAACCGAGCAAGAGCTGGCCTGGATTGACGGTGTGGACATCGTCGATGGCAGTCCGGTCGCCCTGCCCGCGAGCCTCGTGTACCTGGTTTTTCCGCCGCCGCGCCTCGAAGACTATTTCGCACCGTCCACCTCAAACGGACTGGCCGCCGGCGACTCGCTGGCCAGCGCCACTCTCGGCGGACTCTGCGAAATGATGGAACGGGACGCGATGCTGATTACGTGGATGAATCGCTTGCCCGCAGTAGAATTGAAGTTCGATCACTCGCCGGAACTGGTGGGACGCATCTATCGGCATTACGCGCACTTTGGCGTCAACGTCCGAGCGTTCCTGATGCCCAGCGACCTGCCGGGCGCGACTGTTATGGCCGTGTCGTTCGAGGAAGATCCTGAACGGCCGGCGAACGTGATCGGTCTCGGTTGTCACCCCGATCCGAACATAGCGCTGCTCAAGGCGCTCTTTGAGATGTGCCAGGGACGGCCCGCCGAGGCCACCAGATTCCGGACCAAGCCTCCGGGAGGCCGGCTCAATAACTATGAAGACGTACACGCACTCGAAGATCACAGTTCGTTTATGAGCCAGTTGGATCGCCGGAATGAGTTCGCATTCCTGTGGCAGACGAACGACCAGAAACGTGTTGACGAGTTGCCCAACAACTCCACTGGCGATGCTGCGCAAGACCTCGCATATTGCGCCGCCGCACTTGCGGCTAAGGGTCACCGCGCCGCATTTGTCGAGTTGACGACCCCGGACCTGGTCGACTACGGAATTCATGTGGTGCGCGTAATTGTGCCGGAGTTGCAACCCGTGCACTTTGGCTATGGACAGGAACGGTTGGGTGGCGAGCGCTTATTCAAGCTCCCGCAACAGCTCGGCCTGGCCGACAACGTTCGTAGCGAAACCGATTTAAATCCGTGTCCACATCCTTTGGCGTGAGGTTGGTAATGATTCCGCTGGAAGATCCGACGACGCTGTCGCAACTGTTCCACCTGAATTCGGAGCCGTGGCTCAACGATGATGCTTATAAGGGCGCCGTGACCCAGGAGCTGAAGGTTCCGGATGGCATCATCGCCGAGATTTCTCTGCCGCCACACGGCGGAAGCGCATTGATGGACCTGCTCGAGCGCCGCCGTTCCTACCGGGACTTTGCGCAAAGCGAAATGCCTCTCGAGCATGCGTCGGCACTGCTATTCGCGGGTTACGGCGCGATCGCGCCGGCTCGTTTCAGCGGACAGACGGCTTTCTTGCGTCGCACGGTTCCCTCAGCCGGTGGATTGTTTCCGTTGGAGATATATACCTTCACGCAACGGGTGCATGGTCTGGAGGATGGCCTGTATCACTATGATGTGGTCGCGCATTCTTTGCAGCTGCTTCTTCGCGCCAACTTGTGGTCCACTCTGGAGCCGATGTTCTACGCCTACCCGTTCATGAAAGACGCCAACCTGGTGGTCGCGATGGCCGCAGTGTTCCGCCGGATACAAACGAAGTATGGGCCGCGCGGGTATCGATACGCTCTGCTTGAGTGCGGACATGTGGCGCAGAACATTTGTCTCCGAGCGAGTGAACTCGGCTTGGAGACGCTATGCATGGGGGGCTTCCTCGACTCCAGCTTGAACGAACTGATGGCTCTCAAGCCGAAGGAAGAAGGAGCGCTCTACACTGTCGCCGCCGGCTTCGAAGCGGCAAAGCAATGAAAAGACCGGATCCACGAAATCACACGAAACAAGCAACCGATTCGTGTCGTTTCGTGTGATCTCGTGGATCCGCAACACGCGATGAGTCTTCACTCGTTTCTTAGCGCAATGAGTGGATCGACTCGGGTCGCCCGTCGCGCCGGGATGCTACAGGCGATAAGCGCGACCACCGTGAGCAGCGCAGATACGAATACGAACGTTTGCGGATCGCTCGGAGTAACGCCGAATAACAAACTGCGGATCACGCGAGTTACGGCAAGGGCGCCCGCCAAACCTAAAACCATCCCGAGAAAAACAACCCTAACTCCCTGACCAAGAATCAGCAGAAAAACCTGAGTACGCCTGGCGCCGAGTGCCAGTCTGATTCCTATCTCCGGAGTGCGTTGAGTTACAGTGTAGGAGATCACGCCATAGATTCCTGTGATAGCGAGCAACAGTGCCGCAATGGAAAAAATGGTGAGTAGTCGCAGACTGAACCTCCTGGGCGCCACCGAATCTGATAAGTAGTCTTCCATCGTCTTGATATTTGAAGTCGCCACGTCGCGATCTATTTTTTGCACCTCCCCAAGCAGAGCCCTTTCCAGCGACCGGGTTTCTGCCGTCGACCTAACCACCCAGTACTGGCTATTCGTGATCATTCCCACCCCGTCTTCATGTATCTGGGCCATGGGAATGTAGATATCAAACGTTTGACCGCTCTCCAAATTCAGGTGCTTCACATTGCCGACGATGCCTGCAACCTCGACGGGTCGTGGTCCGGTATTGTTATCGTCAATACTGATGTGCGCGCCTATCGCGTCGCCTTTTGGCCATAGTCGACGAGCCATCGCCTCGTTTACCAGCGCGACAGGCACACTGTCCGCGTTGTCGTGGTCAGTAAACGTCCGGCCCTGCAGCAAAGGAATTTTCATTGCGCGAAAGTAGTTGGCGGTGGCGGGGCGAAAGTTAGCCGTGTTTGTGTCAGTAGCCGAAGAGGCCTGGCCGACAACGCTAAAACTGATTGTGTTGCCTCCTGCGCTCATGGGTAAGATCGACACGGCCCCAACTTCTTCCACACCTGGTAAAGCCTGAATTCCCGGTAAAAGTTTTTCGCAGAATAACGCCAAAGCAGCGCGATCCTTATATCTCACCTTCGGCAATGAAAGTCGGACGGCTAAGGTATTAGTAGGATCAAAGCCCGGTTGGATTGCCTGCACGTTTTTGAAACTTTGAATTAACAGGCCCGCGCCAATCAGGAGCACGAAGGAAAGCGCGACCTCGGTAATGACCAGCATGCTCCGCCACCGGTTTAGTCGCGCGCGATCGCCCGCTCCGCGACTACTCGCTTTCAGGGCGCTGTTCATTTCCGCCCTGGCTCCTTGCCACGCAGGCAGGACTCCGAAAATCACTGCGGAGAGCACGGACGCGGCCGTCGTAAAAGCGAGTACTCGTAAATCAACCCCGATTTCCTGGTAACGCGGCAGTTGCGTTGGACTAAGAGCCAGGAGCCCTCGAACTCCCCATGCAGCCACAAGCAGTCCGACGACGCCACCTAACAGCGCGAGCATCAGACTCTCGGTTAGTAGCTGCGCAACCACTCTCGCTGAGGTCGCCCCAATGGCTTTCCTAATTGCGATTTCCTGGTAGCGCGCCGAAGCTCGTGTGAGTGACAGGGCCGCGAGATTGGAACATCCTATTAGCAAAACCAAAACGACCGCTCCGAATAAGACGAACAGGCCCGTTCGGGTGTTACCTACAAGCTCCTCGTAGAGTGGTACCAGATTGATACCCGTCTTCTTAAGGTATGCGTCACCATATTGTTGACGTTGTCGTAGGACTATTGCGGAGAGATCCGATTCGGCCTGACCGCGTGTTACCCCCGGCTTCAAACGACCTATCGCCCGAAGGAAATTTACCGAGCCACGCACGTTGCGCAAGGGGTCGACATCCGGAGCCAGCGGTATTGCCAACTCGGCATCTGGATTTGGTAGAGAGTAGCCTTTCTGAAGAATGCCTATGACCTCGTAGCTCTCGCCGTTAAGATTCAAGGTTTTGCTGACGATCTGTGCTTCACCTGCAAACCTTCGCTGCCAACATTCATAGGTGAGCATCACAACACGCCTTTGGTCAGGCTGGTCATCTTCGGAACGCATCAGCCGCCCTAGCTTCGGGTCAACGCCCAGGAGTTGAAACAGATTGGCCGATACTCTGAGACCCTGTAGGCGATCGGTCCTTTCGGCCCCGGCTAAGCTCAGGCCGATGTTGCCGAACGCCGCAATTTCCAGCGTTTGATTTTGGTCGCGGTAATCGAGAAAGTCGGGTAGGGAGAACGGAGCCTTGTTGTTGTCCGGACGGCGGGACCAAACCCACACTAGATGATCCGGATCTTTGAAGGGAAGCGGACGAAGAAGAACGGAATTTACGACGCTAAAGACGGCCGTGGTGGCGCCGATCCCCAGTGCTAGCGTGATAATCGCCACGATAGTAAAGCCGGTGCTCCTCCGAAGCGATCGAACGCCGTATTGCAGATCTTTGTAGAGGTTCATCATTGTAGTCCATCGATGTGAGATCGGTATCGCTCAACCAGCACAAGCACCGCTCAACCACAGAACCATTTGCCGTAGCCAATGGATCCTAAGCTCAACCAGCACAGCACCGCTCAACCACAGGCCAGGCCCGGAGCCATTTTGCGGCACCAGCAGATAACGGCGCTTGACTCGCGTTGAGTAGCTGCGGGTCTGGTTGAGCATAGGATCCATTGGCTACGGCAAATGGTTCTGTGGTTGAGCGGTGCTTACTTGGTTGAGCATAGGATCCATTGGCTATTGAATGGTACAGACCTCATCTTCGTGGGGATTCTAGCGATTATCCGTTGTCTTTTTCTGCCAAAGTTCAGTCGATTTCCGCCGCCAGCCGTCAAATGCTTGTAGTAGAAATTCTGTCTATTGCATATTCTTGAACGAGCAATGGCGAACAATAAAAAAAGGACAGGCGCAACCACTTCCATTAGGAGGCGGCGAATCGTCGTCGTCGTGGTCCCGCCAGTCGAGGAGCTAGACCTCGTCGGTCCAATGCAGGTCTTCGGCGCAGCCAATCGTCTGTACGGAAAAAAGATCTATTCCCTTGAGATCGCCACTAACAGAAAGGAATTGGAAGTTCAGGGGGAGGGAGGCATGCTTTCCTTCCTTGCTCAATATCGACTTAAGGATGTGAAGGGCAACATTGACTCTGTCCTTCTGGTTTGTGGGGTGGCCACTCGATTGGCCAGGGATCCAACGCTCTCACAATGGCTGACAAAGATCGCTCCGACGACTCGTCGATTGGGAAGCGTGTGCGTCGGGTCGTTTGTCCTGGCTGAAGCCGGACTCCTGAATGGTAAGAGAGCTACTTCACACTGGAAGTTCGTAAGCGAACTTGCCAAGCGGCATCCGCAGGTGAAGGTGGAGTCCTCACCAATCTGGGTTAGAGATGGAAACATATATACCTCGGCCGGTATCTCTGCCGGTATTGATTTGGCGCTGGCCTGGGTGGAAGAGGATTGCGGCAGCGCGCTGGCCCACGAGATTGCTCGCGAGCTTGTCTTGTTTCTGAGACGGCCCGGCGGCCAGCAACAGTTGAGCGTTTCGCTGACGAAGCAAGCGTCTGAGATGAAAAATATTCAGGAGCTACAAGTCTGGATTGCCGACCACCTGGCAAAGAACCTTTCGGTGCAACTACTCGCCCAGCGCGTGGCCATGAGTGTGCGAAACTTTGAGCGCGTGTTCGTGCGCGAGACAGGATGTCCGCCGGCGCGCTATCTTGCGCAAATGCGCGTGGAGGCCGCTCGCCGGCAACTTGAAGACACTGATAAGAGTATTGAGCAGATTGCGCGAAGTTGCGGATTCGTAAACGCGGACTTAATGAGGCGTGCCTTCGTTAGGGCCGTTGGGACTACTCCCGGTCGTTATCGGAGCCGACTCTCATCCACCTGACGAGGTTGGTACATCCTACCAAACTCAAGTAGCAATGTGATGAGGTCAGTACCACAATGCGGTAGCGGTGGGTCCAGGGCTACCAATCACTCAAGTCGAGGACCCACCGCTACCGAATGGTGGCACTGACCTCATAGGATGATCCGGTCGGCTGCGGTGCTATTTATAATGCGACTTATAATGCGACCCACCAAAAGGCTTGGCGGGCCGGACGGTTTCCGTTGGCTGCTCGTTAGATTTATCTTTGTCCGCAGTTGTCCTTTGAGAGTAGATGTAGGTTTCACGCGACTTCACCACCAGGTTCGGTTGATTCACTTTAACTTTGATAGTTCGCCGTTGACCTGTTTGTCCTGCGGGTGGGTAATAACCGATGCTGTACTGGCGCCGAAGCTCATCCGCGACCTGGGCAAAAGCTGAGCTGAGTCCTACCAGCGTATCGCCGCGAAAGAAGCGTCCGCCTGATTCCCTAGCAATCTCGTGTAGGTACTCGTCGGCGCGCCGGTAATCAGCAGGACTCGAACCAGTGACTGGGCCGCCTCCGCCACCGCCCGGTCCCGGAAACGGAAACGGAAAGTTGAGTATTCCGCCTCTGCCGCCGGGCAAACCGCCAGCATTGATCGGCAACGAGTTGGCGGTGTTATAAGCGACGCTATAAACAGCACCGTCGGACTCCGACGCGTCCCGAATCGTGGTTGAGTAGGTTCCGCTCCGGCTGGTCGTATCGACGCCATCGGTGAATAGCACCACAGCTTTGCGACCGGAGAGTTGACTCAGTTTCTTTTTGAGGACCATCTCTACAGCATCGTACAAGCGTGTGCCGCCTCCGTTTTTGGCGCGCCGGATCGCTCGTGTCAGTTCGTCGCGATTGCTGGTAGGCTCACTAAGGACGCGTATCCTATCGTCGAACGACATCACCATCACGCGGTCCTGATCCTTGAGCTGACTAACAAAACTGATAGCGGCTTCCTGAATTTCGTCCATGCTGAAGTTAGTCGACCCGCTCGTATCGAGCAAGAGCACAACCGTGAATGGTTGGTCCACGGTGGCGAAATAAGCAACTCGCTGTTTGACTCCATTCTCAAAAATCTGAAAATCGCGACGTTGCAGATCGGGAATGTACTTGCCATTCCGATCCATCACGCTCACCGGCACCGTGACGAGGGTCGTGTTTACTCGCAGAACATCACCTTCAATTGTCTCGCCTTCACCTTCCAGACGTCCTTCCGAAGCGACCTGATTGTCCGGATCATCCGCCGAGGAATCGGCAGACTTAGCAGCAGGATCGGGTTTCGCAGGTGGCGGAGACTTTCGGCCAGACTGTGCATGAGAAGGATTCGGCACGAACGTAAGGACGAACAGCACGGTCGCAAAGAGTATGATTGCTCTCATAATTTACTTCCTTCCTCAGCAAGAACTTCCTTCGCTGCAGTCCTTTTGGCTAATATTACGCCTATTACGCGCCGTATCGCTAAGGTCCACGTGGCGTATGGAGTCAAAAGAGTGTGTGAGACCAAACGGTCTTATGGCAAACCCAGGGAGCAGCGGCGCCCTTAGGATGTCGAGGACACGGTTGGTGTTGTCCACCAGAACGCGGAGAAGCCTGAGTATGAGAGCCGTACGTCTATTTAGTGTCGTCTTGTTCCTTTTGATAGGCGCAACATGGATGCCAGCTGACGCCGGTGTCGTATCAAAGCGCGCGAAACCCTGGCGGGCCTTACACCTCCTCGATTACACCAGTGATAGTGCGCTTGACGTGCTGGGGCAGAATCTGGAAAACCTCGCGAAGATGGGAATTAACGTAATAATTCTCGAGGTTGATTACAACTTCGCATTCAAGTCTCATCCCAACCTGCGAAGGGGAACAAGTCCGATCACGCACGACGGCGCGCGCAGATTCGCGGCGCTGTGCAAGAAGTTCGGCATCCGGCTGATCCCTGAATTTCAATCACTCGGTCATCAGTCCTGGAAGGGCGAAACCTTTCCACTGCTAACCGTCTATCCGGCCTTCGACATCACACCCGGAGCATTTCCCGACAACCAGGGCATCTATTGCCGTGAATGGGATCCGCTTAACCCCGAGGTCCGGAAAGTAGTCTTCCAGTTGATGGATGAGATAATTGATGCGTTTCGTGCCAACGCCTTTCACGTCGGAATGGATGAGGTCTTCTTGCTCGGCTCTGAATTCTCACCAGCGACAAAGGGGAAAGACGTGGGGTTACTCTTTGCGAAAGCCGTCAACGACATTTACGCTCACCTGGTGCGTAAGCGTCGCGTCGAGATGCTCATGTGGGGCGATCGTTTGATCGACGGCAAGAAGTACGACCTGGGCGAGTGGGAAGCGTCCATCAACGGAACGGCTGCGGCTATCGACCTGATCCCGAAAGACATCATTGTCTGCCCGTGGCACTACGAACTAAGAGACAATTATCCCTCGATCCCCATGTTCATCGAAAAAGGTTTCCGAGTATTGCCGGCTGGCTGGAACAAGGTGGATGCTACCAAAGCACTAGTCGATTACAGCCGGCAGCACGCCGGCAAAAAACTACTCGGGCATTTGTTCACCACCTGGGGCGTAAAGAAGGAAGCTCTCGTTGAGTTTCCACCGCTAGTCGAGGGCTTGAAACTGCTACGAGATGGGCGCTCTCCTTCAAGATCGGCGCATGACTGACGATCGCCGCAGACACCTGATTAAGATCGAGCATTATTGGGTTCCATTTTCTTCTGGATCCAATGTACTATGCGATCCCCGACACAGTTCCTTGGAATCGTAAGTGCGTCCTCAATTCCGAGTTGTGTTGTTTGTCCGGAAGAGACGAACTCACGATGTGCTCCGGGGCAATGAAGATGTCGTGGGCCTTCATCACAATGCAGGCTGGTCCGAGTTTTTCACACTGAAATTCGAGCACACGATCTTGGCGTTTATGCTCACATCCTGAACTTTGCGTGAGTGAGGTTCAGCCGCCAAGCAAAGTGACCCCAAGCCTATGGTTCTCACCGTGCCACACTCGTCCAAATCCTTCCAGCAAGGTAGGTCGGCATGATTACCGTAACCGGTCGCGTCGTTGATGAAGAACGGCGGCCGATGACCAGCGTAAAGATCGTCGCGCTGGGCGATTGGTTGCTCACCTCCGACAAGCTTGCCAAGCCGGTCGCGGTCGACGATGTCGGACGGTTCACTCTTAACATCGAGAGCCTCGAGGCGGTCGAAGCCATCGAGGCCGGGACGATCGTGCCTTCGTTTCGCGTGCGCGTCGTGGACAAGGTCGGGCGCCAGTTGAGCCTGGACAAGGTGGTGCACGGCACGGCGGCGAACCACGATCTCAACGACATAACCATTAACCGGGCCGACGCCGAAGGTCTGCTGGTCACCAACCGCACCGGAACGGCGAAGTTCGTGAGCGACGGCAACGCCGTGAAGCTCCTCGTCGATGGCCTCGAAGCGTTCGGGCGCACAGCTGATGAAATAAAACTTGCCGAACACTCGATCAATATGACGCAGCTGTTCTTTGCCTTGCCGGACAAGTTCCACAATGATAACGAAGCCATAGATCCTGCGACCAAAGAGCCACAAGAGAAGGCGAAGCTGGTCTTCAAATTTGGCTCGACTCCGATCGTTCCAATCGATCCCGTTGTACCCAATGCGCCGAAAGATCCGGTCCCCAGAATCGGTGATGACCGGCCCGAGCGACTTTTAGTCGACAAGATCCGGAAGGATAAGACTCTGGTCAGGATTCTGATGAACGAGCCGGGGCTCGGCTTTCCTGAGGGAATTTTTTGGCTGGGGGTACTCACCCCGCTCGCAGCCGGACTCGGCGTCGGCGGAGTAGCCGGGATCGGAGCGCTGCTGGGTATCGGGATTCCGTTCTTTCCGCTCGTGCTGATCACTACAGTGGTCGCGTTCTTCGTCGAATTCATCAAGGTCAAGTTGAAACTCGAGGATGTGACGGACGTCGACAACTTGAAGAGGTACTTCGATCCGGCCATCGCCGATCAAGACGTCAAGAGAATCGCCGTGCGCGGCTTCAAACAGCCGGCGCCGGACAACGGCGTGCAGCATTGCAAGATGGTGATCGTGGACAACAAGCGAGCAGTGGTGCTCGGATCACCATTCTCGCAGCGGTACTTCGACTCCCTCGTTCATCCGATAGAAAACCCGCAACGAGGTTATAACACCGGCGACATGGTCCACGACCTGAGTATGGCCGTGGTTGGGCCGGCAGCGCGCGATCTGTTCGAAACGTTTCGATTGTACTGGAACGAGGACCTTCCTGAATCGGAGCAGTTGCCGAAGTTGCCCGACGGGCTCGAACCCAACGCGCAAACCAGTGGCGAGGACGCAATCGCCAAAGTGCAGGTTGTGCGCACGCTCAGCGGCAAGCGTTTCTCAGGGCTGGGCGGCGAGAGCGAGAAGGGAATCCTGGAGGGATACCTGCGGGCGTTCGCCACGGCAAAGCATTACATCTATTTGGAGAACCAATACTTCACTGATGGCGTCATCACTGACGCGCTGGTTGAGACGCTGAACGCGAATTCCAACCTCGAGCTTATTCTCGTCGTTCCGATCAAGCCCGACGTGATCTTCTACCCACGTCGCCAGGAGAAGCGGATCGAGCAGCTCAGGAAGGCCGGAGGCGATCGGGTCGGCGTCTTCACCCGTTGGACCTACGACGCGAAGGGGACGAAAAGCGCCCGTCCGTGGGTGGCCCCGGTCTACATTCACGCCAAAGGCGCCGTCGTGGACGATTCGTGGGCCACTGTCGGATCGGCGAACCTCGACGGGCTCTCGCTCGACTACAACCTGCTGCTGAGCCCGCTGGTCTTTGGCGAGACAACCGCGTGCGAACTCAACCTCAATATCAACCCACCGACCACCGGCGCGGTCACTAAGTTTGCCCAGTTGATGCGGCGCCGGCTGTTCGCCGAGCATCTCGGAATAGTTGACCAGGTCACTGGAATTCCGAATCCTGAAGATCCAAGGCTGGCGCCTGGCCCGGAGCACAAGTGGCTCAGGGATCTGTGGAGACCCGCCGCCGAGAGCGCGCTTAAGCACGTCAAAAACGCCACGCGCGCTGACTTGCATGGCTTCGTGTTGGAGTATCCCAAAGAGAAAGGGGGCTGTCTCGACACGCCGCGCAAACACCTCGCTGCTCTCGGTGTCGAACTCAAGCCTAGCAAGGCCGTTATTAGGCCGATCACAGGAACGCGTAAGTTCCACTTCTCCACCGGAAAGTGGGATGTCAAGCGCGAGCGCGAGGACATCAAGCAGTGAGCGCCGAACGCACCCTACTAGCAGGAATCGCCTCGGCGCTGACTATCGCCGGATCGATTACCAAAGCCGTCAACGGGCCACGCGTGTTGCTGGCCAAACTGGGCTGGGATCTTCCGCCGGGAGTCGACGACATCGGTCTGGCCGGCTTGGATATGGCACGCGTCGGTACTCGCCTTACCGCATGGTCGGACCTCGCCGGCGATCCCGAGGCGTCCACTGCGGATCAGGCAATTGCTCTGGCCGAGCTTGCCGATGCCGTGATTGAAGTGCTGGATGATCTAAGCGACCTGCGGTTTCAGGCGCCGCAAGACTACCTCGACCGTACCAGGATCAAAGACGAGTTCCTCACTCGGGTCCTAGACCTCTACCTCATTCAATCGACCGCGATTGCTTCGCCGCCGGTGTTCGACATCGCCGCGTTACTCGGTTGGTTCGAACTGCAGAGACACGAGGCTGATCCGGCCTCGTTCCAAGTCAAACATCTACGGCACGTGGTGCACTGGGATCGCGTGCCGAAGCTGTTCACTGATCCCACCGGCCTTCTGCAAGAGACCTACGGCTGGGGCACCGCGACCTTCGATTCAGATGCCTTCGTGGTCCGCGTTGGCGGCGTATTGCAGCACGTTGCCGCTGAAGTAAGACATCGCAAGTTGCCGGACATTCCCTTAGCACGGCTGCATGGTGGTACGGTGCCCCAGCATCGTCCGCAGATCCAGCTCTTCCTCCCGCTACTCGGATCGAGCGGCCCACTTACGGGCGAGGTTGGGATCTCGGTGTTCGGTTTGCCGCCCACGGCCTCGGGTGGTGTAGACGGCGGGCTCGGTCTCGCGCCGTACGCCGAAGGGGCCACCACCTTGCGTCTCACGTTGTCCTCGACACTCTCCATCGGAATGTCTGCCACGGCAGACCTCGGCAGTGGTCTCGCGTTGGTGTTCCGACCGGGCACTGAACCGGTGCTGCGTACCGGCCTTAATAAGGCGCAGGCTGGTACCAGCGATGCCGGCGCCGAGGTGAAACTCGACCTGACTTTCGCTGTGCCGAAGGGCGTGGCGCCCATAACTCTGCTCGAGATTGGAGGCTCCAAGGTAGAGGCCAAATCGGTTGGGCTTGCCGTGAGCGCTCTCGTCGACAACAACGGTACCGATGCAACGGTGCGGCTGCAGCTACTGGGAGGCCGGTTAACGCTGAAACCCGATGGTTTGCCATTTCTAGAGACGGCAGCAACTGACGGCCTGGTGGTTCAAGCCGATGTTGATTTGTCGTGGTCGCACCGTAACGGTGTTCGGTTGGGTGGACGAGCTGAACTGAAGACCAGCTTGACGATCGGTCGCCAGATCGGCCCGGTCACCATTGATGTACTTGAGATCGGGTTAGCAACCACTGACGGCGGGGTGGCGCTCACCGCCGCGCTCAACGCATCAGTAAAAATCGGTCCGGTGCGTCTCGTTGTTGATGGAATAGGCGTTCGGGCCGCCGTCATCCCCGGTCCGGGCAGTTTGGGTTCTGCGGATCTCACCATTCGACCAACTCCGCCCCGCGGTATCGGAATTGAAGTCAACGCGCCGATGGTGGTGGGCGGGGGATTCCTGAAGTTCGAACCGGAGAAGGGGGAATACAGCGGGGTCCTGCAACTGGAGATCGCGGAGAAGATCGCGGTGAAGGCGATCGGTTTGCTGAACACGCGAATGCCCGACGGGAGCAAGGGGTATTCGCTGGTGCTGATCATCTTCGTGGAAGGTTTCACGCCGATCCAGCTGGGGTTGGGATTTAGCCTGACGGGGATCGGCGGGTTGCTGGGGATCAACCGGACGTTCGATGAGGAGGCGTTGCGGGCGGGATTGAAGAACCACACGCTGGACAGCGTGATGTTTCCGAAAGATCCGAGCCGCAACGCGCCGCAGATCATCAGTAACCTGAGCCGGGTATTCCCGGCGGCCAAAGGCAGTCATCTGTTTGGGCCAATGGTGCAGATCTCGTGGGGGACGCCGGCGCTGATCACAGCCGAACTGGCGGTGGTGCTGGAGATTGGGAAACGGCTGCGGTTGCTGGTGCTGGCGCAGATCGCGGCGATCCTGCCGAAGCGGGAGAACGATCTGGTTCGGCTGCAGCTGGATGCAGTGGGGGTAATAGATTTCGATCAGGGGACGGCGGCGCTGGACGCGACGCTGTACGATTCGCGGCTGCTGAAGAAGTTCGCGCTGACGGGCGACATGGCGATGAGGTTGAAGTGGGAGGGGTCGCCGAGCTTCGCGCTGGCGGTGGGCGGCCTGCATCCGGCGTTTAACCCGCCGGCGAACTTTCCCAAGTTGGAACGGATCGCGATCAATCTGTGCGCGGGAGACAACCCGCGGTTGAGGTGCGAGTCGTATTTCGCGTTGACCTCGAACACAGTGCAGTTTGGGGCGCGAGCGGAACTGTATGCGGCGGCGGCTGGGTTCAGCATCCACGGGGACATCGGCTATGACGTGCTGATCCAGTTCGACCCGTTCGCCTTCGTGGCGGAGTTTCACGCGCAACTACAGCTGAAGCGAGGTTCGACGAATCTGTTCAAGGTGCGGGTGGAAGGTTCGCTGTCGGGGCCGCGGCCGTTGCACATCAAAGCGAAAGCGACGTTTGAGATTTTGTGGTGGGACGTGACGGTGCGGGTGGACAAGACGTTGGTGAGCGGAGAGCGGCCACCGGGACCAGCGCCGATCGAGGTGCTGCCGCGATTGCAGGAAGCGTTGCGCAATCCGGCGAACTGGGTGAGCCAGCTACCGGGAGGACAACGGCAGCTGGTAACGCTGCGGACGCAGGTGGGAGCGGGAACGGAAGTGTTACTGCATCCGCTGGGGACGCTGACGGTGAAACAGAATGTGGTGCCGCTGAACCTGGAGATCACGAGGTTTGGACAGGCAGCGCCGGCGGGAGCGCGGCAGTTCAGGATCAGCAGCGTGAGTTTGGGAGGAGAGAACCAGACGACGGAAACGGTGAAAGAGTTCTTCGCGCCGGCAGAGTACTTTGAGATGAGCGACGACGAAAAGCTGTCGCGGCCGTCATTTGAAGCGATGACGGCGGGAGTGA
>JAMQPI010000655.1 GCA_023717565.1 Pyrinomonadaceae bacterium | reverse complement strand
TCCCGCGTACCCACTCACTAAAATCTCTCGATCGAGATTTGGGTAGCATTCAAAGGTGGCACCCAGTTTTTTGAAGTCGTTCTGTATGCCTCCAATAAAACCCTTGATGGCGTTGTCCATTATGTCTGCGTCTGACTCTCCGGCGCTTGGACCCGTCGACGACACGACAACATAAGCTGTCCTGTCAGCTCGCCCCTGGTAAGTATTGACCTTGACGACCCGCCCATCTCCCATTAGTACCTGAGTGGTACGTTTGGAGCCATCGCCAGGCACAAGGATCGAAGCCTTCGAGTCAGGTTGCGTGTATCTAACCCACCTTGAGTCTGAACTTACGGCTACCGGTTCCGAAGAACCTAACGAAAGCGGACCCGTGCTGGCGAACGAAGGCGAGAGGCTTTCACTCGTCAATCCGGATCTTCTGGTTTGGGCAGCGGCCTTGGTGTTCACAACCGGGCTCGACTTCGAAGGCGCCGGCAAGCGCATGCCCTCTTTGAATTCCCAGGGCGGGAGCGGGTTCGCATCCTGCCAGATGCCGCGATGTTCACTTCGCGCGGCGGATTCGCAGGCTAGGTACATTTGGCGCTGGTCCTCCGTAAGGATCGAATCGTAGGGCTTGTCGTACCAGGCGGCACCATCTCGTAACATCTGAGCGCCAACGTCCGCCTCTTTCAGAAACACTCTGCCCACAATCAGAGCGTTTTCGCCCAGACCTGAGGTTTCGACTACCACCTGACTGTTTAGAATCAGATCTGACAAGTGTTGTCTGGCGACTTCCGAGTACGGCTGTTCTTTCTCAGGCGCCATAATCCCCATCAAGTGAATCTGAAGCGGACGCTTCAGGCAGATGATCGTAATCGTGTCACCGTCATGGATCTCCGAGACAGTACCGAAGAGAGTACCGGCAGTTACTGAAGAAGTGACTAGAAGAAAAAAGGCCAGGCTTAAAAAAGCCTGGCGTAAACATTTGGAGAAAAGCATTAAGAAATTGTCTCCGGACTTTTGAAACTCCGTAAGATTACAGAGCGAATTCTTTGGTTAACTGAAGTTCGGCCTTGCGCAGTTCGTAACGACCGCGCCCCAGGTTGCCTTCAGGATTAAGGGCCAGGACAACGAAGTATTCGCGACCTATCAACCGCATCATGATGACTGCGCTGTCGAGCGAAACCACTATCTCCCGGAGGTTACCCAACCCAATGTCGTTGCCAGATCGCTGAGCACTGCGTACCAGCGATGTGAACTCAGCGGCTGCGACGTCGAGATTGGCTTCGTTGCCGGCCTCACCGATTACCTTCTCAACGGCGATACCGTCGAGACCCATAATGAGGGCACCGAGGCTTCCCTCGGTGCGCTCAACTGTGGATTGAAGCAGCTCTTTAAACATTCCAAACCTTCCTTACGGGCGAGTACCACCCAAAGCGCCGGGCCGAGCCGACGGAGTGTTCTGGGCTGGAGTATTTGGCGTAGGACCGTTCAGCCCTTGCGGGTTCTGGTTCTGTGGAGCGCGCTCCTGTTGCTGCAACTGCGTAGGAGTTGGGGTATTGCTCTGCGGATTGCCCAACGGCACGGGTTGCGGAATGCTTTGGATACGTGGTCCCGTGCTGGCGGCACCCGGCAGCGGACGGCCCTGGTAGTCGGGACGATAGATGCGCGGAGTGATGAAGAACAGGATTTCGCTGTTGGTTCGGGTCGTTAACTTACGTTTAAAAAGGTTACCGATCACGGGGATCGAAGCCAGACCAGGCGTGCGTTGCCGGGTCTCGCCTTCCGTGTCAGCCAGCACTCCACCCATCACGGTGGTGCCGCCATCGGGTACCAGCACTTCAGACTGCATGCGCTGTGTGTCGATGCCGGGGACGCCGCCAACGGCGATGCCCGTATTGATGGTGTTGTTTTCGATGGTGACGCGAAGAATTACAGTGCCAACGTCAGTTATCTGCGGCGTGATGGACAAGCGCAAAGGAACTGAGACGAAGGTTGTGGTCACGATTGCTGTTCCACTCGCAGCTTGAGTTGTCTGAACGGGAATTTGCGAGCCGCTTTCGATTTGTGCCGGCCGATTATTTAGCGCAGTCACCCGGGGAGTGGCCACGGTCTTGGCTGTGCCTCTTGTTTCAGCAGCGGTTATCAGCGCGCTAATCTGAGCCGTGCCGAAGATTCCGGTCGTCAAACCAATCACGGTGGATGCAGCGGTTGCCGCCAGAGTATTTATCGGAGGAGAGGTACCAACCAGTCCGCCGGGTACTCCCTGAGGAACCGTACCAGAGACCGGGGGACTCGAAGGTAGAGTTGTTCCGCTAGCCAACCCTCCACGGCTGGGGTTCAGAACAATGCCGGAAAGCTGGACGCCGAGGTCACGGCTGAAGTTGCGCGTGGCGACAACGATTCGAGTTTCGATTTCAACTTGCGGTTCCGGCTGATCCAGAATCGCAACCAGTTGCCGGATAGCTCCGATATTCTCGCGCACGTCGGTGATGATCAATGTATTGCTGCGGCCGTCAACTTCGATGGAGCCGCGCCGAGACAGTCGACGCGAGATAATCGGCATCAATCCTTGATCGCCGCTACCGCCGGTCGCATCGCCACCTGCGCCGCCGCTGAAACTCAAGTTGGTGGCACCGCCCGAAAACGCTCCGGTTGAACCCGCGGCCTGCGCCAGAGTTCCAGAAGCACGAGCGTAGTTTAAGCGGATGAATTCCGTAACCAGGGGAGATGCGTCGAGTCGTGAGTCGCTGATGACCCTTTGGGTCTGAGATTCTTCAGCGAGCACCGCGTTGGTGGCCACGCGTAGAATGCTGCCGCTGGATTCGATACCCAGCCGATTCGCTTTAAGCACTGCATCAAGCGCAACATTCCAGGGGACGTCCTGCACATTCACGGTAACCGGCACTGCCGCGACGGACGAGTCGATAACGAAATTAACGCTGTACTGTTCGGTAATGTAGTTGAGTATGTCGCGAATGTCGGCGTTGACGACGTTAAGATTGATCGGCTCACCCACAAAACCGGGTTGACCGTACTGCCGCCCTTGTTCCGACTGGGTCATCCCATCCGCTGCAGCCACGGACACTTGCGGGGTCGGTGACGGAGAAGCCTGGGCCTGAAGCATCGCCGGATCCTGAGAACCTGTGCTCTCAACCGTTGCGTTTTTCGATGCAGCCAGACCGTAAGTGCCAAAGGCGCACAGAATCAGCAGGACGAGCGCAGTCCTTGGTATGGCTGTAATGGTTCGAGACTGATAGGACATCTTTCCCTCCTTAAGGGAATTTCTGGAAGGTACCGCCACGCACTACGCTCATTTGCTGATGGCAATCTAAGCGCGCGCCGCACAAGCGGTAACTGCCGGGGTTAGTTGTCAAAACTGCGCAAGTTGAGGCAATCCGATAATGCATGAGAGGGCCCTGATGCGCGGCGGGAAAATGGCTGCCCCAGGTGAATGACATCTGGTGGCAACCAGGAGTTTATTCAGGCTTTGGGGCGGCAGCGGGCTGCTCTGAAGTCTTTTCAGAGTCTGCAACCGGTGGACTAGCAGGGGCGGCTTGCGTGGCCGACATCAAACTCTGCGGGCGGACTTGACGCAACGGTTTAATTTCAACTGACCGCGTGCGGCGTCCGTCGCTCAACACCGTTTCGCGACGAAAGACGAGGCGGTTGTCTTCGATGGCCACTAACTGGCCATCATAAAAACGTTCGCCGGGATAAATGACATAAGACAACTTGATCGGCGTGGCTTCAACTATTGCGGCGTAGCCACGAGGTGTGCGCGAAATTCCAATTATTTCCATTTCGTTAAGCAGCAATGCCGTGGTGGGCTTGGGCGCGGGCATGTGGGCATTCATCGCGGCCAACTTTTGCGCCTTGTACTGAGCTATCCGCTCCTCAATTGAAGGCGTCCCAACGGCGACGACCACCTTTTTCGACGACAAGCGGAAAGGTTCAATCTTTTTGAAGGGGTCGCGACCGCCGCCGCCAACGGGTTTGATGACGACTGGTTTGGTAACCTCTGGTTCCTGAGCGTGGGTGTTTGCAACGAACCCCCCGTTGACAGCTGAGACCGCCAGTGCAATACCTGCCAGGCCGTATCTGATGATCTTCGTATAGTGCGTCATAGTTTGCTTTCCTTGCGGCTCGAGTTCAGATGGTAGCTAAGAATCTATTTGGCAGCAGGCGCCGGTGGTGGAGGACCCTGCTTTTGCAGTTTCTCTGCCGACACGTAGTAAGCCGTCAAATCAAATGTCGCATTTATAGTATGGTTGCTCGACACTTTGTCGATCTGCTTCAGGTCGAAGTTTGTGATCGAGACGATCCGTTGATAGTGAGCGAGCTGCTCAAAGAACGCCCGCAGCGAAGCAAAAGTGCTCGTGACGTTGACTTCGATCTTCTTGCCGCTGTAGTTGTCCTGCTGAACATCTTCCTTGGGCATGAATTTCCGGAGCACAAGTCCATTGTTGCGAGCTCGATCCTGTAGGCCCTGCAACACCATGGTCAGCTCGCGTTGTTCGGGAAGCAGCGCCTTCAGCTCATCATATTCTTCCTGCCTGGCGTCGTAGATGGCCCGAAATTCATTGAGACGCTGAGAAGCCATCTGGGCCTGAGCATTACGGGGACGCAGTTGCTCGATCTCCGCGCTTAGCGCCGCCGTCTCGGTGCGCGTCCCCCGAGTAACGAAGTACCAAAAGGCGCCGTACAGGACTCCAGCAATCACCACCATCACTACCAGGCGCAGGTACCAGGGCATTGTTTGAAGGCTACCGATTCTCATCTTTTTGTTCCTTCCCCAGTTTATCGTTGGGGTCGCTGTCGATTTGCTGATCTAACCCATTACTTCTTAAATGCGACCTGATTCGGCGCGGGCGGTGCTGCGGCGACGGGCTTGGGAGTTGCGTAGTTACAACGCACCGTGAAGGCCACAACTTCCGGGACCACCCCGGCTACTTCGCCGGGGGCCGCTATCACTTTTCCTGGCTGACGCTGTGTTTCGATAATAAGGTTGGAAAACAAACCGGCGGAGAATTCCATACTCTGACCAAAGCGAGTCACTGAAGATTCGTTAGGTGATTCACCTTTGATTGTCAGTTCACCGTCTCGCTGTTCGATAGTCTGGAGGTACAGTCCCGGTACGGCATCGAAACGTGCCTTAATGTCACGAAGAACTGCACCAGGTCCCTGCTGAGACTCACGCAGCTTCTTGATTGCGTCGATCCGACCCTGGATATCCTGGGTCTTCTTTTCGAGTTCAGCTTGTTCCTTCTGGACTGCCAGCATCTGCAGATTGATGCGCTTCTGATTCTCGAGTTCAGCCTGCGCTACCCGATGCGCTGAGTTCGCACTGACATAGTCGTAGCTGGCGCCGAGAATAAAGAGACAGAACACAGTCAGCGCCAGCAGAAACGTCTGTACGCGCGGACTGGATACTCTGTCCTCTACCATCGCGACCCCGCTGGGCCGATCCGTTACCGACTCTAGTAGATTGATTTTGATCATGCTGCCTCAACTCCTCTAAGCGCGAGACCAACTGCAACAGCCATCTCCGGAATAATCTCTCGCATGTAATCAGGGTCGAACTTTCGTGAATCCACCTGAATCTCCCGGAACGGATCAAACACTTCGACCGGAATCTCGAAACGCTTCGCCAGGTATTCACCAAGACCTGGGAGTTTCGATCCGCCACCCGCAATCAAGATCTTCTGAATTGAGTCCTTACTGTCTTCTGCGGTGGCTCGATAGAAGTCCATCGTCTTCCGTACTTCCAGGGCCAGGATGTCGGAGACCGTTTCAATGATGGGCTTGATGGGACGAGCCTCGATATCTTCCGGTAAGGGGTAGCCGCGCTTGACAGCTTCCGCCTGCTCAAACGTGAGACCCAGTTCTTTCTGCAGCAGGCTCGTGTACTGGCTGCCGCCAACGGAAGCATCGCGGGCAAACACCGAACGGGCCCCGTTTAGGATGTTGATATTCATGGTGGCCGCCCCGATGTTCAGAAGCGCAACCACCTCGCCGGGTTGAGGCTGATAATTCAGTTCATAACAATTCTGCAGGGCAAAGGTGTCCACATCGATGATCACCGGCTGTTTGCCGGCGAGCTGAATGGCCTGTTTGACGTTGGCGATTTTGTCGCTCTTGCACGCCGCCATCAGAACCTGAATAGCGTCGGCGGTGTGACCAGTGAGTTGGTAGTCCAGGTTAACGTCGGCGATGTCGAAGGGGATGTGCTCTTCGGCGTGCCAGCTGAATGACTCGCGCAGCTCCTCCTCACTCATTTGCGGGAGCACGATGTTTTTGACGATCACTGAGTGGCCGCTGACACCTGCGGCC